>JBQGCF010000325.1:0-25481 GCA_052038315.1 Iamia sp.
GATGTCGGCGATGCCACCGTTGGTGATCCACGCCTTGGTGCCGTTGAGGACCCACTCGTCCTTGGCCTCGTCGTAGACGGCCCGGGTGCGGAGCGAGGAGACGTCGGAGCCGGCGTCGGGCTCGGACACGCAGAAGGCGCCCAGCTGGACCTTCTCGGGCGTGCCGTAGCACTGTGGGACCCACTCCATGACCTGCTCGGGCGTCCCGTTGCCGGCGATGCCGGCGGCGGCCAGGCCGGAGCCGAAGATCGACAGGCCGATGCCGGCGTCGCCCCAGAACAGCTCCTCGATGGCGACCGGCATGGTGAGGCCGGTGGGATCGCCGAGCATGGCCTGGGCCATGAAGTCGAAGCCGTAGAGACCGATCTTGGCGGCCTCCTCGACGATGGGCCACGGGAACTCCTCCCGCTCGTCCCACTCCTCGGCGGCGGGGCGCACGACCGACTCGGCGAAGTCGTGGACCCACTTCTGGATCTGGATCTGGTCCTCGTTGAGGGCCAGGGAGAACTCGGCCATGTTGACCCTCCAGGGGTGTCTAGGGCTCGGGGCGTCGGCACAGAAGTTACCGCGCAGTAACCAGGCTACGCCCAGGGCCGCAGACGATGCCAGCCCACCGCAGCAGGAGCGGGCTGACCAGCCGTCGAACACTGACGGTGACGCCGGGCACGGGGCCCGGTCCTGACGGAGGCCCACCATGACCGACCGGGAGGCACACCGGTTCGACCACCTGTCCGACGGGCACCTGGCCGACAAGGCCGCCTACGGCGACAGCGGGGCGTTCGTCGCCCTGGCCGACCGCTTCCACGACCGGGTCTGGACCGTCGCCGCCCTCGCCGCGGCCGACGGCAGCACCGCCACCCGGGCCACGGCCCGGGCCTTCACCCGCACGCTGGCCGGCGTGGCCGCCGGGATCGGCGATCCCGATGCCTGCGTCGAGCGGGCCCTGGTCGCCGCCGCCTTCGAGCTGGCCGCCACCGCCCGCATCGACGAGGCCGACCTGGTCGAGCAGCTCCCGACCGCCCTCCGCGCCCTCGACCCCGGCACCCGGGTCGCCCTGTGGCTCACCACCGCCCGGGACTGGAGCGACGAGGATGCCGTCGCCGCCGTGACCGCCGCCCCCGACCTCCCGACGCCGGCGCTCGACGAGGTCACGCCGGCGGCCCGCCAGGCCGCCGCGACGCTGGCCCTCGAGACGCCGGCCGGCCTGGCCGCGGCCACCGCCGACGCCTGGCACGAGTGGCAGGGCATCGGCCTGACCATCCCCGAGCGCCACCCGCTCACCGCCGTGCTCTCCCGTCTCGACGTCCCCCTCGGGCGGATGGGCGACGCCCTGGGCCGGGCCGGGTCCCGCACCTCGCGCACGACCCGCCGGCGCCGGGCCCGGGCCACCGCCGAGGTCGCTCCGGCCACGCCCCCGCCCCCCGTGTTGCTGCCCATCGGCGCCGAGACGACGGGCGCAGCCACGACGGCCGGGGGCTCGGGCGACGACGGGTTCGTGCCGTGGGCCGACGCGGCCGGCGCGGAGGCCGCCGCCGAGCGACCGGAGGTCTCCGACCCGGTCGGCGATCTCGCCCTGGCCACGGCCGCCGGGCCGACGACCGCAGCGGCGAGCTCACGGGTCACGGCGGCCGCCGCCGCATCGGCCGCGGTGACGCCCGCCGAGCCGGCCGTCGACTTCTTCGGGCCCCGGGACGACGACGAGCTGACGCTGCCGGAGCGGCGCAGGTCGGGCCGGGGCAGCCTGGTCACCGCCGGCTCGACGCCCACCCGCACCCGGGTGCTGGCCGCCCTCGCCGCCGGCATCCTCACCGCCTCGGCCATGGGCAGCCTGCTGACCAGCACCCCGGCCGAGTCGGGTCCGGCCCGCAGCGAGCAGATCGCCGCCGACTCGCCCACCGGCGACGCGCGGGGCCAGGGCGACCTGCTCGACGACGGCGGCGTCGTCCCGGCGGTCAGCTCGACGGCCGTCGACGACCCGGACGCCCCCGGTGCCCCCGGGTCCACCGCCTGACCCGGCACCACCGCCGCCGGCGAGCGCAGCGGGACCCGGCCCACCTCGTCCTCGGGCGACCTGCTCGGCGGCAGTGGCGGTGCCCCGAGCGCCGGCGGGTCGACCGGTGGCGCCCCGGCCGCCGGCCCCGGTGGATCGGGTTCGGGCGGCGGCGGAGCGGGTATCGGAGGCGGGTCGACGCCGACGCCGACCACCAGCCCGGCGCCCACGCCCACCACCCAGCCGCCCACCCCGACGACGCAGCCCCCGACCCCGACGACCCAGCCGCCCACGCCCACCACGCAGCCCCCGCCCCCCACCACGGCGCCGGGCCCGGTGTGCACCCTGCTGCCGATCCTCTGCCCCGGAGGCGGACTGATCCCCGGCTGAGGCCACCAGATCTCGGATCCCCCACCGAGCCACGTCGAACGCCTGGCCCTCACGGCCAGGCGTTCGTCGCGTCTAGCGGCGGCGCCAGGTCGCGCCGGCGGCGGTGTCGACCACCTCGATGCCCTCGGCGGCCAGCTCGTCGCGGATGCGGTCGGACGTGGCGAAGTCCCTGGCCGCCCGGGCCGCGGCCCGCTCGGCGACCAGGGCGTCGATGCGCTCGTCGGAGCCGCTCTGGTCGGCGTCGGGGTCGACGTCGAGGCCGACGGCCAGGACCGTGTCGGCCTCGGCCAGCAGGGCGGCCCGATCGGCCGGCGTCAGCGCCGGGTCCCGCACCGCCTCCCACAGCGAGGCGACCGCGGCCGGGGCGTTGAGGTCGTCGGCCAGCGCCGCCCAGAACGCCCGCCGGGCCTCCAGGAGACCCGAGGACGAGGACGCCGACGCCGGACCGCCGGCGGCGCGGGCCTCGGCGGCGATGCGGCGGAGGCGGGTCAGCGCGGTGCCGGCGGAACGGACGGCCTCGATCGAGAAGGCCTGGTTCTGGCGGTAGTGGCCCTGGAGTGAGAAGTAGCGGAACGCGAGCGGGTCGATCCCGTCGTCGACCAGCGTGTCGACCACCAGCACGTGGCCCTTCGACTTGGAGATCTTCTCGCCGCCGAGGTCGAGGAACTCGGTGTGGACCCAGTGGCCGACCCACGGGTGCACGTCGAGGGCGCATTCGCTCTGGGCCACCTCGTTGGTGTGGTGGACCCGGACGTGGTCGATCCCACCGGTGTGGATGTCGAACCGCTCGCCCAGGTACTTGGTCGCCATGGCCGAGCACTCGATGTGCCAGCCCGGGAAGCCCCGGCCCCACGGCGAGTCCCACTCCTGCTGGCGGTTCACGCCGGGCGGGGTCAGCTTCCAGAGGGCGAAGTCGGCCGGGTGGCGCTTGGCCTCGATGCTGTCGATCCGACCGGTGGCCTCGAGGTCGTCGAGGCGCAGCCCGGCGAAGTCGGCGTAGGCCGGGAAGGTCGAGGTGTCGAAGTAGACGCCGTCGTCGATCACGTAGGTGTGGCCCTTGGCCTCGAGCGTCTCGACCATGGCGATCTGCTCGGCGATGTGGTCGGCCGCCTTGGGCAGGATGTCGGGCTCCAAGCACCCCAGCCGGCGCCGGTCGTCGGCCCACTGCGCCGCGTAGCGGGCGGCGATGTCGGCCGCCGTCTCCCCGCTCGCCGCGGCCGCCTTCTCCATCTTGTCGTCGCCGTCGTCGGCGTCGGAGACGAGGTGGCCGACGTCGGTGATGTTGGTGACGAAGGTGACGTCGTACCCGGCGGCCAGCAGCACCCGCCGCAGCAGGTCCGGCACCAGCTGGCTGCGCATGTTGCCGAGCGTCTGCGGGGCGTAGACGGTGGGCCCACAGGTGTAGATGCCGACCTTCCCCGGCTCGATCGGCTCCAGCGGCCGGACCGAGCGGGTGCGGGTGTCGTAGAGCCGGATCTCCTCCAGCCCCGGTGGCGTCCCTCCTGCGGTCATCCCCCGATCATGGCCGACGCCGGGCCACGACCTACGACGACCGACCAGATCGCTCCGATTCGGTGTAGGCAGCGAGCAATCCACGCGGGACGAAATCCTCGGGCGCCTTTCCTCGGAGCCTGGCGACATCGTCAGGACGCTTCAAGGCCTTCAATCCATTGATCGTCGCTCGGGCGACGTTTATGTGATTGGCCGAACCGAGCGACTTGCAGAGGACATCGTGAATTCCAGCTTCCTCCAGGATTGCTCGAGCCGCACCACCTGCGATCACGCCGGTACCAGGTGCAGCCGGCTTCAACAGGACCCTGGCCGCTCCTTGCTTTCCCACGATCGGATGCACGACCGTGCTTCCGGCAATCGGAACTGCAAAGAGGTTCTTCTTTGCCGCTTCGGCGCCCTTCTGGATGGCCAAAGGCACCTCCGACGCCTTTCCGTAGCCGAGACCAACGTGACCAGCCCCGTCGCCGACGACGACGAGGGCGGTGAAGGAGAATCGTCGTCCGCCCTTCACGACCTTGGCGACTCGGTTGATGTCGATCACCCGGGATTCCCGCAGAGGAACGTCGAGCACCGGGGCGTGCAGCGCCGGCACCGGCTTGGTGTACTTCTTCTTCTCGTCCTCATCGACCTTGGGACGGGGCGGCCGGGTCGGGGGCGCTGCGGGTCGAGGCGGCTTCTGCCCCTCAGGCTCGTCGGACACGGGAGCTGAACCTACAACCGATGCCACGACACCCCAAGCGCGTGTCGGACGTCATGACAGGCTCGACTTGAGCCCCAGGGATAGGCTTCGGACCATGGAGGACGCCAACGGTGAGGGCTTCGCTACCGAGCGACCCGCCCCGGCTCACCTGCCCGCTCCACCATCGAACGCGGAGGCCGAGCGTCCGGCTGATGGGAGCACCGGGGCGGGGGCGACCCATCCGAGCGGTGTCGATGCCGGGCAGCACCGGCGCGATGGCGAGGTCTTGGACCTTGCCCTTCGCGTGGGAATCGAGGAGCTGAAGGAATCGAGTCGTCTCCTCGAGCCGGTGAAGACCCGTGTCACCGCCATCTTCGCGGCCGTCCTCGGTGGGCTGGCGTTTCTCGCGGGCACCGCGTTGCGAGACCTCGATCGTGATTCGTTCAACCCTGTTTTCCTCTATGGCGGGATCGGGAGCTTCGCCCTCTTTGCGATGCTGGCTGTGTTGCTCCTGCTCATGGGGAAGCGCAATGTCTTCTTGAGCGGCCTCTACATTCGTGACGTCTTCGTCCAGCAGGACGGCGAATGGAAGAACACCCACGTCTGGGACTCACAAGACGTCGTGAACCAGGTGGTCTTCGATCTGCATCAGCAGGTCGCAGAGAATGTCGCGAGCCTCTACAAGGTTCGCAAGGTCTTCGTTGCGTTCGTGGTCGCTGGGGCGTTCACGATCGGGGCGTGGTCGCTCCTCGTCGCCTTCGCCTCACCGCTGCCCAGTCCGTAGCCCGCGGATCTCGCGGCCCGCTCACTGGGGCACCGGGCACTCGTGGCCGGCGGCGGTGAGGGCGAGGTCCTTGATCCAGGTGGCGAAGCCGAGCCGCTCGGCCTCGGCGCAGACCTCCTCGGGGGAGCCCTCGTACTCGATGCTCCAGACGGGCTTGCCGGCGTCGGTGAAGACCGAGAGGGCGGCGCAGTCGTCGTACTGGATGCACTCCTCGTTGACCTGGAACTCGACCTCGTCGATCAGCTCGGCCGCCTGGGCCAGGTCGTTCTTGAGGCCGACGGCCATGCCGTGGTCGTGGACCTCGGCGAACAGCCAGCGGTTGAACTCCAGCTGGTCGGCGGCGGTCAGCGGGAAGCCGGTGTCGTTCTCGAAGCCGTTGACGTTGTCGGGGTCGACGGCGTCGCAGCCCTTGTCGGCCGCGGTCGAGATGCGCGCCGACAGCAGGGGACGGAGCGCCGGCGCCCGGATGTCGAACCAGCGCTCGTCCTCCCACCCCTCGTAGGCCTCGCCGAGCAGGGATTCGGGGAAGGCGTCGGCGTCGGCCCGGTACGGCTCCCACGACCCGGCCGAGAGGTAGCAGACGACCTTGATCCCGTCGTCGTGCAGCCCGGCGATCACCGAGGCCGACGTCTCCTCCATGTCGAGGTCGACCACGTCGACGCCCTCGGGCACCTCCAGCTCGCCGGCGTACTGGATGTGCCAGCGATCCGAGGGCGACGGCTGCCAGATCCCGTCCCCGGACGCGGCATCGCCACCGCCGGTGCAGGAGGCGGTGGCGACGCCGCAGAGGACGAGGAGGAGCCGACCCATCGGCTCACCAGGTCAGCCGATGGTGACCTCGTCCTCCATGCCCGACTCCCGGTGCCCGGGGATCGAGCAGAACACGGTGTAGGTGCCGGCGGGGAGGGTGCTCAGGTCGAGCTCGCCCGAGCCGCCGGCGTCGAGGGTCCCGGTGGTCAGGTCCTGGTCCTCGACGGTCAGGTCGTGGGTCGTCGTGCCCTCGTTGCTGACGGCCAGCGAGCCGCCGGCCGACACCGTGATCGGCGCCGGGGCGATGGTGAACTCGTCGAGGGCGACGGCAACGGGACCGCCGCCCCCGGCGCCGCCGGCGGGGACGGCCCGGTGCTCGTCGATCGAGCGGGCGGCCAGCCCCATGGCGAAGATGGACACGATCACGGCGCCGAAGGCCACGACCAGGGCGATGACGGCGATGGCCTCGAAGGTCGGGCCGCTCTTCTCGACGGGTGCCGAGACCTCGGTGGCCGGTGCCTCGACCGACCGTTCGTCGGTGGTGGTGCTCATGCTCCCTCCTCGGAGACGACGAAGACGGTGACCATGCCGAACATCCCGTGGGGGCTCTCGGCGTGGGTGAGGATGTGGCAGTGGAAGGGCCACGTGCCCGGGTTGTCGGCGATGACGGTGACGTCCCACCGCTCGCCGGGCGCCACCGTGAGGGTGTCGCACAGGAAGGGCTGGGGCACCGGGTAGCCGTCCCGGGCGAAGACCTCGAAGGTCAGCCCGTGGAGGTGGATGGGGTGGACCATCGTCCCCTCGTTCATGAACCGGAACCGGACCCGCTCGCCGAAGTCGGCGACGTAGGCGTCGGTGGCCGGGAAGCCCTTGCCGTTGATCGTGAAGCCGCCGAGGGCGTCGTTGAGGATGTAGAGGTAGTCCCGGTCGTGCTCGGGCTCGTCGGCCGGGTCCGCCGGTTCGACGATCAGGGCGCCGAGCAACCCCCGCGAGACCTGCTCGGCGGAGTTGTGGTGCGAGTGGTACATGTGCGAGCCGAAGGGCCCGGCGGTGAACTCGTAGGTGAAGGTCTCGCCCGGCTTGATCGGCGGCTGGGTGATGAAGGGGACGCCGTCCATGGCGTTGGGCACCCGCTGGCCGTGCCAGTGGACCGCCGTGCTCTCCTCCAGCTCGTTGGTGACCAGGATGCGGACCTTCTGGCCCTCGACGCAGCGGATGGTCGGGCCGGGGACGATGCCGTTGTAGGCCATCGCCTTCTCCAGCTGGCCGGGCGTGACCTCCCAGTCGACCTCCGACGCGGTCAGCTCGAAGACCCGGGTGTCGCCGTCCATCGTCCACTCGGCGTCGACGGCGCCCTTGCCCTCGGTGATCGGCGACTCGATGTTGGCGAGGAACTGGTCGATCCCGTCGGAGTGCATGGCGTCCATCTCGTCGACGCTCAGCGACTCGCCCTCGGACGAGCCGGTGTCGGCCTGCTCGCCCATGTCGTGGCCGCTGTGGCCACCGGCGGCCGAGGCCGACGACGACGCATCGGTCGGCCAGGCGGCCAGCGCCGTGCCGCCGACGAGGGTCGCCCCGCCCACGCCTCCGGCCATCAGGCCCATGAAGAGCCGGCGATCGACCGTCCTCTCGCCGGCGGTGTCGGTCTGGCTCACGTCGTCTCCTCCGCTTCTCGGCCACCCACCCCGTTGCGGGTGGCTCGGGGTCAGCGTCGCCCGAGCGGCCGATCGCCCCTAGGGCCGAAGGTCCCGAGTCCGACGTGACGTGCGGCTCCACCCGCCGGCCGGGCGCGCCAACCGGTTCGGACGCCCCCCGGGACCACCGGTACCCTGCGACGATGACGTGGCAGGTCCCGGACAAGCCGGCCCTCGAAGGCCTCGAGAGCCGTTGGATCGAGCGGTGGGAGGCCGAGGGCACCTACCGCTTCGCCGGCGATCGGCCGCGGGCCGAGGTGTACTCGATCGACACCCCGCCGCCGACGGCCTCGGGCTCGCTCCACGTCGGGCACATCTTCAGCTACACCCACACCGACACCATCGCCCGCTACCAGCGGATGATCGGCAAGGACGTCTTCTACCCGATGGGGTGGGACGACAACGGCCTGCCCACCGAGCGCCGGGTCGAGAACTACTACGGCGTCACCTGCGACCCGACGGTCCCCTACGACCCCGACTTCACGCCCCCGGCCGAGGCGGCCAAGAAGCGCCAGGACTTCGTCCCGATCAGCCGGCGCAACTTCATCGAGCTGTGCCACGGGCTCACCGCCGAGGACGAGCTGGTCTTCGAGCAGCTGTTCCGCCTCGTCGGGCTGAGCGTCGACTGGTCGCACCAGTACACGACGGTCGGCACCCGCACGCAGCGGGTCAGCCAGCGGGCCTTCCTCCGCAACCTGGAGCGGGGCGAGGCCTACAGCCAGGAGGCACCGAGCCTCTGGGACACGACGTACCAGACCGCCGTCGCCCAGGCCGAGCTCGAGGACCGGGACCGCCCGGCTGCGTACCACGACGTCGCCTTCGCCCGCACCGACGGTCAGGGCGACGTCGTCATCTCCACGACCCGGCCCGAGCTGCTCGTCAGCTGCGTCGCCCTCGTCGCCCACCCCGACGACGAGCGCTACCAGCCGCTGTTCGACACCACGGTCCGCACCCCGGTCTTCGGCGTCGAGATCCCGATCCGGGCCCACGGCCTGGCCCAGCCCGAGAAGGGCACCGGCATCGCCATGATCTGCACCTTCGGCGACACCACCGACGTCACCTGGTGGCGCGAGCTCGACCTGCCCACCCGGGCCGTCATCGGCAAGGACGGGCGCTTCGCCTTCGAGCCGCCGGCCTGGCTGGAGACCGACGAGGCCCGGGCCGCCTACGCCCGCTTCGCCGGCAAGGCCAGCGGCGGCGCCCAGCAGGTCATGGTCGAGATCCTGCGCGAGACCGGCGCCCTCCAGGGCGAGCCCGAGAAGATCACCCACCCGGTCAAGTTCTACGAGCGGGGCGAGAAGCCGCTCGAGATCGTCACCACCCGGCAGTGGTACATCCGCAACGGTGGCCGCTCGGCCGAGCTGCGGGACGCGCTGGTCGCCCGGGGCCGGGAGGTCGTCTGGCACCCCGAGTACATGCGCCACCGCTACGAGAACTGGGTCGAGGGGCTCAACGGCGACTGGCTGATCTCCCGGCAGCGCTTCTTCGGCGTCCCGGTCCCCCTCTGGTACCGGCTCGACGAGCATGGCGTCCCCGACCACGACAGCCCGCTGGTCCCCGACGACGCATCGCTCCCGATCGACCCGCAGTCGCACGTCCCGCCCGGCTACGACGACGCCCAGCGCGACCAGCCCGGCGGCTTCACCGGCGACCCCGACGTCTTCGACACGTGGGCCACCTCGTCGCTGACCCCGCTGCTGGCCTGCGGCTGGGAGGAGGACGAGGACCTCTTCGCCCGGACCTACCCGATGGACCTGCGCCCCCAGGGCCACGACATCATCCGGACCTGGCTGTTCTCCACCATGGTCCGCAGCCACTTCGAGACCGACGGCCCGCCGTGGGCCAACGCCGCCCTCAGCGGGTGGATCCTCGACCCCGACCGCAAGAAGATGTCGAAGTCGAAGGGCAACGTCGTCGTCCCGCTGGACCTGCTCCAGCAGCACGGCTCCGACGCCGTCCGCTACTGGGCCGCCAACGGCCGCCCCGGCACCGACACCGCCTTCGACACCGGGCAGATGAAGATCGGCCGCCGGCTGGCCATCAAGATCCTCAACGCCAGCCGCTTCGCCCTCAACCTGGGCCCGGCGCCCGAGGGGGCCACGCCGACCGAGGCCCTCGACCGCAGCGTCCTGGTCGCCCTCGCCACCCTGGTCGACGAGGCCACCAAGGCCTTCGACGGCTACGACTACGCCCGCGCCCTCCAGCGCACCGAGGAGCTCTTCTGGGGCTTCTGCGACGACTACCTGGAGCTGGTCAAGACCCGGGCCTACGGCGAGGACCCGGGCGACACCGCCGCCGCCTCGGCCCGGGCCACCCTCGCCCTGGCCCTCAGCACCCTGCTGCGCCTGTTCGCCCCGATCCTCCCCTACGCCACCGAGGAGGTCTGGTCGTGGTGGCAGGAGGGCTCGATCCACCGGGCGCCGTGGCCCCGGGCCGACGAGCTGCGGGCGGCCGCCGACGGGGGCGATCCCGAGGTCCTGGCCGCGGCGTCGACCATCCTCGGCGAGGTCCGCAAGGCCAAGTCCGACGCCAAGGTCTCGATGCGGGCCGACGTCGCCTCGGTCGTCGTCACCGGACCGGCCGGCTGGCTGGCCGCCGCCCGCCAGGCCGAGCAGGACATCGTCGATGCCGGCCGCATCGGCACGATCAGCTGGGTCGAGGGCGACGAGGTCGCCGTCGCGGTCACGCTGGCCGAGCCGCCGGCGAGCTAGCTGATCCGGAGCCCGAGGGGGGTCATGCTGACCGTCCCCAGGTGCAGCCGGCGGGGGTTGGGGATGCCCACGTCCCCGGCGTCCCAGGCCGCGTAGGCGACCTTGAGCTGGCCGCCCGCGGTGCGGAACAGCTCGGCCCCGCCGGGGCCCTCCCGCTCGCCGTCGGAGCGCAGGACCCGGTTGTCCTCGGGCTTGGAGCAGGGGCCGACCGGGCCCGCGCAGGTGGCGTAGCCGGTGGCGTAGGCGCCGGTGTCCCACCGGTTGCCCGAGTAGAGGAGGACCCACGTGTCGCCGGCCTTGGCCATCGACGGGCCCTCGATCGTGCGGCCCTCCCACTCGCGGTCGACGCTCAGCAGCGCGACGGGGAAGAAGGCCAGCTTCGACCCGTCCGGGGCCAGCGGCGCGCTCCAGAGCTTGGCCCCGCCCCCGATCGTCTCGCCCTCGCTCTTCCAGGTCAGGTGGAGGGTGCCGGTCTCGTTGTAGAAGGGGCTGGGATCGATCGACCCGCCCTCGCCGAGCTGGCAGATCAGCGGGCCGGTCGAGGTGTCCTCGTAGGGGCCGGCCGGGGCGGTGGCGGTGGCCCGGGTGATGCACTGCTTCTCCGAGCCCAGCTGCCGCACGGTGTAGAAGAGCGTGTAGGTGCTGCCGGTCTTGATGGCGGCCGGCGCCCAGGTGAAGCCGGGCCGGGCCCACGCCGGCAGGCCCCGCAGGGCCGAGCCCCGCACCTCCCACTTGCTCAGGTCGGTCGAGGAGAGCACCTGGACCGTGCCGGCGGGGCCGTTGGTGCCGAAGGCGTAGTACGCCCCGTCGGCCGGCATGACCTGCGGGTCGGCGAAGTCGAACGGGTGCGCCGCGGCCAGCCCCTCGGCCAGGGCCTCGGCCTCCCGGCACGAGTCGCTCCCGGCGGCCAGGTAGGCGGTCGCCCCGGACGTGTCGCCGTCGCGGATGCGGATCCGCACCTGCTCCAGGGCGTTGGCGCAGGAGTGGAGGATCCGCAGCTGGCGCACCTGCTCGGCGCTGACCGTCTCCACCCGGTCCAGCTCCAGCTCGGCCAGGGCGATGCGGTCCCGCAGGGTCGACAGCTGGTCGAGGGCGGTGATGATGGCGACCGTCGCCGCGTCGTCGTCGGCCTGGGCCGCCTCGGCGGCCCGGATCGACGCCTCCAGCACGTCGATGTCGTCGAGGTCCTGGTCGACCGCCATCAGGTCGGCGGTGGCGTCGTGGGCGGCCCGGTGGGCCCGCTCCCGCAGCTCGGCCCGGTCCTGGACCGCGACGGTAGTGACGGCGACGGCCGCCGCCACCAGGCCCGCCAGGACCAGCCACCCGGCGACGCGGCGCAGGGTCACGTCCCGGCGGCGAGGAGCGCCCGGCACAGCTCGGAAGGGGCGGGCGGCGGGCTGTCGCCGAAGGTCGCGCTGTTCCACTGGCGGTTCAAGGCCTGGGTCGCCACGCGGATGCACTCCTGCATCTCCGGGATCTCGTGGGCCTGGCGGTCGACGTCGCCGACGGTGCGGTCGCGCCAGAACTCGACCAGCTCGGCGTTGGCCGTGACCTCGTCGAGGAAGGCGTCGATCGTCTCCTCGGTGAGGTCGAGGGCGGCCAGCCGCTCACGCTGCTCGTCGTGGGCGGCCCGGGCCTGGGCGGCCAGGTCGAGGGCCGCCGCCTCCTCGGCCTCGGCCGCCCGCTCGGCCGCCTCGACCGACGCCAGCTCCTCGGCCGCCCCGGACCGCTCGGCGGCCTGGGCCCGGACCTCGGTGCGGGCCTCGGACACACCGGCCCGGGCGAGCAGCGGGCCGGCCACGGCCACGGCCAGGACGAGCAGGCCGACGGCGAGACGACCCCGGCGGGCCGGGCTGCCGCTGCGACGGCGCCGGGCCGGCGGCTCGGGGTCGGCGGGATCGGTGGCCGTCTCGGCGGCGTCGTCGGCGGGGTCGAGACCAAGCTCCCGGAGGGTCGCATCGGAGAGCGCCCGGCGGGCCAGGCGGCCTTCGCCCCCCACCGCCACGTCCACGTCTGCCATGCCCTGGCCCATTGCGCGCGCCTCCCGTCCGCCGACCGACCCGGACCATCTTCTCGCGCGGAGCGCCCCCGAGGGAACGCGGGCTCGCCCGAAGGGGCTAGAGCGTGTGGAAGGGGGTCGAGTCCGAGCCGCCGCCCAGGCCCGTTAGCAGGATCACCAGGACGATCCCGACGATCAGCCCGACCAGCACCGGGGCCAACACCCACCGAGGGTTCTCGACCGGGTGGTCGCCGTGGTCGTCGTGCCCGTGGTCGTGGCCGTGGTCCGGCTCGTGGCCAGGCTCGGGCACCGCCGGCGAGACGTGGCCGGCGGCGTGGCGGGCCTCGTCGAGGTCGACGTTGCTGGCGCCGACGTCGTCGGCCGGCTCCTCCGCCTGATCGGGGCGGGGGTGCACCTTCTCCAGATCGGGGCGGGTGTCGTCGGCCATCGCCCGGTCACGGTAGCGGTGGACCGGAGCGCCGTCCCAGCCGGGATCAGGCCGGCGGGGCGGCGGGCGGGATCACGCCGGGCGGGGCCGACAGCTCGACCCCGTTGCGCTTGAGGGCGGCCCGGATCTCCTGGCGCAGCGCCCGCATGACCTTCCACTGCTGGCCGGGGAGGGTCTTGATGACGAGGCGGAGGGTGATGCCCATCTGGGTCAGGGCCTCGACGCCCCAGATCTCGGCCTCCTCCAGAACGTCGTGGGCCATGGTCGGCCGGGCCGACACCTCGTCGGCCACCTCCTTCATGATCTTCAGGGCGGCCTCGACGTCGGTCCCGTGGGCGACGGTGATGTCGAGCACGGCCCGGGCCCACTGCTGGGACTGGTTGCCGACGCGCATGATCTCGCCGTTGGGCACGTGCCAGACGGTGCCGTTGACGTCGCGGAGGCGGGTGGTGCGCAGGTTGAGGGCCTCGACGGTGCCGACCGCGTCGCCCAGGTCGACGGCGTCGCCCACGCCGTACTGGTCCTCCAGCAGGATGAAGGTGCCGGCCAGGAAGTCGCGCACCAGGCTCTGGGCGCCGAAGCCGAGGGCCACGCCGACGACCCCGGCGCCGGCGATCAGCGGGCCGAGGTTCAGCCCCAGCACCTCGAGCGTGTACACGAAGGCGAAGATGTAGATGACGCCCGACGACACGCTCTTGAGCACGCCGCTGATCGTCTCGGCCCGGGCCGCCGAGCGGACGCTGGGGACCTGGGTGCTGATCAGGATGCTCGGCGCCCGGTCGCGGGCCTTCTTGAGCCGGCCCGAGCCGACGGCGCCGATCAGCTTGTCCGAGAAGCGGCGGATCAGCCGGCGCACGATGCGCGACAGCAGCCACGCCCCGATCCAGATGAGGAGGATGCGGAACGGCTTGTCGACCACCCAGCTGGCGACCGACGCCCAGTCCTCGCTCTCGGTGCGCTCGAGCACCCAGCGGTAGGCGGCGCCCTGGTCCTCGTCGTCGGCGCTGGTCGCGGCCCGGAGCAGGGCGAGGGTCGGGGCGGTCGGCGTCCACATGTCGCTGATCGACCCTAGGGGGCGACCGAGGGCCGGCCAACCGCGCTCACGAAGCGCTAACGAGCTGGTGGCCGGCGCTCGATGGCGCGGGCCAGGACCTCGATCAGCCGCACCACCGGGTGGTGCTTGACCAGCACCCGGACCACCCGATCGAGCGGATCGGCGGGCCGCGGCCGGAGCAGGACGGCCCGCGCCTCGGTCGCCCGGCGGAACGCCACCGGGTCGCCGCCGACGTCGGGATGACGGGCGCGCGCCGCCCGCCGGAAGGCCTTCTCGACCAGTGCGGGAGCGGCTCCGTGGGGCACGCCCAGCTCTCGTGCCGCCTCGGACCGGTCCACGAGGACGACGGTAGCCCCGGTCTCCCTGGTGGCGGCGACGAGGGACGGCCCGGGCCCCGACCGACCGAACGGTCAATCTGCGACCCCACACGGGATAGCGTGTCGACATGGCTGCGACTCAGATGGGACTACGAGCCCGCAAGAAGCAGGCGACGTCGACCGCGCTCCAGCGCTCGGCGATCGACCTGTTCCTGGAACGGGGATACGACGAGACGACGGTGCAGGACATCACCGACGCCGCCGGCGTGTCCCAGCGGACGTTCTTCCGGTACTACCCCACCAAGGATGCGGTGCTGCTCACCGAGCACACCCGTCGGGAGCGTGAGCTGGCCGAGCTGCTCTCGTCCCGCCCCGACGAGCCGCTGGGGGAGACGGCCGCGGCGATCCTGCAGCACCTCGCCGAGGACATCGTCGAGCGGCTCGAGCTGGTGCGGGTCCAGACCCGGGTGTCCTACACGGTGCCCACGCTGGCCGACCGCTTCGCCGGCCACCACGACCGGCTGGCCGTCCTCATCGCCGAGCACGCGGCCAAGGTCCTGGGCGTCACCGACGACAGCGACGCCCGGCCCCGCCTCTTCGGCAACCAGGTGATCCGGGTGTGGACCACGGCGACCCTGCTGTGGCTCACCGGCGACGCCGAGGACGACCTCCCGACGCTCGTCGCCGAGACGCTGCGCCAGGCCCGCACCGACCCGGCCCTCGTCGACACCTAGACACCCCGACAGCACGACGCGACCGAGGCCGGGGCTCGCCCCCGGCCTCGGTGTCGCGTTCGGGGCATTACCTCCGCGCTACTCGGCGGCGGTGGTCGTGGTCTCCTCGGCCGCCGTGGTGGTCGTGTCGTCCCCACCCTCGGCCGCCGTCGTGGTCGTGTCGTCGCCGCCCTCGCCCTCGGCGACGGTCGTCGTGGGCTCCTCGCCCTCGCCCTCGGCGGCTGCGGTGGTCGTCGTCTCGTCGCCCTCACCCTCGCCCTCGGCGGGGGCGGCGTCCGGGTCGGGGTAGCAGACCTGGACCAGGTCGATGATGAAGATCAGGTCGGAGTTCGGCGGGATCGCCTCGCCCTGGCCGGCCTCGCCGTAGGCCTCGGCCGACGGGATGACGATCTTGCGCCGCTCGCCCAGCTTCATGCCGAGCAGGCCCTCGTCGAAGCCGGGGATGACGCCACCGGTGCCGACCGTGACGGGCAGCGGCTGGAGGTCGTCCCACGAGGTGTCGAACTCGGAGAGGTCCGAGACCAGGTAGCCGGAGTACTGGACCTGGATCGAGTCGTTGGCGGCGACCTCGCGGCCCTCGCCCTCGGTGATCGTCTCGATCACCAGCTCCTCGGGGGCCTCGGTCTCGGCCGGCGCCTCGGGCTTGTCCTCGGCGGTGACCTCGGTCGGGGTCTCCGGCTCGCAGACCTGGGGCAGCGTCGTGGTGCTCTCGGGAGCGGCCGGCTGGGTGGGCAGCTCGTCGTCCTCGAGGACGTCGGTGACGACCTCGCCGTCGGTGCTGTCGGAGCAGCCGGCGGCGACCAGGACGAGCGTCAGGGCGAGGGCGCCGCTGGCGAACAGGCGACGGGGGGCACGGGGGCTTCGGTGCGCAGACATCGGGGCGGGACCTTACGCCCTCGACCCTTGCCGTCGGTAGGCAGTGGCGGTGTCCGTCAGGTGAAGCGGATGTCCAGCGTGCGGAGGTGGGTGTGGAGCCCGGCGTCCTGGACGGGGAGCAGGTGGGCCTCGGCGCCCGAGGTGTTGTGGTGGGCGTGCCACCACCCGGGCGGGGTCACGAAGGCGCCGCCGGGCTCCCAGTCGACCCGCTGGGCGTCGACGATCTCGCCGTCGGCGCCGAGGCGGGGGCCGACCAGCGTGAAGCAGCCGGGCTCGCAGTCGAGGATCAGGTCGAGGGCGACCGACTGGTGGCGGTGCGGCTTCTGCACGGCGTCGACCGGCAGGAGGCCGACCATGGCCCACAGCACGTGGGTGGCGGTGAGCGTCTGGGGCTGCTCGGCGTTGGCCAGCAGGATGCTCACCCGGTTGCGGCGCGCCGCGGCGGGGTCGGCGGCGACCTTGGCCAGCTCCTCGGCGTTGCGGGCCGCCGGCCAGAGGGTGGGGCGGAGCCGACGCTCGGTGGGGGTGACCCCGAGGTAGCGGAGCAGCGGCTCGTCGGTGACCCAGTAGAGGGTGGCGTCCGCGGTGGCCCGGTGGGTCGAGCGGCAGCCGCCGGGGAGGACGAAGACGTCGCCCTCGGCCCAGGCCACGGATCCGGCGTCGTGGGTCTCGGTGGTGCCGGCCCCCTCCATCACGACGTACAGCTCGCTGGTGGCGCGGGGGCTGGTGGCCAGCGACTCGCCGGCCCGGACGGTGACGAACGAGGCCAGCAGGGCCGGGCTGGTGGCCGGGTAGCCGTCGATGCCGAGGGGGCCCGACAGGTCGAGCGGGATCACACCGGTGGGCGCGCCCTGGTGCAGGGCGGCGGGGAACGCCTCCAGCGGGACGAGCGGGGTGGTGCGCCCGACCGGGTTGGCGGCCCGGGTGTACTCGTGGAACCGGGCGTCGCCCGTCCAGTCCTCGAGGGCGATCCCGACCGGGAGGCTCGGCTCGGTGACGGTCATGGCGTCCAGCATGCCCCGTGCCTACGGGATGACCACCGCCCGGCCGGCGAGGGTGCCGGCGTCGAGGGCCTCGTAGGCCCGCTCCACCTCGGCGAGCGGGAACTCGTCGACGGCGACCCTCACGGACCCGGCTGCGGCCAGGTCGATCACCGCCCGGGCGTCGGCGATCGACGAGCCCTGGATCGACGTGATCGTGGCCTCGCGGGGCAGGCCGCCCATCCACGGCCGGGCGAAGCCACCGCCGCCCGCCCCGACCAGGACGAAGGCGCCGCCCCGGCGGAGGCTGCGCAGGCCCCGGCGGATCGTCTCGTCGACGCCGACGATGTCGATCACGGCGTCGACGTCGGTGCCCCGCACGTCCTCCTGCGCCTCGTCGGCGCCCAGGTCGAGGGCCAGCCGGCGCCGGGCCGGGTCGGTGTCGACGGCGACGATGCGGGCGTCGGTGGTGGCCCGCAGGATCTGCACCGCGAAGGCGCCCAGCCCGCCCACGCCGATCACCAGCACGGTGGCCTCCGCCCCGCCGTCCTCGATGGCCGCTCGGGCCCGGCGCACGGCGTGGTGGGTGGTGGCGCCGGCGTCGGTCAGCGGGCCGGCGTGGCGGGGGTCGAGGTCGCCGAGGGGCAGGAGGTCACGGGTGGAGGGGGCCAGCACGTACTGGGCCAGCCCGCCGTCGCGGCCGTAGCCCCGCCCGGCGTCGCCGTGGGGGCAGGCGCTGTCCCGGCCGGCCCGGCAGTGGGCGCAGGTGCCGCAGGAGGAGGGGCTGGTCAGGGCCACGGCGTCACCCGCCGTGACCCCGTCGACCCCGTCGCCGACCTCGACGACGCGACCCGCCGTCTCGTGACCGAGGGTGAAGGGGACCTGCCAGCCCAGGGCCTCGCCGATCTCGCCGGGCATGGCCGTCATGGTCAGGTCCGAGTGGCACAGCCCGCAGCCGGCCACCGCGACCAGCACCTGCCCGGGCCCGACCGCCGGCACCGGCACCTCGACCAGCTCCGGGGGCTGCTGCCAGGCCACCACCCGGTAGGCGGCCATCGTCTCCGTCACGGCGCCCACGGGCCGATCGGTGCCCGGCCGGCGGGCGGGGCGGCCCGGTCGAGCAGCCAGGCCAGGACGGCCCGGCCGTCGTCGTCCGGGCCGACCAGGACCGGGCCGCCGTCGGCGGTGCGCTCGGGGGTGCGGGCCAGGGCGACGGGCAGCTCCCGCTCGACGTAGGCGTCGGACCAGTCGGCCCATGTGAAGGCCAGGCCCAGGTCGGCCCGGTGGACCTCGATCTCCCGCCAGCGCCGGAACGGCATCTCGGCCACCGGCAGGCGCCCGGACAGGATCAGGCCGTGGCCGTCCCAGGCCGGCGACCCGCCGGCCGGCCACGAGGCGTCGAGGGCCTCGGCGGCGGCGACCACATCGGCCACCAGGTCCGCCGCCGGGCGGCCGGAACCGGCCTCGATGTCGGCCTCCCGGGCCTCGGCGCTCGGGTACATCGGCACCTCGTCGCCCCGGGCCGCGGCCTCGACCATCCCCCGCACCCCGTCGGCGTTGCGGGCCAGGTGGGTCAGGACGTGGCCGACGGTCCAGCCGGGCAGGAGCGACGGGCGCCGGGCCTCGTCGTCGGTGAGATCGGCCAGCCCGTCGACCAGGGCGCCGGTGGCGGCCCGCAGCCCGTCCATGTCCTCGATCGGGCTCATGCCGCCGGCGACCAGGCCCGGGCCACGATCGACCGGGTGTCGACGCCGGGCGGCAGGGTGCCGAGGGCCAGGCCCCCGTCCCGGGCCAGGCGGCTGGCGCAGAAGGCGTCGGCCACCGCGTGCGGGGCGTAGCGGACGAGCAGCGAGCCCTGCAGGCAGAGGGCGGCCCGCTCGACGATGCGACGGGCCCGGGACTCCAGCCGGTCCAGGTCGGACAGCTCGGCGTGGAGGTCGGCCACCGCGCGGTCGAGGCGCTTGTCGCCCCCCTTGGCCAGGTCGAGCTCGGCCAGCAGGGCCATCACCGACTCGGGCTCGCGGGCCGCGGCCCGCAGGACGTCGAGGCACATCACGTTGCCCGAGCCCTCCCAGATGCCGTTGAGCGGCGACTCCCGGAACAGGCGCGGCATGGGCGACTCCTCGACGTAGCCCCCACCGCCCAGGCACTCAAGGGCCTCGGCCGCGAACAGCGGCGCCCGCTTGCAGATCCAGTACTTGGCCACCGCGGTGGCGATCCGGGCGAAGGCGGTGTCGCCCCGGTCGTAGGCGCCGGCGAGCCGCAGCATCGTGGTGGTGGCGGCCTCGGACTCGACGGCCAGGTCGGCGATGACGTTGGCCATCAGCGGCTGGTCGGCCAGCCGGCGCCCGAAGGCCGAGCGGTGGCTGACGTGGTGGGCGGCCTGGCTCAGCCCGGCCCGCATCTGGCCCACGACCCCGATCACGCAGTCGAGCCGGGTGTGGTTGACCATGGTCAGGATCGTGCGGATGCCCTTGCCCTCGTCGCCCACGAGCGTGCCCAGGGCGCCCTCCAGCTCGATCGCGCTGGAGGCGTTGGAGCGGGTGCCCTGCTTGTCCTTGAGCCGCTGGATCTCGATGTGGTTGCGGGTGCCGTCGGGCAGCCAGCGGGGCACGGCGAAGCACGACAGCCCGGCCGGCGTCTGGGCCAGCATCAGGAAGAGGTCGCTCCTCGGCGCCGAGGAGAACCACTTGTGGCCGGTGAGCGCGTACTCCTCGCCGGGCCCGCCGCCGTTCGTGGCCACCGCCCGGGTGGTGTTGGCCCGGACGTCGGAGCCGCCCTGCTTCTCGGTCATGGCCATGCCGGCGATGGCGCCCTGCTTGCCGACGACCGGCATGGGCGAGAGGTCGTAGGTGCGGGAGGTCAGCTTGGGCTCCCAGAGGGCCGCCACCTCGGGTTGGGCCCGCAGCGCCGGGACGATCGAGTACGTCATCGAGACCGGGCAGCCGTGGCCCGCCTCCACCTGCGTCCAGAGGGCGAACTTGGCGGCCCGGGTGACGTGCGGGGCGTCGCCCTCGTCGGCCCACGGCGCCCCGGCCAGGCCGTCGGCCACCGCCTGGCGGACCAGGTCGTGGTAGGCGGGGTGGTACTCGACCTTGTCGATGCGGTGGCCGAAGCGGTCGTGGGTGCGCAGGACCGGCGGGTTCTCGTTGGCCAGCTCGCCGGCCCGGATCCAGCGGTAGTGGCCGACCGCCTCGCCGACCACGCTGATCTCGCCGATGCGGGCGCCCGCCCCCTCCCGTCGGACCCCGTCCATCAGGGCGACGTCCAGGCCGGCGGCGTCGTGCCCCTCCAGCGGCGGCGGCTGGTTCAGGACCTCGTGCGTCGGGGAGGGCATGCCCCGATGTCTACCGCTCTCAGGCGCCGTTCAGCAGGGCGGGGGCAGGCTCGCTGACGTGAAGCGAGCGCTGGTGCGGAAGGTGGCCGTCGTCGGCGGGGCGGGCCTGGTCTTCCTGGGTGGGATCGTGCAGCTGGTCCCCTACGGCTGGACCAAGACGAACCCCCGGGTCACCGCCGAGGCGCCCTGGCCGAACGCCGAGGCCGAGGCCATCGCCCGGGAGTCGTGCTACTCGTGCCACAGCAACGAGACCGATTGGCCCGCCTACTCCTACGTCGCCCCGATGTCGTGGCTGGTGCGGCGGGACGTCGACCGGGGACGGGAGGCCCTCAACTTCTCGGAGTGGTCCGAGGGGTCCGAGCCCGACGATGCCGCCGAGGAGGTCGAGGAGGGCTCGATGCCGCCGTCGCAGTACACGATGATCCACCGGGGTGCGGCCCTGACCGACGAGGAGGCCCGGGTCCTGATCGCCGCCCTCGAGGAGATGGACGACCGGGACTAGAGCTGCTTCGGCAGCCGGACCCGGGCGACGACCAGGCCGGCCAGGGCGATGAGCGTGGCGGTGACGAAGGCGGCCGGCCGGGACCCGCCGGCGGCGTCGACCACCAGCCCCAGCACCGGGGCGCCGACGCCCTGAGACAGGTCGAAGAAGAGGGAGAAGGTGCCGACCGCATGGCTCCGCTCCGACGCCGGTGCGGTGTTGACCGTCAGCCCGAACAGGGCCGGGAACAGCAGCGACATGCCCACCGAGAAGACGAGGGTGCCGGCGGCGATGGCCACCGGCTCGTGGACCAGGCCGATCACCGAGATGCCGATGGCGATGGCGATCAGCGAGAGGGTCGTGGTCCGCACCGCGCCCAGCCGGTCGGGGATGCGGGCACCCAGGATCCGCACGACCAGCACGGCCACGCCGTAGAGCAGGAAGTAGATGCCGGCGTCGTCGATCCCCTCGTCCTCGAGGTGCAGGGCGAGGAACGAGCCGAAGGCGGCGAAGCCCATCAGGCCCATCAGCAGGATCGACCCGGGGACGATGGCCGCCGGGTGGAGGAACCGCCGCTTGGGCTCGGCCTCGGCGTCGACCACCTCGCCGTCGACGATGGTCTGGGGCCCGGCCGTCGCCTGCGGATCGGCCTTGCCCAGGTGGCCCGGGATCAGCAGCGACACGACCGAGCCGATCCCGGCCAGCACGGCCGACACCAGCCACACCCGCCCGGCCCCGCCGTTCCGGTACAGCACCTCGCCGAGGAACGGGCCGATGGCCAGGCCGCCGTAGATCGACGTGGAGAAGAAGGAGGCCGCCTCGCCCCGCCGGTCGTCGGGGCTGAGGTCCTGGACCGCGGTGGCCACGCCGACGAAGAACGCCGCCTCGCCCAGCCCGGTGAGCAGGCGGAAGGCGATCAGGACCACCAGCGACTCGACCAGCCCGTAGCCGAGGATCGAGACGGCCGCGATGGCTGCGCCGACCACGGCGAGGGGGCGGCGGCCGAGGGTGTCGCCCAGCCGGCCGACCGCCGGGCGGATCAGGGCGGCCGACACGGCGAAGGCGCCGACGGCGATGCCGACCGCCTTGTCCGAGCCGCCCAGGACGTCCTCGACGTAGCGGGGCAGGACCGGCAGGTGCATGCCCAGGGCGGTGAAGTAGCCGAGGGCGGCGACGGTGATCAGGACGAAGGTGGGCGTGACGAGGCGCTCACGGCTCGCGTCGTCGGGGGCCGGCGCCTCGGCCGTCGCATCCATGGTCACGAGAGGGGTGCAACGCGGCGCGGCGCCGCGACCTTCCCGGCGTCGGCCGACGTCACAGCGTCGCGGTGCCGGCCAGGACGGTGACGGTGTCGCCGCCGATCCACGTCGCATCCCCATCGAGCTCGACGTGGACCCGCCCGGCCCGGCCCAGCGCGGTGCCCTGGGCGGCGACGTAGGCCGCGGGGAGGACGCCCTCGCCCTGGAGCCACTGCGCCACCGAGGCGTTGAGGCTGCCGGTGACCGGGTCCTCCGGGATGCCCTCGGCGGGGGCGAAGCCGCGCACCTCGACGTGCTGGGGGCTGCCGGCCGGGTGGGGGCCGACGACGCCGACCTCGGTCACGCCGGGGACGGCGGCCAGGGCGGCCATGTCGGGTGCCAGGGCCAGGACGGTGGCGGCCGAGTCGAGCCGGAGCACCAGCCAGTGGGGGCCGTTGTCGAGCAGCCGGACCGCGACCACCGCGTCCGGGTCGACGCCGAGGGCGGCGACGACGGTCGCGCGGGTGGCGTCGTCGACCTCGCTCTGCTCGACGGGCGGGGCGGCGAAGGCCAGCCGGTCGCCCTGGCGGAGCGTCACCAGGCCGACCCCGCACTCCTGCACGACCGTGCCCGGGGTCGCCGGCACGCCGCCGGCCTCCAGCCAGGCGTGGGCGGTGCCGAGGGTCGGGTGGCCGGCGAACGGCAGCTCCGAGCCCGGCGTGAAGATGCGGACCCGGTAGTCGGCGCGCCCTCGGGCCCCGGCCGTCGGGGCCAGCACGAACGTCGTCTCCGAGAGGTTCGTCCAGCGGGCGAAGGCGGCCATCTCGTCGTCGGTGAGGTCGTCGGCGTCGAGCACGACGGCGACCGGGTTGCCGAGCGTGGGCTCGGCCGTGAACACGTCGACCTGGCGGAACGGACGGGAGCGGGCGGCGCGGGCCATCCGCCCAGCGTGCCACCGCTCAGGCCGATAGCACCCCGAGTTCTGCGAGCCAGGCGCGGAGGGCGGCGGCGTCGGTGAAGGCGAGGGTGGGCATCCCCAGCTCGGTGGCGCCGGCCAGCTTGGCCGGGCTGTCGTCGGCGAAGGCGACCCGCTCGGGCGGCAGGACCAGGGCGTCGAGCACGTGGCGGAACGCCCGCACGTCGGGCTTGGCGTGGCCGATCACGGCGCTGTTGAAGACGTGGTCGAAGCGGTGGGCGACGTCGAGGGCGGCCAGCTCCTCGTCGATCGTGCTGGTGCCGTTGGTCAGGATGGCGACGGGCCGGCCGGTGGCCCTGACCTCGTCGACCACGGCCAGCACCGCCTCGTCGACGGTGGCCGGCGACTCGCCCCAGGCCGCCGCCGCCTCGGGCAGGCCGAGCGCCTCCCCCACCGCCGTGATCCACTCCTCCTTGGTGGTCCGGCCCGTGACCGCCGGCTCCAGCAGCTCGGGCGCGTAGGCCGCGGCGGCGATCGTGCCCGGCGCCAGCCCGTGGCGCCGGCACAGCTCGGTCTCGTGGCCGGCGTCGAAGTGGCGCACGACCCCGTCGAGGTCCAGTACGAGGGCGTCGATCCGGGTCACCGGGCGAGACTGTCACACCCCCTGCGTAGGGTCCGACCCATGAGCGCAGCGGACGTCGTGCAGGCCTTCTGGGAGGGGATCGACGGGCGCGACTGGACGGCGGTCGGGGCCACGCTGGCGGCCGACGTGGTCTACGACGTTCCCCAGACCCGGGAGCGGGTGCGGGGCCGGGAGGCGGTCGTCCGCTTCAACGCCGAGTACCCGGGCGACTGGCACCTGTCCGTCACGACGCTGGTCGCCGACGGGGACCGGGCCGCCACCACCATCCGCTTCGTGCTGCCCGGCGAGGCGGACCAGACCGGCATCGCCTTCTTCCGGCTCGACGCCCAGGGCCTGATCGCCCACATCGACGACTGGTGGCCCGAGCCCTACGAGCCCCCGCCCGGCCGCGAGCACCTGGTGGAGCGGTGGTGAGCGCCACGGCGGTCCTCCCCCGGCATCGGGCGGGGCTGTCGCACCCCCCTCGTACAGTCGGGTCCGTGCCCCCGATCGCCGTCACCCCGGTCCCCCACGGGCGCGCCGCGCTGGCCGCGCTGCGGGACGCGGTGGCCACGGCCAAGGCGGGCGACCCGCTGGCCCCGGTCACGGTGGTGGTGCCGTCCAACCACGTCGGCGTCACGGCCCGGCGGCTCCTGGCCTCCGACGTCCTCGGTCCCGTCACCCCGGCCGGCCGGGGCGTGGCCGCCGTCGACTTCCTCACCGTGTACCGCCTGGCCGAGCTGCTCGGCGCCGCCCGCCTGGCCGCCTCGGGGCGCCGGCCGGTGTCGATCCCGGCGCTGTCCGCCGCCGTGCGCCAGGTCCTCGGCGCCGCGCCCGGGCTGTTCGCCCCGGTGGCCGACCACCCGGCCACCGAGGCCGCCCTGGTCGCCAGCTACCGCGAGCTGCGCGACCTGCCCGAGGCCGCCCTCACCGCCCTGGCCCGCACCGGGCCCCGGGCGGCCGACGTGGTGCGGGTGCACCGGGCCTCCCGGGCCGTGCTGGCCGAGCGCTGGTCCGACGAGGAGGACCTGATGGCCGCCGCGGTCGAGCGGGTCGACGCCGATCCGGCCGTCGCCGCCGCCCTCGGCCCCGTCGTCGTCCACCTCCCGCAGCTGCTGTCGCTCCACGCCGCCGCCCTGCTGCGGGCGGTCGCCCGGCACCAGGCGGTGCAGGTCCTGGCCGGGACGACGGGCGACGCGGCGGCCGATGCCGAGGTCGCCACCACCCTGGCCCGGCTGGAGGCGCCGCCGCTCCCCGTCCCGCCGGCCCGGCCGGTCGGCGTCGGCGTGGTCGCCCCCACCGTCGGGCCCGAGCACACCCGGATCGCCAGCGCGTCCGACGCCGACGACGTGGTCCGCCACGCCGTCCGCCTGGTGGTCGCCGCCGCCGGCGCCGGCACCCCGCTCGACCGCATCGCCGTCCTCCACCCGTCGGCCGACCCCTACGCCCGGCTCCTCCACGAGCACCTGGCCGCCGCCGGCGTGGCCGTCAACGGGCCGTCGCCCGTCCCCCTCGCCGCCCGCGCCGCCGGCCGCACCCTCACCGGGCGGCTCGCCCCCCCCGAGCTGGGGGGGCGGCGCCAGGCCGTGCTCGACTGGCTGGGCACCGCCCCCCTCCGGTTCGAGGGCCGGCCCGTGCCGGTGGCGGCCTGGGAGCGGCTGTCGCGGGAGGCCGGCGTGGTCGCCGGGCGCGAGCAGTGGGACACCCGCCTGCTGGCCGAGGCCGAGCGGCGCGAGACCCGGGCCGAGCAGGCCGCCGCCGATGGCGACGCGGCCGCCGCCGGCCGCAACCGGCGCCGCGCCGAGCACGCCCGCGGCCTGCGCGCCTTCGTCACCGGGCTGGCCGACGACCTGGAGCGGGCCGGGCGGCAGCCCCGCACCTGGTCGCAGCACGCCCGCTGGGCCCGGGGCCTGCTCGACCGGCTGCTCGGCACCGCCGCCCAACGGGAGGACTGGCCCGGCGACGAGGT
>JBQGCF010000326.1:0-8864 GCA_052038315.1 Iamia sp.
CGGGGGCGGCGGCCAGGTCGGCGTCGACGTCCTCGATCGCCGCCTGCAGGCAGTACAGCGCGCCTTGCAGCTCCTCGACGGCCTGGCGGGCGACGATCACGTCGTCGTCGCCGAGCCCGTGGCTCACCGCCAGCTTGCGGGCCATGTGGGCCTGCTGACGACAGCCGGCCCGGCAGTACCGCCGGGGCCGTCCGGTCTTCGCCCGCTCTGGGAGCCGTCGACCGCACCAGCGGCACCGCTCGTCGGTCCGGGGGTCGCGCCGGCGTTCCGATCCCCCGGTCCCCTCGTCCGTCGCACGTTTCGTCACGTGACGAAACGTAGCCCGATCGGAGGGTGCCTAGAGGGACCTGACCCGCGGGCCGCGGATGGCCCGCTCGACGGGCGTCAGCTCGCGCCGGGCCTCGGGCTCGCCCTCGCCGGTGTCGGCCTCGGGTTCACCGTCGACGTCGGCGTCGGCCTCGGCCTCGGCCTGCTCGTCGACCAGGTCGACCTCCGCCGTCTCGGTCGCGGCCTCGTCGACCATCGACGCCGGCTCGTCGGCGGGCGCTGTCGCCGGCTCGGCGGGTGCGGCGAGGACCGACACCAGCTTGGCGGCGAGGATCTCGTCGTCCTCGACCGGCTCGACCGAGGCGAACGGCGGCGGCGGCATGTACGCCGACACGGCCGGGGCAGCCGGTGCCACGGGCGCCGACGCCTTGGCCAGGTCGACCCCGACCGGGTCGCCGCTCCCCTGCTGGGCAGCCTCTGCCACCTCGGCCTGGCGGCGGACCGACCGGGCGTCGGCGGCGGCGTAGCGCTCCCGCAGGGCGTGGAGGTCGTCGGTGCGGTCGTTGTCCTGGTACAGGTCGGCCAGGGTGAGGAAGAAGGTGGCGTCGAGGGGCAGGCCCAGCTCGTCGACCTCGTCCTCCACCACGTCGAGCAGCCCGAGGAGGAGGTCCTCGACCGCGTCGACCTGGCCCAGGGCGAACATGGTGGCGATCTCGTCCCGGTAGGTGCTGTGGTGGCGGCCGCCGAAGGTGCCGGGGGCGCCCACGCCGGTGATGCGGCGGGCGATGCGCTTGCGGGCCCGCTCCAGGGCGTCGTCCTCCTCCGCGGCACCGGCGTCGCCGCGGCGCAGGGGGACGGGGGTCGGGATGGTGACGTCGGTCGACCCGGCGGCCAGCGCGGCGAGCGCCTCGAGGTCGGCGTGGGCGGCGGTCGTGTCACCGGCGAGCGTGTAGAGGTGGGCCCGCTCCTCGAGGGCGGCGGCGAGCACGAACCCGCTGTGGCTGCCGCCGTTGAGGGCCTCGCACACGGCGTCGAGGGCGGTGCCGATGTCGTCCTGCGAGCGGGCGGCGACGCTCCGGGCCACCAGGGCCAGGGCCGAGACGTCGTCGACGCCGGCGAGGGCGGTCGTGACCTCGAGGACCCGGGCGTGGTCGGCGTTGGCGAGGAGGGCGGCCGCCTTGGCCAGCACGATCGGGGGACGGGGGGGCAGCGTCTCGAGGAGGGCGAGGGCGTCGCCGACCCGTCCGACCTCGACCATCAGCTCGGCGGCGAGGAGCCCGAAGCCGGCCCGGCCGATCGGCACCAGGGCGGGCACGCTCGGGGCCAGGTTGACCAGGACGGTCAGCTGGCTCCAGTGCTTGCGGAGGACCTTGCCCTCGGTCGGGTCGTTGGGGGCGACGGTCAGCTGCTGCAGCATCTCGATCGACGCCGGCACGTCGACGGTGGCCAGCCGCACGGCGAGGAGGACACGGGCCGCGTCCTGCGTCGGGCCGGCCTGGCCGGCGATCCGGCCCAGCGTGTCGACGTCGTCGGCCGCCACCGCCGCCATCAGCGCCTTCTCGGCCCGATGGGTGACGGGCGAGAGCCGGGTGCCGGCCGCCGCCGTCGTCGGGTCGACCGGGCCTCGATCGGTGGGCAGCCACCCCCGCCAGGGGGATGCGGGCAGGGAGGCCGGTGGCATCCCCGGCGCGCTGAGCAGCAGGTGGACCTGCTCCCCGTGCTCCATCCAGTCCTCCATCTCGTGGTCGGGGCGACGCACCGCCGCTCGGCGCGCCACTCGGGTCCATCGGCGGCAGCCGGCCCACATCCAGCCCTTCGGCCGTGATTCACCCCGATGCACCCTTGGATTAGGGTGCAGACCTCGAACGTCTGACCGTTCCAGGGGGGAACCGTGACGCAATCGCCCGTCTCGTCCGCGCCGCGCCGCGCCGTCGCTGCTCTTGTGGCGCTGGTGCTCGCCGTCACCGTGACCGCGCTGGGGGCGGCCACGGCCCCACCGGCCGCCGCCGGCGCCACTCCCCCGACGCCCACGCCGGCCCGCTCGGGCAAGCCGACCACCATGGCGGCCCTGGGTGACTCGATCACGCAGTCGACCGGCACCGGCGAGCTGAGCAAGGAGAACCCGAAGAACTCCTGGTCGACCGGTTGGGAGGTCGACAGCGTCCGCGCCCGTCTCGGCATCAGCACCGCCAACGCCCAGAACCTGTCGGCCAACGGCGCCCGGATGGGCGATGCCGACAACCAGGTCAACACCGGACGGGACGGCTCGGCCCTCAGGTCGACGACGCAGTACGTGACCATCGAGATGGGCGGCAACGACCTGTGCCGCGACTCGGTGGCCGACATGACGTCTGTCGCCACCTACCGCAACCAGCTGCGCGAGGCCCTGGCCGCCATCAAGGCCAAGGCCCCCCAGGCCCTGGTGTTCGTGATGAGCGTCCCGGACATCTACAACCTCTGGTACATCCGGGGCGCCCCGCAGAACGCCACGTACCACCCGGAGCCCGAGAGCGATCAGGCCAACGCCCTCAACGGCGCCCGCTTCTACTGGGGCCAGAGCTTCTTCCCCTGCCAGTCGCTGCTGACCAACCCGGGCAGCTACGACCAGGCCGACCGCGACCGCCGGGCGGCGGTACGCCAGCGGACCCTCGACTTCAACGCCGCCCTGAAGGCCGAGTGCGGCCAGTGGCTGCGCTGCCGCTACGACGACGACCGCCTCTTCAACCTGACGTCGAACCGGGTGAGCCCGCCCCACGGCCCGCTCCTCCCCCAGTCCCAGTGGCAGTTCAAGGACAGCGACATCAGCCGCAACGAGGGCGTGGGCATCGGCCTGTGCCCCGTCCAGGGCGTCTTCGCCGGCGGCTGCGGCGACCACTTCCACCCGTCGAAGGCGGGGCAGGTCAAGCTGGCCGACTCGGCCACCGCGTCCTCCTACCAGTGGTCGGAGACGACCCTGCCGACCGCCGGTCTCGCCGCCACCACCGCGGCCCGGTCCGACGGCACCTTCGCCGGTCCCGTCACCGTCGGCTTCAGCGGCTCCGACAACGTCGCCCTGCGGGGCCAGGAGGTCCGCATCCACAAGCCGGACGGGTCGGTGACGGCGTGGACCGAGTCGATCGGCGTCCACCCGTCGGTGACCGTCAGCGACCTGGGCTGGACCCACGTCGAGGTCCGTTCGCTCGACGTCAACGGCAACCTGAGCGCCAGCAAGATCCTCAGCCTCAACCTCACCCAGACGGTGCCCTCGGCGCCGGGCGCACCGACGGTGACCGGGAAGCCGGGCCAGGTCGCGGTGGCCTGGACGGGCCCGATCGACCGGGGCGGGGCCACGCTCACCGGCCACGAGGTCGAGCTGGTCGACCCGGCCGACCCGACGCCGACGATCGTCCCGGTCGGGGCCGGTACCACCGCCACCCTGCCGGTCACCGACGGGCGGGCCGTGCGGGTGCGCGTGCGGGCCGTCAACACCGTGGGCAAGGGCCCCTGGTCGGTCGTCTCGGGTCTGGCCATCCCGCCGTTCCCCGACCCGGCCTGGTTCATCGCCCGGGTGCGGGGCGACCTGGCCGCTCCCCCGCTGTCGGTGGGCGACCAGAACGCCCGGCTCGCCGCCCTCGCCGCCGGCACGACCACCCCGGCCGAGGCCACCGCCGACGCCGTCGAGGGCCCGGGCTGGGAGCCGATCATCGGGCCGGTGTCACGGCTCTACCGGGCCTACTACCTGCGGGAGCCCGAGGCCGGCGGGCTCACCTACTGGGAGGGCCGTCGCCGGCGGGGCCTGTCGATCCACGCCATGGCCCAGCTGTTCTCGGGCACCGCCGAGTTCAAGAAGCTGTACGGCGCCCTGTCGAACCGGGACTTCGTCCGCCAGGTGTACCTGAACGTCCTCGACCGTGAGCCCGACCGCGCCGGCTGGGACTACTGGACCAAGGAGCTCGACACCGGGAAGATCAACCGCGGCCGCATGATGATCGGCTACTCGGAGTCGGCCGAGAACCGCACCGCCACCCGCTCCCGGGTCCTCCCGGTGGTGGTCTGGTGGGGCCTGCTCGACCGGCTCCCGACGACCGACGAGCGGGCCGCGGCGGCCGCCCTCCTCGACGACGGCGGCGCCCTCGAGGACCTGATCGAGATGGTGTTCACCGACACCGAGTGGGCCGACCACGTCACCTGACCACCAACTTTGAGCGATTCGTCCCCACATGTGGGGATGAATCGCTCAAAGTTCGAGGGGGTCAGTCGAACAGGTCGGGCTCGGCGCGCTCGATCCAGTCGAACAGGGGCTGGGCGCTGAACCAGCCGGCCAGGTGGCCGCCGATCTGGCGGTGCGTGGCCGCGGCGACGTCGGGAGCGATCTCCTTGGGCTCCCCGGCGGCCCGGGCGACCAGCTCGACCTCGCAGGTCCGCTCCATGGTCACGAACCAGAACAGCGCCTCGTCGACGCTGTGGCCGACGGTGAGCAGGCCGTGGTTGGCCAGGATGGCCGCCTTGTGCTGGGCCAGCGCGGCGGCGATGCGATCGCCCTCGGCGGTGTCCTCGACGACCCCGGTGTAGTCGTCGAACAGGGCGTGGTCGCCGTAGAAGATGCACGAGTCCTGGGTGAGCGGCCGCAGCTCCCGGTGCAGGGTGGAGAAGGCCCGGCCGTAGCGGCTGTGCGAGTGGGCGGCGGCGACCACGTCGGGGCGGGCGGCGTGGATGCGGGAGTGGATGGCGAAGGCGGCCCGGTTGACCGGCCAGGTGCCCTCGACCACGTCGCCGTCGTGGTTGCACAGGATCAGGTCCGACACCCGGATGTGCTTGAAGCTCATCCCGAAGGGGTTGACCCAGAAGTGGTCGAGCCGCTCGGGGTCGCGGGCCGTGATGTGGCCGGCGACGCCCTCGTCGAAGCCGAACCGGCCGAAGATCCGGAACGCCGCCGCCAAGCGCCGCTTGCGGTGGTCGCGCTCCTCGTCCGGCGTGCGGTCGAGGACGGGGCGGGCGGGCATGAGGTCGGTCATGGTGGATCTCCCGGCGGGTTCGGCGGCGCCGCCAGACTACGGGACCTCGTTCAGCGGGGTCCGGCCCGCAGCACCCACGACACGGTGATCGCCGCGGGCCGGGCGGGGGTGGGGGCGAGCGTGACCGACGCCTCCCAGCCGGCGCCCGCGGCGGTGAGCGCTCCGGTGCCGTCGGGGCCGACCGCGTCGGTCGTGACGGCCAGCCCGGCGGCGGCGAGCTGCTCCTCCAGCGCCCGGGCCACCGCAGGCCCCTCGCCGCGGACCTCGACGACCATGACCAGCGACTCCTCGGGGGTGCCGCCCCCGCTGGCCACCGACGAGACGACCCTCGCCCCCTCGGGCGGGGTCAGGGCCTCGGGCCAGCCGGTGGGGAGGGCGACCTCGCCACCCCCGCCACCGACGATCTCGGCGTCGGCGCCCCGCTCGGTCACCCGGGTCGGGCCGTCGCGGCGACCGGCGCCGTCGAAGGAGAACCAGACGATGGCCACCGTCACGACCAGGGGCAGGAGGGTGAACACGCCGACCAGCAGCAGGCGGGGCAGCAGCCGGGCCCGGTGGACGACGACACCGCCGAACGGCGACGGCGGGCCACCGAAGGGCGGCGGGGAGGATCCTCCACCCCCGGGCCCGAACGGCCCGGGGGTGGGGGGCGGGAAGGTCACGACCCGAGGGCGTTGAGGCTGTAGGTGATCGAGACGTTGCCGTCGAGCACGCCGGAGACGTCCTCGGTGACGACCACGCTGGCGGTCCACTCGGGGCCGGTGGCGCTCAGGGTGCCCGTGGGGCCGGTGCCGCCGTCGGCCAGCGAGTCGGCGTCGATCGTGTAGCCAGCCTCGGTGAGCTGGGTCTTGATGCCCTCGTAGACCGTGGCCACGTCGCCGTCGAGGGCGCCGATCACGTTGAGCGACCGGACCGGGCTGTCGGTGGCGGTCGAGGTCTCGATCGAGAAGCCCTCCGGCGGGGTCAGGTCGGTGGGCCAGTCCGAGGGCAGCTCGGCGCCGCCCGAGGCGTTGACGTCGATCTCGCCCAGGTCACCGCAGTCACCGGCGAAGCCGCCCTCGTCGGCGTTGATGTCGACGTCCTTGCAGTCGGTGTTCCGCTCGACGGCCTCCTCGGCGATCTTCTCGCCGACCTTGCTGCAGCCGGTCGAGCCGATCACCAGGGCCAGGCCCACGAGGCCAGCGGCCACTCCACGACGGACGTCCATCTTCTCTTCTCCTTGTGCGGGAGCCCCCTCGTCGGGGCTCGACGAGCATGATGCGCCCACCCTCGCAGAGCGGCTTGAGCGGCGACTACGCAATGCGTCGGGGGACAGGTCCCACCTGGCCGCTCACTCGATCCCTCGGCAGGGCCTCGGGGTCGAGAGCACCGTGCTTGCTGGGTCGCCTCGCGAGCTCGGCTCCGGTGGCCCGGGGGACGGACCCCCGGGTGGGTCCCCCCTGGCTGGTAGCGTGGCCGGGCTTTCGACCCCGTGCGGGAGAGGCCCAACGGAGGGCCGCCGAAGGAGCAAGTCCCTCCCCGGAATCTCTCAGGCACCCGGACCGCACGGGCGAGGCGACGCTGGAAAGTGATCGGCCCCGTCCGGTCCGCCCAAGGTGCAAGCCGGTCCGCCGGTGAACCTCTCAGGCCCGATGACAGCGTGGGGAGGACGACCGAGGCCACCCGGCCGCCCGACGTCCCGCCCGGAGGACCCATGTCCGACCGCACCCCGCTCTCGACCACCGGTTCCGGTGTGCCCTTCTCGGCGCGCCACATCGGCCCGACCGAGTCCGACCAGGCGGCCATGCTCGCCGACCTGGGCTACGGCTCGCTGGAGGAGCTGGTCGACGACGCCGTCCCGGCCGGCATCCGGGAGGCCGCTCCCCTCGCCCTGCCCGACGCCGTCGGCGAGGACGAGGCCCTGGCCGAGCTGCGCGACCTGGCGGCCCGCAACCGGCTCGTCACCTCGATGATCGGCATGGGGTACCACGGCACGCTCACCCCGCCGGTGATCCGCCGGTCCATCCTCGAGAACCCGGCCTGGTACACGGCCTACACGCCGTACCAGCCCGAGATCTCCCAGGGCCGGCTGGAGGCGCTGCTCAACTTCCAGACCCTGATCGCCGACCTCACCGGCCTGGCCCTGGCCAACGCCTCGCTGCTCGACGAGGCCACCGCCGCGGCCGAGGCCATGACCCTGGCCCGCCGGGCGTCGAAGGCCCCCGCCGACGCCGTCTTCGTCGTCGACTCCGGCTGCCACCCCCAGACGATCGCCGTCGTCGCCACCCGCGCCGAGCCCCTCGGCCTCCGCATCGTCGAGGCCGACCTGGGCCAGGGCTTGCCGGAAGGTGACGTCTTCGGCGTCCTCGTCCAGTACCCCACCACCACCGGGCTCGTCCGCGACGACACCGCCCTGATCGAGGCGGCCCACGAGCGGGGCGCGGTCGTCACCGTCGCCGCCGACCCGCTGGCCCTCTGCCTGCTGCGCCCCCCGGGCGAGATCGGCGCCGACGTGGTCGTCGGCTCGGCCCAGCGCTTCGGCGTGCCCATGGGCTTCGGCGGTCCCCACGCCGGCTACATGGCCGTGCGCGAGGGGCTCCAGCGCTCGCTGCCCGGCCGGCTCGTCGGGGTCTCGGTCGACGCCGCCGGCGCCCCCGCCCTGCGCCTCGCCCTCCAGACCCGTGAGCAGCACATCCGCCGGGAGAAGGCCACCAGCAACATCTGCACCGCCCAGGTCCTGCTGGCCGTGATCGCCTCCAGCTACGCCGTCTACCACGGCCCCGACGGGCTGGCCGCCATCGCCGGCCGGGTCCACCGGGCCGCCCGCACCCTCGCCCAGGGGCTGGCCGACGGCGGGGTCGAGGTCGTCCACGACGCCGTCTTCGATACCGTCCTGGCCCGGGTCCCGGGCCGGGCCGACGAGGTCGTGGCCGCCGCCCTCGGCGCCGGGGTCAACCTCCGCCGGGTCGACGACGACCACGTCGCCGCCTCGACCGACGAGCAGACGACGATCGCCCACCTCGACGCCGTCCTCGCCGCCTTCGGGGCCCCGGCCGACGCCGCCCGCATCGCCGACGGGCTGGACGACGCCCCGGCCGTCCCCGCCGCCCTGGTCCGCACCAGCGCCTACTGCGAGCACCCGGTGTTCTCGTCGCACCGCTCCGAGACCTCGATGCTGCGCTACCTGCGCAAGCTGTCCGATCGGGACATCGCCCTCGATCGGGCCATGATCCCGCTGGGCAGCTGCACGATGAAGCTCAACGCGGCGGCCGAGATGGAGCCGATCACCTGGCCCGGGTTCGCCGGCCTGCACCCCTTCGCCCCCGCCGACCAGCGCCAGGGCTACACGCAGCTGATCACCGACCTGGAGGACTGGCTCGTCGCCATCACGGGATACGCGGCCTGCTCCCTGCAGCCGAACGCCGGCAGCCAGGGCGAGCTGGCCGGGCTGCTCGCCATCAAGGCCTTCCACGAAGCCAAGGGCCAGGGCCATCGCAACATCTGCCTGATCCCCTCCTCCGCCCACGGCACGAACCCGGCGAGCGCCCAGATGGTGGGCATGCAGGTGGTGGTGACGGCCTGCGACGCCAATGGCAACGTGGACATGGCAGACCTCAAGGCCAA
>JBQGCF010000327.1:0-5057 GCA_052038315.1 Iamia sp.
GGGCCCCCCGGGCCCGCCGCCTGCTCGTGTGACCGAACACACGCGCGCTCCGGCGCTACACTCGGGTCGAGCTCGAGCGAGCTCGACAGGTCCTCCACCGGTTACCCCCAGAATCGGTGGTCTCGTCCTCACGACATCCACAGGACCGATGAATCAGAGTGGGTCCATCCCTGGGCACCAGGCCGAGACACCGGAGTCAACGAATCGTGACCAACTCGATCTTCACGACCGCGAGCACGCGAGAGGCCGAGCTCGAGCTCGAGCTGACGGCCCAGATCCGTCGGGCGCTCGCCGAGCAGGGTCTTGACGATCCCGTCGTGCTCGCCGAGCGGATCGGCACGATCCCCTCGACCGCACGGCGGCTCCTCGTCGACGAACGTTGGTCACTCGACATCGCCCTGCGGGTCATCGAGCAGCTGCGGTTGCCCATCGACGTCGCCATCCGTCGGTCGGCCTGACAGGTCGCTCGCCGGTCGCCAAAGGCCCTCCGTGACGCACCCCGACTTCGATCCCTCGATGGCGGCGTTGGGTCTCAGCGACGCGGTGCCGACGCTCCGGGAGGCCGCTGAGACCACCGGTGAGATCGTCCAGCGGCTCACCGCGCACCTTGGGGAGGAGCTCGGTCCGACCGGCTCCTTGCCGCTCGACGTGGTCGTGTTCGGCTCCATGGCCCGCGACGAGGCGTCGTTGCGCAGCGACCTGGACTACCTGGTGATGCTCCATGGCGTGAGCAATGACCCGCACCTCACGCAGAGGACGCTGGAAGCCGTCAACGGCTTCGCCGCCGACAACGACCTCCAGGCCCCAGGACGCACCGGGATGTTCGGCCGGGTCGTCGGAGCGCCGGAGATCGTGGAACGGATCGGGCTCGAGGCCGACACCAACCTGAGCCACTCCCGACGGACGCTCCTGGTGACCGAGAGTCGATCGGCGTACCAGCCCGAACTGCACGACCGGCTCGTCAACGGGATCCTCGGCCGGTACCTGGCCGACTACGACGTGCCGAAGGCCGGGCCGCCTCGCTTCCTGTTGAACGACGTGGCGCGGTACTGGCGGACCATCGCCGTCGACTACCAGGCGAAGCTCTGGGAGGAGCCGGCCGCGCCGAAGTGGGCGATGCGATACCTCAAGCTCCTCTTCTCGCGGAAGCTCGCCTACGCCGGAGCGCTCGTTCCGCTGCTCGCCTGCACGCAGACCACGGTGGCGGCCCTGCGCACCGCCTTCGATCGGCCACCGCTGGTCCGGTTGGCGCGGCTGGCGTTGACAGAGGGCTTCGACCGGACCGATGAGCTCCGAGCGGTGATCGAGCATGCCGAGTGGTTCGCCTCGCGCCTGAAGGAGGCAGGCTTCCGGGACCGGGTCAACGCGGTCAACTCGAGGAGCGAGCTGCTCGCCGACGAGGTCCTCAGCGATGCTCGAACCCGTGCGCACGATCTGCAGCGCAACCTCGAGGCCGTGTTCTTCGACTCCGCTCTGCTCGGCCCGGCGAGTCGGAAGTACCTGAGCTTCTGATGGGCTGGTCGTGCCCGACCTGTGGGTTCGAGCTCTGGTCGCCCGTGGCCTCCCTCGTCGTCTCGGAGGTCGGGCTCTACGACGATGCGCGCTTTCCCGGTCGTTGCATCGTCGCCCTCAGGGAGCACCACGAGCACCTGGACGAGGTGCCCGATGCGATCAGGCGCCTCTTCGAGGACGACGTCGTCCGGGTGGGCCGTGCCCTCCGCGCCGTGGTCGGTCCGCAGCGGGTCAACTACGCGGTCCTCGGCAACGCCGTCCCGCACGTGCACAGCCATGTGATCCCGCGGGCGGCGGACGATCCCGTCATCGCCCGCCCGCCGTGGGAGCACCCTGCGGGCAAGGCGCCGAACCCTCCGGAGGAGGCCGCTCGTCTCATCGAGGCGCTGCGCACCCGGCTCGTCTGAGAACGACGCCTCGGCCGGCGAGGGCAGCACCACGGATGGGGCTGCCCTCCCGACCTGAGCCGAGCATCCCCCCGGACACAGCAGCGGCGGGCCCATCGGGCCCGCCGCCTGCTCGGTATGAGCAGCACCGACCGGAGACGGGGGAGGGGTGGTGTCCCCGGTCGGTGCCGCACCTTGCCAAGGGCCCGGCGATCAGGCGGGGCCCCTGGACGATCTGCTTCTCGGTTTCGGTCAGCCGCAGCGCCAACCCCGCTTGATGCACTGGTGCATCGAAGACCTGAGCACCTTAGGCCAGTCCGAGGCCGTCTGCACGTTCACCCAATGTGACGTTCGACGCCATGGCCCCTCCGGAGCGTCGTGGCTAGGGTGGCGGACGCCGAAGGGGAGTAGCCCGCAATCGGCCGTTCGACACGCTGGCGGCTCACCCGCCCGGACGGCCGGCCCGACCTCGGTCGGGTGGACGAGACCTTCGACCCAGGACAGATCGCTGTCCGGGTCGAGGTCGCGCCCGTGCCCCCGTCCCGGTCAGCCCGACCGAGGAGACGTGCGATGGGATCGTTGCTGGCCGCACTGGGGCTGGTGTTCGTGGCCGAGCTGGGGGACAAGACCCAGCTGGTCGCCATGGGGTTCGGGGCCCGCCACCGCCTCGGGCCCGTCGTCGCCGGCGTGGTTGCCGCCTACTGCGCCACCAACCTGGTCTCGGTGGTCGTCGGCGGGCTGCTCGGCGCCGCCCTCCCGACCCGGGCGATCGGCATCGCCGGCGGGGTGCTGTTCCTCGGCGTCGCGCTGTGGACGCTGCGGGGCGAGGCCGAGGAGGACGAGGACGAGGCCGCCGCGCCGCGCCGCCGCTCGATCGCCCTGTCGGTGTTCGCGGCGATGTTCCTCGCCGAGCTGGGCGACAAGACGATGCTGGCCACCGCGACCCTCGCCGCCCGGGGCCAGCCGGTGCTGGTGTGGATCGGCGCGACGCTCGGCATCGTCGCCAGCGGCCTGCTCGGCGTGCTGCTGGGCCGGCTGGTCGGGGCCCAGCTCCCCGAGCGGGTCACCCGGATCGGCTCGGCCGTCCTGTTCGCCGGGTTCGGCTTCGTGCTGCTGGCGACCAGCCTGTAGCGGCCGGCGTCAGCCCGGGCCGAAGTCGCCGGCGATGGCGACGGCCCCGTCGGGGGCGGCGACCGGCGCCGCCGCCGGGGTCAGGGTGCGGCGGCCGACCGTGCCGAGCAGGAGCACGTCGTCGGCGCCGTCGACCCCGACGAGGAGGAGGTCGTGGGCGCCGTCGCCGTCGAAGTCGCCGCCCTGCGGCACCTGGCCCCCGTCGAGGTCGAGGGTGCGCACCGTCGGCTCCCGGTCCTCCTCGCCCCACCAGATCACGTCGCGGCCGGCGCCGGGCCGGGCCCAGGTGATGTCGTCGGCCCCGTCGCCGTCGAGGTCGCCGACCACCGGCCAGGCCGAGGCGGCCAGGCTCGTGGGCGGGAGGCGGCGGGCGAGCAGCCGGCGGCTGCCCTCGCGGCCCCAGACGACCCGGTCGACGAGGTCGCCGGCGCCGGCCAGCACGAGGTCGTCGACGCCGTCGCCGTCGATGTCGCCCACCGCCGGCAGGTACGTGCCGTCGAGGACGAGGTCGCCGACCTCCGGGCTGCGCAGGCCGGGTCGGCCCCACCACACGGCGTCGGTGGCCGGGCCGGGGGTGTACCAGACGACGTCGTCGGCCCCGTCGCCGTCGAGGTCGCCGACGAGCGCCTGGGCCCGGCCCCGCGCCGGGACCGAGCGGGTCGACGGCTCGCCGAAGCCGCCCCGGCCGTCGCCCCAGGCGATGCGGGCCCGGGTCGAGCCGGGCGGGTGGAGGAGCAGGTCGGTGGCGCCGTCGCCGTCGAGGTCGCCGGCGATCGGGGCGTCGGCGCTGGTGGCCTCGACCATGGCGGGGGCGGAGCGGAACGGGCCGCCCTCGGCCAGCCCCCACCACATCGTGGTGCCGGCCCGCTCGGTCGCCCAGAGGACGTCGTCGGCGGGCGTGGTCGGCACGTCCCGGATGTGGATGAACTCGGCCTCGGCGAAGGTGCTGCTCGAGCGGGCGATGCGGCGGGCCGAGGAGTAGCCGGAGTAGTTGTCCTCGGTGACGACGATGTGATCGGCGGTGACCTCGTCGACGTGGGCGACGTGGCCCGAGCCGCCGTCCCACTGGGCGATGGCGCCGACCGTCGGCGTGGTGTCGACGGCGTAGCCCGCGGCCCGGGCGTGCTCGTCCCACTCCGAGCCGTCGCCCAGCCGGCCCTCCCACGGGCGGGCCGAGCCGTTGCGCTGGAGCATCCAGGCCACGTAGCTCACGCAGTTGTGGCCGGGGCCGTAGGACCGCCACACGGTCTGGCCGGTGTAGCCCGTGCCCGGCATGCAGTCGTAGCCCGAGCTCTTCTCGCAGACGTAGGTGACGCCGTCGTCGGCGCCGGCCGGGGTGGGGCCGAGTGCCAGCCCCACGGCGAGGGCCAGGGTCCCGGCCAGGCCGACCGGTCGGGAGATCCTCGCCATCGGGGCAGGATCTTCGTTGCGGTTGTGTGACGAAGTCAAGCACCCGGATACCCCCGGGGGGTTGTCATGGATACCCCCTAGGGGTATGTTGCGGTCATGAGCGAGAGCACCACCGTCACCGTCCAGGGCATGACCTGCGGCCACTGCGTCGCCGCCGTGGAGCAGGAGGTGGGCCGGATCCCGGGCGTCACCGGGGTCGAGGTCGACCTGGCCACCGGCGCCGTCGCCATCGCCTCGGAGGCCCCGCTCGACCCCGCGGCCGTCGCCGCCGCCGTCGACGAGGCCGGCTATGAGGTCGTCCCGTGAGCGAGCGCAGCGAGCGAACCAGACGGCACGGACGTTTCTCCGACGGCGGAGCTCGCGGAGCCGTCGGCGTCATCGGTGCGTCGCCGACGGCACCGTTCGGGGCCCGCATGGACGAGGCGCACCGATGAACGCAGGACTGAAGGTGGGCGGCTTCGTCGCCGGGCTGGTGGTCGTCGGGGCGATCGGGGCCGGGATCGGGGCGGTGGCCGGCCCGGTCGACACCGAGCCGGCCGCCCACGACGAGCCGGCCCACGACGAGCCAGCCCACGAGGAGCCGGGTCACGCCAGGGACGGCGGCGACGAGGGGCCCGC
>JBQGCF010000328.1:0-3010 GCA_052038315.1 Iamia sp.
GAAGTGGATCAGCGGCTCGCCGGCCACCTCGTCGGCGAAGCGGGTGCAGCGGTCGCAGAGGATGCAGCGCTCGCGGTCGAGCAGCACGAGGTCGCTGACCGGGATCGGCTTCTCGTAGTGCCGCTTCTCCTCGACGAAGCGCGACTCGCCCGGACCGTGGCTCATGGCCTGGTCCTGCAGCGGGCACTCGCCGCCCTTGTCGCACACCGGGCAGTCGAGCGGGTGGTTGACCAGCAGCAGCTCGAGCACCCCGGTCTGGGCCTTGATCGTCACCGGCGTGCCGGTCTCGACGGTCATCCCGTCGGAGCACTCGATCATGCAGCTGGGCTGGAGGGCGGGGCCGCGACCGGTGTCGATCTCGACCAGGCACTGCCGGCACATGCCCACCGGCTTCATGCGCGGGTGGTAGCAGAAGCGGGGGATGTAGACGCCGGCCCGCTCGGCCGCGTCGATCACCAGCTCGCCCTTGTGGGCCTGGACGTCCCGCCCGTCGACCTTCACCGTGACGGTGGCCTCGGCCTGCACGTCGGTCATGCGGACACCTCCGCCTTCTCGTCGGCCGACGAGCCGTTCGGCTTGGCCACGTAGGCGCCACCGGCCATCTTCGTGGCGATGGTGACCGGGCCGCCGAGCTTGGCCTCGAACTCGTCCCGGAAGCGGGTGACGGCCGAGGCGATGGGCGACACCGCTGAGGGGCCGAGCGGGCAGATGGTGGTCTGCTTGGGCGGCCAGGCGATGCCGGGGCTGATGTTGTCGCAGACGTCGAGCAGCAGGTCGAGGTCGCTGCGGCGGCCGTGGCCGTCGAGGATGCGCTCGAGGATCTTCTCCAGCCAGCTCGTGCCCTCCCGGCACGGGGTGCACTTGCCGCAGGACTCCCGGGCGAAGAAGCGCACGACCCGGAGGGCGGCCTTCACCATGTCGGTGGTCTCGTCCATGACGACGACGGCGCCCGAGCCGAGCATCGAGCCGGCCCGGTCGACCGCCCCCTTCTCCAGGGGCAGGTCGAGGTGCTCCTCGTAGAACCACGGGGCCGAGGCGCCACCGGGGATGAACGCCTTGAGCTCGTGGCCGTTGCGGATGCCGCCGCCGTAGACCGGGGCGTAGAGCAGGACGCGGAAGGTGGTGACGCCGAACTCGCCCTCGTACACGCCCGGGTTCCGGACGTGGCCGGACACCGCGAACATGCGGGTGCCCCGGCTGGCCTCGGCGCCCAGCTCGGCGAAGGCGGCGCCGCCCTGGCGCAGGATCCACGGCAGGTTGGCCAGCGTCTCGACGTTGTTGACCACGGTGGGCTGGAGGTACAGGCCCTTGGCGGCCGGGAAGAACGGCGGCTTGAGGCGGGGCATGCCCCGGTTGCCCTCGAGCGACTCGATCAGGGCCGTCTCCTCGCCGACGATGTAGGCGCCGGCGCCCCAGTGCAGGACGATGTCGACCGAGAAGTCCGTGCCGAGGATGTTCTTGCCGACGTAGCCCTTGGCGTAGGCGTCGTTGAGGGCCTGGGCGATGCGCTCCTGGGCCAGGGCCATCTCGCCCCGGACGTAGAGGAAGGCCTGCGAGCAGCCGATGGCGTAGCAGGCGATCAGCACGCCCTCGATCAGCTGGTGGGGGTCCTTCTCCATGAGGAGCCGGTCCTTGTAGGTGCCGGGCTCGGACTCGTCGCCGTTGACCACGAGGTACCGGGGCCAGACGCCGGGCGGGCAGAAGCCCCACTTCACGCCGGCCGGGAAGCCGGCGCCGCCCCGACCGAGCAGGCTGGCCGTCTTGACCTCCTCGACGACCTCGTCGGGCCGCTTGGCCAGGGCGGCCTTGAGCCCCTCGTAGCCGTGCGTCGCCTCGTAGCGGTCGAGCGAGTAGGAGTCGCCGTGCTCGAAGCGGGAGGTGATGATCTTCGGTGCGTCGGTGACGGCCACTACGACTTCGCCCCTTCCTTGGGGGGAGCCGGGCGGGACGTGATCCACACCGGCTCCTCGGCACCCTCGACGTAGCCGGGGCCGGCGGCCCGGTCGGCGGGGATGTGCTGGCGGACGCGGGCGACGGTGCCGTGCGGCGGGACCTCGTCGTCCAGCCGACCGGCCCGGAGGTCGTCGACCATCGTGTCGAACTGGTCGTGGGTGATGCGGTGCCGGTACCGGTAGTTGACCTGCAGGCACGGGGCCTCGGTGCAGGCGGCGATGCACTCGACGTCCTCGACGGTGAACATGCCGTCGGCCGTGGTCGAGCCGGACCGGATGCCGAGGGTCTCCTCGGCGTGGTGCAGCAGCTCCTCGCCGCCCATGATCTGGCAGGCGATGTTCGTGCAGATGTTGATCACGTACCGGCCGACCGGCTCGCGCTTGAACATCTCGTAGAACGAGCAGGTGCCGAGGACCTCGGCGGGGGTGACCCCGACCAGCTCGGCCAGGTGCTCCATGGCGTCGGCGGCGACGTAGCCGTCCTGCTCCTGGGCCAGGTGCAGCAGCGGGATCAGCGCCGACTTCGGGCGCGGGTAGCGGCCGATGATCTCCTTCGCCAGGACGACGTTGTCCGCGGTCAGCCGAGCCACTGCGCCACCCTGCCACTCGCTCCCCGGTCGGGAGAAAAGCATGAACGCAACCCAGCGCCAGCGGCCGGCGCAGGGAGCGCAGCGACCGGAGCCGGACCAGCACAGTCGGCCGCAGGCCGGCCTCCCGCACGACGCCGGGAGGTGGACGGCCGGTGCGCAGGAGGCCGCTCGGCGGCGCCGGCAGCGGAGCGCAGCAGCGGAGCGAGCGCCAGCGAGCGAAGCTCGGGCCCCGGACGTGCATCCGGTACGGCTTCGCGCTGCCGTCGGAGACGATGTAGACGCCCAGCTCGCCACGGGGGCTCTCGACCGCCGCGTAGGCCTCGCCCACCGGGACCCGGAAGCCCTCGGTGAAGATCTTGAAGTGGTGGATCAGGGCCTCCATCGACTCGTCGATGCGGGCCCGGGGCGGCGGGGTGACCTTCTTGTCCTGCACCCGGTAGTCGCCGTCGGGGATCTTGTGGAGGATCT
>JBQGCF010000329.1:0-6369 GCA_052038315.1 Iamia sp.
GGGACGGCCCGGCCGGCCGAGGTGCCCGGGTCGGCCGGTGGGGCGACGGGGGCGGCGCCGACGACGGTGCCCCCGGTGGCCGGGCCGGTGGCGGCGGCCCCGGCGGCGGCACCCACCGCGGCCCCGGCGGCGGCCGCACCGGCGGCTCCGGCGGCGACAGCGGGGGCCCGGACCTTCTGGCCCTCGGTGAAGCGGCGCAGGTCGGCCCGCAGCGCCTCGGCGTCGGGGTAGCGGTCGTCGGGCGACTTGGCCAGGAGGCGCATGGTGATCGCCTCGTAGCCCTCCGGGACCTCGGGGTGCGCCTCCCGCAGCGACGGGGGCGCCTCCTGCACGTGCTTGTAGGCCACGGCGATCGGGCTGTCGGCCACGAAGGGCGGCTTCCCGTGGGCCATCTCGTACATGACGATGCCCAGCGAGTAGAGGTCGCTGCGCTGGTCGACGTTGTGGCCCTGGGCCTGCTCGGGCGAGAAGTAGGTGGCCGTGCCCATGACCGAGCCGGTCTGGGTCAGGTTGTCCTCGGCCGAGGCGTGCATGGCCCGGGCGATGCCGAAGTCGGCGACCTTCACCGCGCCGCTGTTGGTGATCATGATGTTGCCGGGCTTGATGTCCCGGTGGACCACGCCGTTGCGGTGGGCGAAGCCGAGGGCGCCGGCCACGTCGGCGGCGATCCCGGCCGCCGTCTTGGGCGGCGGCGTGCCCTGGGTGCGGAGGATCTCCGACAGGCTGCGCCCGTCGATGAACTCCATGACGATGGAGTAGGTGCCGCCCTCCTGGCCCCAGTCGTAGACGCCCACGATGTTGGGGTGGTTGAGGTTGGCCGCGGCCTGGGCCTCCCGGCGGAAGCGGGCCACGAAGGACGGGTCGCTGGCGAACTCGGGGAACAGGACCTTGACCGCCACCGGCCGGGCCAGCAGCAGGTCCTTGGCCAGGAAGACGTCGGCCATGCCGCCGCGGGCGACGCGGCGTTGGACCTCGTAGCGGCCGTTGTAGGTGGGGCGGTCGTCGTCGGTCATGCTCCGCACCGAAGGTTACGGCCCCGGGGACGCGGATCCAGGTTCGCCCTCATCGACCGCCCCGAGCGTCGAGCACGGCGCGCATCACGGCCTGGGCGATGGGGGCGGCGACCTCGCCACCGGTCTGGTCGAGACCCTCCTGGCCCTCGACGAGGACGGCCACGGCGACCTCGGCGGGACCGTTCGGCGGGCCGGCGAAGCCGATGATCCAGGCGTGCGAGCGATCGTCCAGGCCGAGCTGCGCGGTGCCGGTCTTGCCCCCGATCACGAGGTCGGGCCGGTCGGTCATGATCAGGCCCTGGGCCGAGCCGTTCTCGGCCGTCGAGACCATGCCCCGGCGCACGATGTCGGCGGTCTCGGGCGAGGTGGCCCGGCGCCACTCGGTGGCGTCGTAGGCGCGGACCTCCTCGCCGTCCTGGTCGGTGATCCGGCCCATCACGTGGGGCGTCATGACCGAGCCGCCGTTGGCGATGCCCGCCGCCACCATCGCCATCTGGAGCGGGCTGGCCTGGTTGTCCTGCTGGCCGATCGAGGCCCGGGCGAGGGGGCCGTTGCCCTCGTCGGTGGGGAAGGTGTCGGGGATCGTCGACACCGCGGGGCGGGGCAGGTCGATCGGGATCTCCTCGTTGTACCCGAAGCCCTCGGCTGTGCCGGCCAGGTTGGCCGACCCCACCTCGATGCCCATCTCGGCGAAGGCGGTGTTGCAGGACTGCTCGAGGATCGTGAAGAGGGTGCCACCGCAGCTGCGCCCGCCGAAGTTGCTGAGGTCGCCCTCCTCGGTGAAGTCGATGTCGAAGGAGGTCGCCGGGGCGTAGTTCGGGTCGGTCTCGGTGACCTCGCCGGAGTCGATGCCGGCGGTGGCGGTCACGACCTTGAACGTCGAGCCCGGGAAGAAGATGTCCTGGTAGGCCCGGAACAGCAGCGGGTGCTCGGGGTCGGCGTCGAGCAGCGTCTTGATGTCGACCGACTCCTGGTCGTTGGTGGCCAGGGGGCCGGGATCGACCGACGGGAAGCTGACCATGGCGTCGATGGCGCCGGTCCGGGGGTCGAGGGCCACGACCGAGCCCTCCCGCTGGCCCAGCTGCTCGGTGGCGACCCGCTGGACCGCGGCGGACAGGGTCAGCTCGACGTTGCCGTACCGCTCCTCGTCGCTGAACAGGTCGGAGAGCCGGTCGAGCGAGATCTCGGGGTTGGAGCCGGAGAGGTCCTCGTCGTAGGACCGCTCGACGCCCGTCTTCCCCAGGTTGAAGCTGTAGTAGCCGGTGACCCCGCCGAACAGGGCGCCCTCCGGGTACAGCCGGCGGTAGGCGATGCCCTGGCCCTGCGGCTCGGAGTGGGCCAGCAGGACCCCGTCGACCGTGCGGATGTCGCCCCGGGGCATGTTGAACTGGCGCTGCTCCTGGCGGCTGTTGCCGGGCTTGTCGTTGATCGACTCGGCCCCCCAGAACTGGATGTAGTTCAGCTGGGCGAAGAGGATCCCGAAGCAGGCGGCGAGGGCGATGCCCAGCTTCTTGATGTGGCGGTCCATGTTCACGCCGGCGCCCCCGAGGGGATGTGGGCCCGCTTGGCCCGCCGCTGTGCCCGGACGTTGGCGTCGTCGGACAGCCGCACGAGCAGGGCCAGCAGGATGTAGTTGGCCAGCAGCGCCGAGCCGCCGTAGGACACGAAGGGGAGGACCACGCCGGTGAGGGGCAGGACCCGGGTGACGCCGCCCAGGATGATGAAGGCCTGGATGCCCATCAGGGCGGTGAGCCCGGTGGCGAGCAGCTTCTCGAAGGAGCCGGTCTGGCTGATGGCGACCCGCAGCCCCGAGCCGACCAGGAGGAGGAAGGCGACGAGCACCGCCGTGGTGCCCAGCAGGCCCAGCTCCTCGCCGATGATGGCGAAGATGAAGTCGTTCTCGGCCTCGGGCACCCGGTTGCCCTGGCCGAGGCCCAGGCCCCGGCCGGCGATGCCACCGTCGGCCAGGGCGTACCAGCCCTGGAGGATCTGGTAGCCACCCTTGTTCGGCTCCGAGTAGGGGTCGAGCCAGAAGGTCACGCGGGCCTGGACGTGGGCGAAGATCGTCCAGGCCACGAAGGCCCCGGCGGCGAACAGGCCGAATCCGACGAGGATGTAGCGGGCCCGCCCGGTCGAGATCCACAGCATCACCATGAAGAGGCTGAAGAACAGCAGGGCGGTGCCCAGGTCCTTCTCGGCCATGATCACGACGAGGGCCACGCCCCAGGCCACCAGCACCGGCCCGAGGTGCTTCGGGTCGGGGAGGATCGGTCGCCGCTTGGGCCACGACGCCAGGGCCAGCAGCTCGCGCTTCTCGACGAGGTAGCCGGCGAAGAACACGGCCAGGCAGAGCTTGGCGATCTCGCCCGGCTGGAAGGTGAGCGGGCCCAGCTGCAGCCAGATGCGGGCGCCCTTGACCTCGTTCCCGATCACCGGCAGCAGCGGCATCATGATCAGCCCGATGGCGGCGAGCAGGGCGCTGTAGCGGTAGCGCTCCAGGTCGCGGGGCCGCTTGACGAACCAGAGGGTCAGGCAGAACGCGAGGATGCCGACCGCCGTCCACAGCGCCTGCTTGGAGGCGAGGTCCTCGGTGTCGACCCGGGCGATGAACGTGTAGCCGATCCCGTTGAGCAGGCCGGCCAGGGGGAGCAGGGTGCCGTCGGCGCCCGGCGCCAGCCTGCGGACGGCGAGGTGGGCGATCACGAACAGCCCCACCACCAGGGCCAGGAAGGGCCCCAGGTTGGCCGGCACCGAGGCCGTCTTGCCCAGCGCCACCAGGGCGTAGAGGCCGCCGAAGACGGCGACCCCCATCACGAGGAGCGTCAGCTCGGCGTTGCGCCGCAGCCGTTCGATCACGGGCCCGCCGTGGTCGTCGTCCCGAGCGTGGTGGTGGTCGACGTGGAGGTCGTGGACGTCGACGACGAGGTGGTCGTCGACGTCGTGCTGGTGGTGGTCGTGGTGGTCGTCGACGGCGGGGCCTCGCCGTTGTTGACGTACGAGCGGGCGTTGGCCAGCGAGCCGAACTCGCGCTCGGCCTCGACGTCGGCGGCCACGTCGTCCTCGAGGTCGTCGAGACCGAGGTCGAAGCGCTGCTCGACGCTCGGGTCGAAGATCAGGAAGCCACCGGGTTGGCCCCGGTAGATCACGACCTGCTCGCCATCGGTGCCCAGGAAGTAGGTGCGGTGGGCGTACCACGAGAGGCCGCGGTAGCCGCCGCCGACCACCAGCACGACGACGAGCACGGCGACCAGGGCGGTGACGGCCTTGTGGCGGCCCCCGGCGGTGTCGAGGTCCTCGTAGAGGTCGGTGGTGCCCCGGCCGAAGGGGAGGTCCTCGGCCACGGCGTCGCGAGCGTCCTCCTCGTCGTCCCGGGGGAAGCCGGGGTCGGCGGCGGTGGGGAAGGGCCCGTCGGCCGGCGGGGCGACCGGGCCGTCGGCGGGCGGCGGGGGCGGGGGGTCGGCCGGGGGCGGGGGCGGCGGCGGGCCGAGGCCCGGATCGGTCGGGGGCGCACCGGGGGGCGGGGCCGCGCCCACCAGCGTCCGGTCCTCGTCGCCGGCGACGACCGCCGGCATCTCCTGGGTCGGGGCGTCGGTGCCGGCCTCGCCCTCGGCCGCCGCCGGGGTGGCGGCCAGCACGGCCGCGGCCGCCGCGGCCCGCTCCGAGCGGCCGCCGGCGTCGACCACGGCGGCCCCCCCGACGGGGATGTTGTCCCGGCCACCGCCGGCGTTGGCCAGCCGGACCAGCTCGCCGGCCACGGCCTCGGGGTCGGCGTCGGCCGACAGGGTGGCGATCAGGGTGGGCCGGTCGACCTCGTTGAACAGCCCGTCGCTGCACAGCAGGAAGCGGTCGCCCCGGAAGGGCACGACCGCACCCGAGTCGACCTCGACCTCGTGGTCGATGCCGAGGGCCCGGGTGAGGATGTTCCGCTGCGGGTGGACCGCCGCCTCCTCGTCGGTCAGCTGGCCGCCCCGGCGCAGGTCCTCGACCAGGCTGTGGTCCCGGCTGAGCTGGTGGAGCTCGCCGTCGCGGAGCAGGTAGGCCCGGGAGTCGCCCACGTTGACCCAGGCGACCTCCTCCTCGTCGGTCCCCTGGTCGACCAGGGCGATGGCCACGAGCGTGGTGCCCATGCCCCGCAGCTCGTCGGTGTCGGAGGCCCGGGAGTAGATGCGCCGGTTCGCCTCCTTGACCGCCTCGACGACCGAGGCCGTGGTCGGGTCGGTGATGGTGGCCTCGAGGGTCTCGACGGCGATGGCCGAGGCCACCTCACCGCCCTGGTGGCCGCCCATCCCGTCGGCCACGGCGAAGACCGAGACGTGGTCGGCGACCAGCTTGGAGTCCTGGTTGTTGGACCGGACCTGGCCGACGTCGCTGGCCGAACCGACGCGGAACGTGGTCATCGAGGCTCCTGGATGGGGAGGAGGGCCTGGCTCAGAAGCCCCAGGTCGGCGGGGACGGACCACGTCGGCCCGGTGTCGGCGGACGTGGGCTTCCGAACCCCGATCTGGGCAACGACTCCGTCGCCGCCCAGACCGCCCGTGTCGTCATGAGAGGCCTCGCAGGCTCGGCCTCTCATCCGAGCTCCAGGACGGTGTTGCCGATCTGGACCTGGTCGCCCCGCTGCACGGCCACCGCGGCGGTGACCCGCGAGCGGTTGACGAACGTGCCGTTGGTCGAGCCCAGGTCCTCGACCCACGTCTGGCCGTCTCGGCTGAAGAGGCGGGCGTGGATCTGCGAGGCGAAGGTGTCCTCGGGGATGGCGACCTGGCAGCCACCGGCCCGGCCCATGGTCATCTCGGCGGCGAGGGGGAACACCCGGCCCCGCTGGTCGGCCGGCTCGAGCACCGTGAGCTGGCTGGGGACCTTCTTGGCCTGGCGCTTGGACAGGTTCGGCGCCGCGGCCGCCGGGGTGGGCGGGACGTAGCCGCCTCCCCCCGCCGGGGCGCGCTCGACCGACCTGGGCGGGTTCAGCTCGACCCACACGGCTCGCAGCACCCGGAAGAAGAACAGGTACAGCAGGGCCAGCAGGACGAACTTGAGGACGGTGAGCAGCTCGTCGGACATGTCGCCGGGGAGGTTACCGGTCGACCCCTGCCCGGACGGTCCGTCGCCGGGGGTGGGCACTCCCCGAGGTCGGGCGGGAGGGACCGGTCAGCTGGCCTCGAACCAGATCCTGGTGTTCCCGAAGCTGATCTCGTTGCCGTCCTCGAGGGGCTGGATCGAGACCCGCATGCCGACGACGCGGGCCCCGTTTGACGAGCCGAGGACGACCAGGACCCACCCCGCACCGGCCGGGCGGATCTCGGCGTGCGCGCGCCTCACCAGGGGAACGGCGAGCACGAACGACGACTCCGCCCGC
>JBQGCF010000330.1:0-3921 GCA_052038315.1 Iamia sp.
GCGGGGCGGCCGACGCCCCGGCCGTGGGGGGGCTGCCGGGTCTGTTGCCCAAGCCCTGGCGCTACCTTCAGACGCAGGTCGCCGACCTGGGCGACGATCCCGAGGACGAGGCCCTCCACGAGGTGCGCAAGACGGCCAAGCAGGTCCGCTACGCGGCCGAGGCCGTCGCCCCGGTCGTGGGCCGGCCGGCCCGCAAGGCGGCCAAGGGCGTGCGCAAGGTCCAGGACGTGCTGGGCGACCACCAGGACACCGTCACCGCCGAGGACTGGCTGCGCAGCGCCCTCGGGGCCGGCGACCTCACCGTCCCCGAGGCCTTCGCCCTGGGCCTGCTGGTGGCGGGCGAGCGGACCCTCCGCGCCGAGCTGCGGGCCGCCTGGCCCGATCGCTGGGGCGTGGCCGCGGCCGAGGACCGCTGGTCCTGGCTGTCGTGACCGACGACGGGATCGAGGTCTTCGCCGCCGGTGGGGTCGTCGCCGGGGTGACGCGGGACGGCGAGCCGGCCGTCCTGCTGGTCCACCGCCCCCGCTCCGTCGACGGGAGCCTGCCCAAGGGCTTGCGCGACCCGGGCGAGACCGACGAGGAGTGCGCCCGGCGAGAGGTCGAGGAGGAGACCGGCCTGCGCTGCGAGCTGGGCGCCGAGCTGCCGTCGACCCGCTACGTCGACCGCAAGGGCCGGTCCAAGCAGGTGCGGTACTGGGCCATGCGCGTGGTCGGCGGCACCTTCGCCCCCAACGACGAGGTCGACGAGGTGCGCTGGCTGGCCCCGGCGGAGGCCGTCGCCCTCCTCACCTACCCCCACGACGGCGCCGTCGTCGAGGCGTGGGCTCGGGGGATCGGCACCTCCGACACCTAGGGTTGAGCCTCCGTTCACCTGGAGGCCACCCCGGGCATGACCCGCCCCCTCGTCATCGCCGCCGCCGTGCTCGCCCTGCTCGGGGCCGCCTGCGGCAACGACAACTCGGACAAGAACGCCGAGCTGACCCGGGCCCGGGCCGACACCACGGTCTCGGGTCGGATCACCGTGACCGGGTCGTCCACCGTCGAGCCGGTGTCGTCGCTGGCCGGCGAGGCCTTCCGGGCGCAGAACGGGAAGGTCGAGGTGGCCGTCGAGGGCCCCGGCACCGGCGACGGCTTCGAGCGCTTCTGCGAGGGCGACGCCGACATCACCGGCGCCTCCCGGCCGATCAAGCCCGAGGAGATGGAACGCTGCGACGACGCCGGCGTCGAGGCGGTCGAGCTGGTGATCGGGCTCGACGGGGTGGCGGTGATCACCGCCGAGGACAACGACGTCGCCTGCCTGTCCTTCGCCGACCTCTACGCCCTGGTCGGGCCGGAGGCCGAGGGTGTCGACCGCTGGGTCGACGCCGAGGCGCTGGCCGGCGAGCTGGGCTCGGACACCGACCTGCCCGACGAGCGGCTGGTGCTGACCGGGCCGGGTGAGGAGTCGGGCACCTACGACGCCTTCATCGAGCTGGCCCTGGGCGCCATCGCCGAGGAGCGGGGCGAGGAGGCGACCACCCGGCTCGACTACGCCTCCAGCGCCAACGACAACACCATCGTCGAGAACGTCGCCGTCGACACCGGCGGGCTGGGCTGGGTCGGGCTGTCCTACGCCACCGAGGCCGACGACGTCCGCATCGTCCCCATCGCCGCCGAGCCCGGGGGCGAGTGCATCACCCCGGACCGGGAGACGGTCCAGGACGGCAGCTACCCGATCTCCCGTGCCCTCTACATCTACGTCTCGGCCCGCGCCGCCGAGCGCGACGAGGTCGCCGCCTTCGTCGACTTCTACCTGGCCGGCCTGCCCGACCTCCTCGCCCTGGCCGACTACATCGAGCGGGACGACCCGGACCTCACCGTCGCCCGGTGGGAGGACCGCACGCTCGGACCCGCCGAGGACTGAGCCCTCTCAGCGCCGCTTCAGGCGCGGGCTGGCATCGTGGGTGGGTGCGCGTGCTGGTCGTGGAAGACGAGGTGAACCTGGCCGCCTCGCTGGCGCGGGGCCTGCAGGCGGACGGCTTCGCCGTCGACGTGGCCCATGACGGGGTCGACGGGCTGTGGCGGGCCCAGGAGGTCGCCTACGACGTGATCGTCCTCGACCTGATGCTGCCCGGGAAGAACGGCTTCCAGGTCTGCCGGGAGCTGCGGGACGGCGGGGTGTGGACGCCGATCCTGGTGCTCACGGCCAAGGACGGCGAGCTCGACGAGACCGAGGCCCTCGACACCGGGGCGGACGACTTCCTGACCAAGCCCTTCTCCCACCTCGTGCTGGTGGCCCGCATCCGGGCCCTCCTCCGCCGGGGCGCGCCGGCCCGGCCGGCGGTGCTGGAGATCGGCGACCTGCGCCTCGACCCGGCGAGCCGGCGCTGCTGGCGGGGGTCCGTGGAGATCGCCCTGACCGCCCGGGAGATGTCGGTGCTGGAGCACCTGATGCGCCACCCCGGTCAGGTCCTGTCCAAGCGGGACGTCCTCGACCACGTGTGGGACGACGACTTCGAGGGCGACCCCAACATCGTCGAGGTCTACATCCGCTACCTGCGCAAGAAGGTCGACATCCCGTTCGGGCGGGCGTCGATCGAGACGGTGCGGGGGAGCGGCTACCGGATCGCCGCCGATGGCTAGGGACCGACTGCCCCGGCTGTCGATCCGGGTCCGGACCACCCTCGGCGCCAGCCTGGTGGTCGGCGTGGCCCTGGTGGTCGCCGGCGTGCTGGTCGTCCTCCTGCTCCGCCGGGACCTGACCGCCGGCGTCGACGCCGCCGCCGAGCTGCGGGTCGAGGACCTGGTGGCCGCCCTGGAGTCGGGCGCGGCGCCGGCCGACCTGGTGGCCGGCGACGACGACGAGGCCCTGGTCCAGATCGTGACCCGGGACGGCGCGGTGGTGGCGGCCAGCGAGGACCTGGAGGACGTCGGCCCGCTGGCCACCGACGACGTCGACGGCGCGGCCGCCGAGGGCCTGGACGGGTCGGACCCCTACCGGATCGTCGCCGAGCGGGCGGACGACGACCTGGTCGTAGTGGTGGCCCGCAACGCCGAGGCGGTCGAGGAGGGCACCGGGGCCGTGGCCGGCAGCCTGCTGGTGGGCATCCCGGTCCTGGTCCTGCTGGTCGCTGCGACCACCTGGGTCGTCACCGGGCGGGCCCTGCGACCGGTCGAGGCGATCCGGCGGGAGGTCGCCGCCATCACCGACACCGAGCTGGAGCGGCGGGTGCCGGCGCCGGGCGGCCGGGACGAGGTCGCCCGCCTGGCCGGGACGATGAACGCCATGCTCGACCGGCTGGAGGCGGGGCGGGACCGCCAGCGCCGCTTCGTGTCCGACGCCAGCCACGAGCTCCGCAGCCCGATCGCCACGATCCGCCACGAGCTGGAGGTCGCCCGGGCCGACCCCTCCGTGGTCGACGTGGCCGGGCTGGCCGACCGGCTCCTGTCCGAGGACCTGCGGATGCAGGGCCTGGTCGACGACCTCCTCCTGCTGGCCCGCTCCGACGAGGGTCGCCTCGGCGGTGCCCGTCGCCCGGTCGACCTCGACGACCTGGCCCTGGCTGAGGCCACCCGGCTGCGGCACCTCGACGCGGTCGCCGTCGACGCCTCCGGGGTGAGCGCCGGGCAGGTCGTCGGCGACCCCGCCCAGCTGGCCCGGGTCGTCCGCAACCTGGTCGACAACGCCGCCCGCCACGCGGCCACCACCGTGTCGCTCGGCGTCGCCGGCGACGGCACCGCCGTCCGGCTCTGGGTCGCCGACGACGGGCCCGGCATCCCGGCGGCCGAGCGGGAGCGGGTCTTCGAGCGCTTCACCCGCCTCGACACCGCCCGGGCCCGCGGCACCGGCGGGGGCGGGGCCCGCCCGGCGCGCGGCGCCGCCGGGGGGGGGGGCCCCCCCCGCCCCCCCCCCCCCGCCCCCGCCCCCCCCCCCCGCGCCCC
>JBQGCF010000331.1:0-1861 GCA_052038315.1 Iamia sp.
CCCCACGGGGTCGAGGTGTAGGCGCCGAGGAGGAAGTCGTCGACGCCGTCGCCGTTGACGTCGCCCACGCCGGCGATGTTGCCGATCCGCTCCTCGCTGATGGCGCCGTCGACGGTCATGATCAGGTCGCCCTCGGCCGGGGCGAGCAGGTCGACGTCGGCGATGTCGTCGGTGCCGGCCACCACCCACACCCGGCCGTTGTTGGTGCGGCCCTGGGTGTCGGCGGCCACCTCGGCGACCGCGAAGTCGTCGAGGCCGTCGGCGTCGAGGTCGCCCACCGCGTTGAGCGAGAAGCCGACGTTGCCGCTGGAGGGGCCGCCCGTGACGGCGAAGCCCCGGTCGCCGATCGAGTCGAGGGCCAGCCCGGTGAAGTCCTCGGCGCCGAAGACGACGTAGGCCTTCTGGGCGGTGTAGTGGCTGATGGCGATGTCGTCGAGGTCGTCGCCGTTGACGTCGCCCAGGCAGCCCACCGCGAAGCCGGTGAAGGCGCTGGCGGTGGCCGGGCCGTCAATGCGGATGGCGCCGGCCTCGGCCGGGTCGGCCAGCGAGGCGCCGTCGACGTCGGCCCCGCCGAGGATCACGTAGCTGGCGCCGATGTTGCTCGTCGGGGCCTTGTCCCAGAACCAGGCGCCGACGACGAGGTCGTCGAAGCCGTCGCCGTCGACATCGCACGAGCCGCTGCCCAGGGCGGCGCCGGTGGCGCTGCTCGGGTCGCCGGTGTAGCGGAGGAGGGCCGCCGGGCCGCCGGCCGCGGGGGCGGGCAGATCGGCGCTGGCCGGGGTGGCGGGGGCGAGGGCGCCTCCGAGGGCGAGGGCCACGGCCGCCGCCGTGACCTTCAGGGATGCTCGCTTCACTGTGACCTCGGTCTCTGGTCCAACACAGGCTGTTAAGGCGGCTTACTCTCGCGCGCTCCCTCGGGTTGTCGTCAAACGTGACATGCGCCGTCCACCCGGCCCGCCGGCGACGTCCTAGGTTCCGGAGCCATGTCCGCACCCCGCATCGGCGCCGGTCTCGACGCCGTCCTGTTCGACGCCGGTGGCGTCATCGTCGTCCCCGACCCGTTCTCCACCGGACCGGCCCTGGCCCCCCTCGGGGCCACGTCCGACCTGGCCACGCTGGTGCGGGCCCACTACGCCGGCATGCGCGCCCACGCCGGGTCGACGGCGCCCGGCGAGGAGGTGTGGCTCGACTACATGCGGGCCCACGTGGCCGCCACCGGCGTGCCCGAGGACCGGGTCGACGACGGCGTGGCCGCCCTGGCCCGGGTCTTCGGCCACCGCACCTGGCGGTTCCCGCTGCTGGAGACGATCGTCGCCATGGAGCGGCTGCGGGACGGCGGCGTGCCGCTCGGCGTCGTCAGCAACGCCGTCGGGCAGGTCGAGGCCGTGCTGCGGGACCAGTCGTGCTGCCAGGTCGGCCCGGGTGGTGGCGTCGAGGTCGACGTGGTGGTCGACAGCGGCGTGGTCGGCATCGAGAAGCCCGACCCGGGCATCTTCGCCCCGGCCCTGGAGGTGATGGCCGGACTCGGCGTCGAGCCCGGGCGCATCGGCTACGTCGGCGACAGCCTCCGCTACGACGTGGCCGGGGCCCGCGCCGCCGGTCTCGTCCCGCTCCTCCTCGACCCCCACGACCTCCACGCCGATCTCGACCTGGGCCCCGGCGCCCACCGCATCGCCAGCGTCCACGACCTGCTCCCGCTCGCCGAGCGCCCCGAGCTCGACCCCGAGGACGCCCCCCAGCCCGAGGCCGACTGACCGTTCTGATCACTGAGCGTTGGGCCGGGGCCACGCGCCCTGATCAGAACGGGGGGGGGGCGGCGAGAGGGTGGCGCGCGGGCGGGGGCTCCGGCGGGCCGCGGGGG
>JBQGCF010000332.1:0-3665 GCA_052038315.1 Iamia sp.
GGACAACGACGTCTGCCAGAACAGGGAGTTGGTGCCGAGCAGGCCGCCCAGCCGCTGCATGGTCCGGATCGACACGACCATCGGGTAGCCGGCCACGTAGGCCTCGGCGGCCAGCTCCTCGTCGCTCATGGCCGCGTACGCCTCCTCGGGGGCGGTGGTGGTCGTCGTGTTGGCGTCGGCACCGGTGGTCGTCGCCGCCGTCCTGCCGCCGTCGTCCTCGCTGCTGCAGGCCGGGAGGAGGAGCGCGGGGACGGCGAGGAGGATCAGCAGCCGGCGGAGCACGGTCTAATGTCTATCATTAAGGGCGATGACGCCGCTCCTCCGCCCGGGCCGCCGCCCCGGCCTCCTCCGACGCCGGGGCCTGCAGCCCGGCCACCAGCAGGTCGACCAGGTTCTCCAGGAACAGCTCGTCGGTGCCGACCACCCCGACCTCCGGGCCGGCGTCGCGCAGGGTGGCCCGGAAGGCGAACAGCCCGATCAGCTGGGCCCGCAGGGCGACCATCCGCTCCCGGCGGATCGGGTCGGGGAGGGCGGGGAGGGCCGCCCACAGCCAGCGCACCACCCGGCTGCCGGCCGGGGCGTCGGAGACCTGGAAGGCCGGGGCGTAGGCCAGGCTCGGATGGCTGACCTGGGCGACCAGGCGGAGGTGGGCCCGGCCCACGGCGGTGGCCAGGTCCTCCGCCATCGGAGCGGCCAGGGCGCGGACCAGGGCGCGCAGGTCGGTCGTCGTCCCGGCCGCCGCGATCTCGGCGGCGTGGAAGGCGCGGCGCTCCTCGACGGCGTCGACGTGGAGGGTGATGATCGCCGCCACCAGGCCCTCCTGGCCGCCGAAGTGGTAGTGGAGGGCGGAGGCGTTGCGGGCCCCGGCCGCGGCGTGGAGCTCCTTGGCCGACACCCCGGCCACGCCCCGCTGGGCGAACAGCAGGGCCCCCTGCTCGAGGAGGGCGTCCCGGGTGCTGCGCTCGGCCACGGCCGGGCACGGTACCTCCGCGTTCTCGTCGTCCTCGTCCTCCTGGCCGGGTGCGGTGGCGCCGGTGGCGACGACGACGCCGGCCCGACCTCGACCACCGAGGCCGCACCCGAGGTGTGCGCATGGGCGACCCGGGCCGACGAGGAGGTCCAGAACATCGCCTACCCCGACACCGCCGCCACCTACTGGGGCATCGGCTACGCCCTGGCCCCGGGGGAGGAGGTCGAGCTGGCGTGGACGCCACCCGCCGCCCGCTACTCGTCGTTCATCACCTACGGCCCCTACGGCGGGGCCATCGACGTGCTGACCGATGGCGACGTCGAGGTCGGCGCCGACGGCACCGGCGTCGTGCGCATCACCGGGGCCGAGCCCCAGACCGAGGCCGGTGATGCGCCCAACGTCTTGGCGGCGAAGCGGGGCGCGGTCGCCCCCGAGGCGAGCGGGGGCGCACCGGCCCCGACCATGCCGCCGGGCGAGGAGGCCCCGGTGCCGGAGGGTCTGCTCGGCTCGGGCGCGGCGGACGGATCGGACCCCGACGTGGTCGGGGGCACGGTGCTCTACCGGGTCTACCTCTCGGCCGACGAGGACGATCCGGCCGGTGGGCCGTTGCCGGCGGCGACGGTCGTGGGGGCGGACGGGAGCCGCACCACGGTGCCGACGTGCCCCGACCCCGGCCCCAGCCCCCGGGCCCGCGAGCTGGCCGAGGCCAACGGGCCGCCCACCGATCGCGAGGCGCCGTCGCAGCCCATCTTCATCCGGCCCGAGGCCGGGGCGGCGAACCTCTTCCCCAACCCCGACAACGTCTACATCGCCACCATCGCCTTCCACCGCCCGGGTGTGGTGGCCGTGGTGACGGGCCGGGCGCCGACCTTCGGGCCCCACGGACAGGTCCGCTACTGGTCGCTGTGCACCAACGAGTACCGGAAGCCGTACCCGGTGAGCCACTGCGTGGCCGACGAGGACGTGGTGGTGGCGGCCGACGGCACCTACACCTTCGTGATCTCCACGCCCGGTGACCGGCCCGCGACGGCGACGGCCGAGCACGGGGTGACCTGGCTCGAGTGGGGCAGCACCGAGCACGACGACCTGCTGCTGATGCGGCACATGCTCGCCGACCCGGCCTTCGCCGAGTCGGCGACCAACGTGCCCCCCGGGGTGCTGGCCCGGGACAGCATGGGGCCCTACGCCCCCGAGGGGCGCTACTGCACGGCGGCCGCCTTCGACGCCGACGGCGCCGCCTGCACCCCGGCCTAGGCGCCGGCGTTCCGAGGGACCTTCTGCTGGATCGACCAGCGGTTGCCGTCGGGGTCGGCGAAGTAGACGAACGAGCCCCACACCAGGTCGACGATCTCGCTGACCTCGACGCCCCGCTCGGTGAGGTCGGCGTGGACCGCCTCGATGTCGGTGACGCAGGCCTGCAGGTTGTCGAGCGAGCCCGGTGCCATCTCGGTGAGGCCCTTCCCGAAGGCGATCGAGCAGGCCGACCCGGCCGGGGTCATCTGCACGAACCGCACCTCCTCGCTGACGGTGTGGTCGTGGTCGACCGGGAAGCCGACCTGCTCGTAGAAGGCCTTGGCCCGGTCGACGTCGGTGACCGGGACGATGATGAGCTCCAGGGTGATGTCCATGGCGTCATGGTGCGCCCCTGAAGTGGCCACCTAGTGGCCACTTCTACGAGAAGGTGCGGATCGCCCAGGTGCGGAGGTCGGTCGGCGGCCGGCCGAGGGCGTCGGCGACACCGGTCGAGACGTGGTCGTTGGCGTTCGCCCGGATGGCGGTGAAGAGGTGGGACAGGACGCCGATCACGCCCTCGGGGACCTCGTGGGTGCGCATCTCGGCGGCCCAGGCGTCGGGGTCGACGTCCGCGAAGGCCAGGTCCCGACCGGTGACCTCGGCGATGGTGGCCACCGCGTCGGCGAAGGTCACGGTCTCGGGGCCGGACAGCTCGTTGGTCCGGCCCTCGTGGCCCGGCCCGGTCAGGGCGGCCACGGCCACCGCGGCGATGTCGTCGGCGTCGATGAACGGCTCGCGGCCGGTGCCGACCGGCAGGTGGAGGGCGCCCTCGGCGATGCCCGGGGCGAAGACCCCCTCGGTGAAGTTCTGGGCGAACCACGACGGGCGCAGGATCGTCCACGGCCGGTCGCTCCCGGTCACCGCGGCCTCGACGCGGGGGAGGTGGTCGTCGCCCGACTGGCCCGGCTCGCGAGCCGAGAGCAGGACGACCCGGGCCACGCTCGACCGCTCGACCTCGGCCACGAACGGGGCCAGGTCGATGGCGTCGGGACCGGGCTCGGGCGGGACGAGGTAGACGGCGCCGGCCCCGTCGAGGGCCGGGGCCCAGGTGGCCGGGTCGTCCCAGTCGAAGCGGGTGGCGCTCGACCGGGAGGCGGGGCGGACCTGGTGGCCGGCGGCCTCCAGGCCGGCGACGACGCGCCGCCCGGTCTTGCCGGTCGCCGCGGTCACCAGGGTGGGGAGGGTGGTGGTGTCGGTGGTGCTCATGACGCCCATCGTCCGCCCGGGCACAGAGACGATCCATGGCTCAGGAGCGCGTCTCCCTGTCCGTCCGTCTACGGTGACCGGCGTGGACGCCCTCGACACCGCGCTGGCCACCGTCCGGGTCGAGGGCTGGGTCGGTCGCTCGATGGTCCGGGCCCCGTGGGGGGTCGAGATGGCCACCGCCGACCCCTGCCAGCTG
>JBQGCF010000333.1:0-19420 GCA_052038315.1 Iamia sp.
GGTCACGGTGGCCGGGACCACCTGGCAGGCGGGGCAGCCGGGCGACATCGTCGTCCTCGGCGACTGGGACTGCGACGGGCGGGCGACGGTGGCGTCGCTGCGGACCGGCACCGGCGAGGTCTTCGTCTTCGACCGGTGGCAGCGGGCCCTCACCGTGGCCGCCACCACCTCGATCACCGGGGCGACCGGGCTGCGGGCCGTCGACGCCGACGGCGACGGCTGCCCCACCCTCGTCGCCGACCGGCCCGGTCGCGAGCCGCTGGAGGTGGCGGCGTGACCCGGGCCTTCGGTCCCCCGCCCACCGCGGCGGCCCCCGTCGAGGTCGACGGCGGCCCGGTGTGGCGTCGGCTGCTGGTCGGCGCGGCGTGGATCGTCGGGCTGGTCGCCACTATCCTCGTGCTGGGCCGCCTGGGGTCGGGGCAGCTGTCGACGCCGCCACTGCTCGACCGGTCCGAGCTCCAGCTGTGGCTCGACGACCGGGACGCAGTCGTCGCCGGCTTCGCCCTGATCCGGCTGATCGCCCTGGCCCTGGCCTGGTACCTGCTGGTCACGACGGTACTCGGGTTGGCCGCCCGGCTCAGCCGGATCCCGGCTCTCGTCCGCCTGGCCGACGTGGCCACCCTCCCGGCCGTGCGCAAGGTCCTGGGGGCGGTGGCCGGCGTCGGCCTCACCGCCTCGGCCGCCAGCCTGATGGCCGCCGACCTGGGCCACGCCCCGAAGGACTCCGGGGCGACGGCGCTGACCGACTCGGCCGTGGTCCTGGAGCGGCTGCCCGAGGGCGACGACCTGATCCTGCGCCGCCTCCCCGACGTGGGGGCGGGCACGTCGACCCTCGACGTCGTCGGCCCGCCGACCGAGGAGGAGGCTGCGCCCCCGACGACGTGGACGGCGGCGCCCGGCGACCACCTGTGGCACGTCGCCGAGGCGACCCTGGCCCAGGAGTGGGGACGGCCCCCGACCGATGCCGAGGTGGCGCCGTACTGGACGGCGGTGGTCGAGGCGAACCGGGGCGTGCTGGTCGACCCGGCCAACCCGGACCTGATCCACCCCGGCCAGACCTTCCGGCTCCCGCCGGTCCCGCCGGCGCCGGCCGTGGGCTAGCGGAGCGCGGCGGCGCTCACCGCGTCGGGGCGGCGCCGGCGGCCCCCCACCTCGGCGGTGGCGAGGGCCGACGTCACCGCGGCGACGGTGGCATCGATCGCGTCGGGGACGACGGCGTCGACGACGCCCAGGGCGAGCAGGCGGTCGCTGGTCAGCCCCAGCTGCTCGGCCACCTCGGGCGCCCTGGCCGCGTCCCGCTCGAGGATCACCGCCGCCCCCTCGGGGCCGATGACCGAGAACACGGCGTGCTCCTGGATCAGCAGCACGTCGGTCCAGGCCAGGGCCAGCGCCCCGCCGCTGCCCCCCTCGCCCACGCACACCCCGACGGTCGGCACCGGGGCGCCGTCGAGGGCGGCGAAGGTCGCGGCGATCTCGGCGGCCAGGCCGTCGTTCTCGCTGGCCGGCCCGGGGTCGGCACCGGGCGTGTCGACGAGGGTGACGAGCGGGATCCCCAGCGCGCCGGCCAGGGCCACGGCCCGCTGGGCCTGGCGGAAGCCGGCGGGCGTGGGCCGGCCGTCGCCCGCGTGCCGGTCGGAGGCGATGACGACCACGCGGCGGCCGGCGACGGTGGCCAGCCCGGTGCGGACGGTCGGGTCGGGGGCGGCCAGGTCGGTCCACGACGAGCACAGGGCGGCGGCCACGTCGATCCCGGTGGGGCGGTCGGCCCGGCGGGCGGCCAGCACCTCGCGCCACGCCCCCGAGACGGCACCGGCGGCCGGGTCGGCGACCGGCGCCGGGGGCAGCACCCGGGCCGGCAGGGGTGCGTCGGCCCGGCCCAGGGCGACGTCGACCCAGGCGTCGATGCCGTCGGTCGGGACCACGGCGTCGACCAGCCCGGCGGCGTGGGCCGTCTCCGCGGCGTGCGAGCGACCGGCCACCGTCTCCCCGGTGGTGTCGGCCACGACGCGGGGCCCGGCGAAGCCGACGACGGCGCCGGCCTCGGCGACCCGCAGGGCGCAGGCCGAGGCGTAGGAGGCGAACACCCCGCCGGTCGTCGGCGAGCGGAGCACGGCGACCGACAGCAGCCCGGCCTCGGCGTGGCGGCGCACGGCGGCGACGCACCGGCCCAGCTGGAGCAGCGAGACCATGCCCTCCTGCATGCGGGCGCCGCCGCTGCGGGTCAGGCAGACGACGGGGAGGCCCAGCTCGACGGCCCGGTCGAAGGCCCGCACCACCCGCTCGCCGTGGACGACGCCCATCGACCCGCCCAGCACCTCGAAGCAGCCCTCGATGCGGACGTGGGTGGCGGTCCGGCCGGTCACGACCGACTCCTCCGGGTGGGTGGCCAGGCGGTCGGCGTAGCCGGGCACGCCGAGCGGGTCCGCGCTCGCCAACCCGTCGTCCCAGGTCTCGATCCACTCCACGGGGGCAGCCTGGCCTAGGCCGGCACCCGCAGCCGAACCGACACCTCGTTGGCCAGCAGGCGACCCTCCCGGGTCAGGACGAGGTGGTCGCCGTCCTCGACGACGATCCCCTCCAGCGCGGCCCGGTCGTCGGGCGAGAGGGCGGCGGCGGGGACGCCGGCGCCGGTGCGCAGCGAGAGCTGCATGGCCTCGAGGGCCCGCTCGTCGCCGTCGAGGTGCTCGGAGCCGAGGACCGGGTCACGGCCCGCCTCGACGGCGTCGATGTACGACTCGATCCGGGGCGGGTTCCAGTAGCGGGTGCCGTCGCGGTGACCGTGGGCGGCGCAGCCCAGGGCGAGGTACTCCCCCATCGACCAGTACAGGAGGTTGTGGCGGCAGCGGTGCCCGGGCCGGGCCCAGTTGGAGATCTCGTACCACTCGTAGCCGGCCGCCTCGAGGAGGGCCGAGGCCACCTCGTACTTCTCGGCCTGGTCGTCGTCGTCCGGGTGACGGGCCGTGTCCTTGGCCAGGGGCGTGCCCGCCTCGACGGTCAGGGCGTAGGCGCTGACGTGGTCGGGGTCGAGGGCGACGGCGCCCTCGACGGTGGTCCGCCAGTCGGCCACGGACTCGCCGGCGCCGCCGTAGATCAGGTCGACGTTGACGTCGAGCCCGGCGGAGCGGGCGGCGGTGACCGCCGGGGCGACGGCCGAGCGGGGGTGCTCCCGGCCCAGCGAGGCCAGGACGTGCGGCACCATCGACTGGACGCCGACCGAGATCCGGGTGACGCCCCCGGCGGCGTAGGCCGCGGCCAGCGCCTCGGTCAGGTCCTCGGGGTTGCACTCGACGGTGACCTCGGCCCCGTCGGCCACCGGCAGCTCGGCCAGCACGGCGAGCAGGAGGTCGGGGGCCACGCGCGACGGCGTCCCCCCGCCCACGAAGATGCTCGTGACGGGGGGCAGGCCGGGGGCCAGGCGCGCCGCGTGGGTGCGGCAGGCCGCCATGTACCGCTCGACCAGGTGGTCGCGGTCGGTCCAGGTGGCGAAGGCGCAGTAGTCGCAGCGGTGCCGGCAGAACGGCACGTGCAGGTACGCCCCGAGGGCGTGGCCCTGGCTCAGCGCGAGTAGCTCAGACCCAGCTCGTCGAGGCGCTTGACCGCGCCCTCCTCGCTGGTGTCGAGGATGCAGGCGATGGTGCGCAGGTCGTCCCGGCGGATGGTGAGCACCCGGCCGTTGAAGTCCTGGCGCTGGACCTGGATCATCGTGAGGTACCGGGTCAGCATCTCGGCGGCCACGCCGGAGAGCTGGTCGAGCCGGGTGAGGTCGATCACGATCTTGCGCCGGTCGGGCAGGGCCACGGTGAGGTCGAGGACCTCGTCGTCGGCGTCCCGGTCCCGGGGCAGCAGCTGGTCGACGGGCACGTTGTAGAAGCGGGCGAGCCGCTGGAGGCGGGGCACCGAGATGGCCCGCTCGCCGCGCTCGTAGGCGCCGAGGACCGACGCCTTGAACTCCTGCTCCGAGGCCTCCTCGGCCTCCTGGAGCGACAGGCCCTTCTGGCGGCGGATGGAGCGAAGGCGCTCCCCCACCTTGCGCCCGTAGAGCTGAGAGGCTGCGTCCTCGATCTCGCTGTCGATGATGCTCATCGCCTGGTGCGTTCTCCTGCGAAGGGTCCCTGGGTTCCGGACCGTGCTGATGGGGCCGAGGGGGATCCCATCCAGCGTACGGCTGGCCCATCCCCGGCTGAGCGACCACAGTACGTCGTGGCGCTCCGCAGATCAACCACCCTCAGTGCTACGCCCCTGCAACGAGCCCGTGACGGAGGGCGCAGAGCAGCGAACCGGCAGCCACCGCCGCCGTCTCCGCCCGGAGGATCGTGGGGCCGAGGCCCACCACGGACGGTGCTGCGGCCCGTTCGCGATCGCTCCAGCCGCCCTCCGGGCCGATCAGCACGACGGGGTGGTCGAGGCTCGGCGGGCCACCCCCCGGGTCGGCCAGGGCGACTCCCGCTCCGAGGGATGCGGCCTCGACGGTGACCCCGACCCGCACCTCGGGCAGACGGGTGCGCCGGCTCTGCATGCCCGCCTCCCGCACGATCTTGTCGAGCCGGTCGCGGGGCTTCTCCCAGCGCACGACGGAGCGGTCGGCGACGAGCAGCCAGATGGCGTCGACGCCCAGCTCGGTCAGCTTCTGGACGGCCCACTCCGGGCGCTGGCCCTTCACCGGCGCCAGGCCGACGGTGATCGGCGGGTGCGGGGCGGGCTCGACGACGATCTCCCCGTCGGGCTCCACCGTCGGGCCGAAGCGGGCCGGGCGCCAGGCCCCGCGCCCGTCGGACAGGGTCAGGGCGTCGCCGGCCCGCAGCCGGAGCGCCCTGGCCAGGTGGTGGCGGTCGTCCTCGTCGAGCTCGGGCCGCTCGAGGTCGGCCACGAACACGTGGGGCGTCACTTGAACAGCGAGCGGGCCTTGGAGAGCAGGCCCGTCTCGGGCGGGGTCACGTCCTCGCCCCCGAGGGCGGCCAGCTGGCGGTAGAGGGCCTCCTGCTCGGCGGTCACCTTGGCCGGGACGTCGACCACGACGGTCACCAGCAGGTCGCCCCGCCCCCGCCCCCGCACCCGGGGCACGCCCTGGTTCCGGAACCGGAACACGTGCCCGGGCTGGGTGCCGTGGGGGACGGCGATCTCGACCGTGTCGTCGAGGGTCTCCAGCGCCACCGTCACGCCGAGGGCCGCCTGGCTGGGGCTGAGGTGCAGGTCGTGGTGGAGGTCGTCGCCGTCGCGGGTGAAGCGGTCGTGGGGGGCGACCCGCAGGTGGACGTACAGGTCGCCGGCGGGGCCGCCGCGGGGGCCGGCCGGCCCGTAGCCGGGGAGGCGCAGCGTGTTGCCGTCGGCCACGCCGGGCGGGATGTCGACCGGGTAGGTGCGCTCGACCGGGCGCCGGCCCTCGCCGTTGCAGTCGGGGCACGGCGTCGGGATGACCTGGCCCGTCCCGCCGCACTGCGGGCACGGCCGGGCCGTGACCATCTGGCCCAGCATCGACTGGCGGACCTGGCGGACCTGGCCGGCGCCGCTGCAGGTGGGGCAGGTGTCGGCGTGGGTGCCGGGCGCCGCGCCGGTGGCCTCACACGTGTCGCAGGGCTGCGGCACCCGGGCCGTCACCGGGGCGTTGGTGCCGAAGGCGGCCTGCTCGAAGGCGAGGTCGACGACGACCTCCATGTCCGGGCCGCGGGGCGGGCCGGACCGGCGACCGCCGCCGAAGCCCCCGCCACCACCCCCGAAGAAGGCGTCGAAGATGTCGCCCAGGCCGCCCCCGAAGACGTCGCCCGGGTCGGGCCCGCCGGCGGCGCCACCGATGCTGCCGTAGGTGTCGTAGCGCTGGCGCTTGGCCGGGTCCGACAGCACCTCGTAGGCCTGGGCCACCTCCTTGAACCGGGCCTCGGCCGTCGGGTCGTCGGGGTTGGCGTCGGGGTGGTGCTGGCGGGCGAGCCGGCGGTACGCCTTCTTGATCTCGTCGGCGGTGGCGGTGCGGGACACGCCCAGCACCTCGTACAGGTCGTCGGCCATCAGCCCTCGCTCAACCGGCGGCCCAGGCGCTTGCCGACCACCGCGACGGCGGCCAGGGCCTGGGCGTAGTCCATCCGTGTGGGACCGAGCACGCCGACGGTGCCGACGGGCTCGCCCTCGATCTCGTACGGCGCCACCACGATCGAGCACTCGGCGAGGGTGGTCATCCCCGTCTCCGACCCGATGGCGACCTGCAGGCCCCGGTCGAGGACGTCGCGCAGGAGCGACACCACGACGAGCTGCTGCTCGAGCAGCCCCAGGACCTCGCGCACCTGCTCGACCGCCTCGAAGGCGCCGGCCATGCGGTCCGTGCCGCCGACGTAGAGGTGGTCGCCGTCGGCGCCCACGGCGACCCGGGCCGAGGCCACGATCGACTCGACCGCGGGCCCGGCGCCCGGCGGCGGGGCGGGCACGGAGGCGAGCGAGTCGAGGTGGCGGCCCACGACCTCCGCGGCCAGGTGGGCGCCGGCCCGGGACAGGTCCTCCTCGCTCGGCTCGACCCCGGCCCCGCCCAGCTCGACGGTGGCCTTCTCGACCGAGCCGTTGGAGAGGACGACGACCAGCAGCGCCATGCGGGGCGTCAGCCCGACCAGCTGGATCGAGCGGACGACGGCCGTCTCGTGGGGCGGGCCGGTGATGACGGCGGCGGTGCCGGTCAGCCCGGACAGGAGCCGGGAGGTGTCGGCCAGCATCCGCTCCAGCTCGCCGTGGGTGCGGTCGAAGAACGCCTTCACCTGCTGGGCGCTGGCCCGGTCGAGCGTCGGCCGGGCGGCCAGGTGGTCGACGTAGTAGCGGTAGCCGGCCTGGGTCGGGATGCGGCCGGCGCTGGTGTGGGGCTGGGCCAGGAAGCCCTCGGCCTCCAGGCTCGCCATCTCGTTGCGCACGGTGGCCGACGACACGCCCACCCCGGGAGCGGACGCGACGTGGCCCGAACCCACCGGCTGGGCGGTGTGGATGTACTCCTCCACCACCGCCCGCAGGATCGTGGACTTCCGGTCGTCGAGCATGCTGGCACTCGACTCTACAGAGTGCTGATCACGATCGTCCCGTGGCCTTGCGCCAGCGTCGGAGCGCCTCCTCCCGCTCGGCCTTGTGGTCGACGATCGGGCGGGGGTAGTCGGGGGCCGCCTCGGCGAAGAGGTCGCCCCCGAGCGACGACGGGTCGTGGACCGCCTTGCCCTGGACCCCGGCCAGCTCGGGCACCCACCGCCGGATGTACGTGCCGTCGGGGTCGAAGCGCTCCGACTGGCTCGTCGGGTTGAAGACCCGGAAGTAGGGGGCGGCGTCGGTGCCGGTGCCGGCGACCCACTGCCAGCCGTGCATGTTGGAGGCGATGTCCCCGTCGACCAGGTGCTCCATGAAGAACCGGGCGCCGCGGGTCCAGTCGATGTGGAGGTCCTTGACCAGGTACGAGGCCACGATCATGCGCACCCGGTTGTGGACCCAGCCCTCGCCGGCCAGCTGGCGCATCCCGGCGTCGACGATCGGCACGCCGGTCCGCCCCTCGCACCAGGCGGCGAAGCGCTCGTCGGCCTTCGCCCCGGTGTCGAGCTGCATGCCGGCCATCCGCTCGTCGAGGCTCTGGCGGGCCGACTGCGGCTCGTGGAGGAGCACGTCGGCGTAGAACTCCCGCCAGGCCAGCTCCTTGGCGAAGGTCTCCGGCCCCTTCCCCCGACCCAGCCGGTCGAGGATCTGGCGGGGGTGGAGGCAGCCCCACTTCAGGTAGGGCGACAGGCGGGACGTGCCGTCGACGCCGGGGTGGTCGCGCTCGTCGGCGTAGCGGTCGACCGGCCCGTCGAGGAAGGCGGCCAGGCGGCGCTTGCCCGCCTCCTCCCCCGGGGTGGGGAGCTCGGCGGTGACGTCGGGCGCCTCGGGCAGCCCGTCTGAGCGGACGTCCTCGACCCAGCGCACGCCGCGGGGCGCGTCGAGCGGATCGTCCCAGCCGTGGGCCCGCCAGGCCCGCGAGAACGGGGTGAAGACCTTGAACGGCGTGCCCCCGCCGGTGAAGAGGCTGCCCGGTGGGACGGCGTAGGGGGTGCCGACCGGCCGCAGCTCGACCTCGTCGGTGGCCAGCGCCTCCCGGACCTCGTCGTCGCGGGCCGTGCCGTAGGGGCCGGCGTCCTCGGCCACGTACACCGCCTCGGCCCCGGCCTGGCGGGCGACCGCCCGGACGGCGCGGGCGGGGGTGTCCTTGCGCACGACGAGGTTGCCCCCGGTCCGCTCGTCCAGCTCGGCCAGGCAGCCGGCCATGAACCAGCGCCGGTTCGGCCCGGCCGGGCCGCGCAGGTGGGCGTCGTCGACGAAGAGGGCGACGACGCGGTCGTGCTCACGGGCCGCCTCCACCAGGGCGGGGTTGTCCGACAGGCGCAGGTCGCGCCGGAACCACATCACCGCGGTGGAGGGCTGGGGCATCCGCCGACCCTGCCCCAACCCTCCGACCGGGAAGCGGATCAGGCGGCCAGGACGGCGGCTCCGACCGTGGTGGCGTAGGCGGTGTGGCCGGCGTCGTTCAGGTGCATCGGGTACACCTGGCCCGAGCCGCCGTAGGTGTAGCCCACGGTGGCCGTCTCGCCGGCGTCGATGCCGGTGATCCACTTGTTGGTGCTGCCCGAGCACATGTCGTGGCGGGGCCCGGCCTGGCTCGGCGTGTACATGTCGACCACCGACCAGCCGGTGCGCCCCGCCGCCGCGGTGGCGATGGCCTGGTTGAGGTCCCGCTGGACCTGGGCGATGTAGGCCGCCTCGGTGGTGTCGATCGTGTAGGCGGCGTTGCAGGCGTTCCCCGAGCCGGGGGCCAGCGTCTCGTCGGGGACGAAGGCCGGGTACTGGATCACGACGACCTGGGCCCCCGCCGGCTGCACGGCCTCGATGGCGTCGTAGGCGGTGTCGAGCTTGGTCTGGACCGTGCCCGCGCCGGTGCCGAGGATGTTGCTCCACGCCCCGGTCGAGCCGGCGCAGCTGTACATCCGGCAGTTCTGGATCAGCTGCAGCAGCTGGGCGTCGTTGCCGCCGAGGGAGACGGTCACGGCCTTGGTGCTGGCGTTGATCTGGTTGCGCTGCGGGCCGTTGATGACCTGGATGCCGTTGATGTAGGTGTCGGCCGTCTGCGACCCGGTGATGTGGGCCGTGGTGGCGCCGCTGCAGCTGGCGTTGCGCAGCGTCGGCGTGCCGCTGGACGTGATCGCCGTCTTGACCTGGTAGCTCCAGGGGTTGTTGGTGGCCCGGCCGCAGATGTGGGCCCAGCTGCTGTAGCCGCTGTTGGCCCACTGGTTGAAGGCCCAGGCGGCGGTCTGGATCGGCAGGGCGTACCAGGGGACGGCGCCGGCGGCGAAGGAGTCGCCGATCGACACGTAGTTCTCCCCGGTGGTGATGGTGACCGCGCTCGCCGGGGTCGGCGCCACGGCCACCCCCATCGTGAGCGCGGTCGTCAGGACGACGGCCGCGAGGGCCTGGCGGAAGTGCATGGGTTCCCCTCCGGTTGGAGTGACCGCCGGGTGTCGGCGGTCACAGGTGACCCTACGCCTTCTGCGGGTCGAGGGTGGCCCAGAAGCGGGTCAGGGCGGCGGCGCCGGCCTCGGGGGCGCTGAGGGGCCAGAAGTGGGTGCCGCCGGCGATGACGTCGAACCCGGCACCGAGGTCGGCGGCGATGCGGCGCGACGTCTCGACGTTCCCGAAGGCATCGCCCTCGGCCACCAGCACCAGGCCGGGGACGGGCGAGGGGCCGTCGGCCGCCCACACCGTCCCCACCTCGGTGGCCGAGCGGTAGAGGCGGAGGATCGAGTCGACCATCACCTCGTCGACCGCCCCGACCAGGGCAGGGGCGTCGGCGGCCGGCACCCCGGTGGCCTCCATGGCCGCAGCGGCGTCGGGGGGCGAGGCCAGCAGGCCCTCGAAGAAGGCCTCGCCGTCGCCCGGCGTCTGCCAGATCTTGGCGAAGTCGTGCCACTCGAAGCCCCGGTCGATGGCGCCGGGGGCGTCGCTCACCCAGCTGCGCAGCCCGGCCGGGGCGTAGGTCGCCACCCGGGCGACGAGGATGCCGCCCCAGTCGTGGCCGACGATGTCGACCGGCTCGTCGGCGACCCGGATCTCCTCGATCAGCCACTCGGCGTAGGCGTCCATGGAGCCGTCGTGGCCGTCGGGCCGGGGCGTGCCGAAGCCGGGCAGCCGCAGGGCCGAGCTCTCCCGGTCGATCAGGCCGCGGACCCGGTCCCAGATCGATGCCGTCTCCGGGACCCCGTGCACGAACAGCGTCGTCATGCCCGGGGTTCTAGTGGGACCTACGCTCCCGCGCATGATCCCGCAGGAGCGCAAGGTCGTCACCGAGATCCCGGGGCCGCGGTCCCAGGAGCTGATGGCCCGGCGGACGGCCGCCGTCCCCGCCGGCGTGGGCACGACCCTCCCCGTGTTCGTCGAGCGGGCCGAGGGCTCGGTGCTGGTCGACGTGGACGGCAACCACCTGATCGACATGGGCACCGGCATCGCCGTGGTGAGCGTGGGCCACCACGTCCCCGAGGTGGTCGAACGGGCCACCGACCAGCTCGACCGCTTCACCCACACCTGCTTCATGGTCACGCCGTACGAGGGCTACGTGGCCGTGGCCGAGGCCCTCAACCGGCTGACGCCGGGCGACCACGAGAAGCGCAGCTGCCTGTTCAGCGCCGGGGCCGAGGCGGTCGAGAACGCGGTCAAGATCGCCCGCCGCCACACCGGGCGGGACTCGGTCGTGGTGTTCGACCACGCCTACCACGGCCGCACCAACCTGACGATGGCCATGACGGCCAAGAACAGCCCCTACAAGGACGGCTTCGGGCCCTTCGCCTCCGACGTCTACCGGGCGCCGATGAGCTACCCGTTCCGCGACCCCGACGGCATGACCGGCGAGGAGGCGGCCACCCGCGCCCTCGCCGTGATCGAGAGCCAGGTCGGCGCCGACCGCACCGCCTGCGTCGTGATCGAGCCGATCCAGGGCGAGGGCGGCTTCGTCGAGCCCGCCCCCGGCTTCCTGCCGAGGATCGCCGAGTGGTGCCGGGAGCACGGCGTCGTCTTCGTGGCCGACGAGATCCAGACCGGCTTCGGCCGCACCGTGGACATGTTCGCCTGCGACCACGAGGGCGTGGTGCCCGACCTGATCACCACGGCCAAGGCGCTGGCCGGCGGGCTGCCGCTCGCCGGGGTGACCGGCCGGGCCGAGATCATGGAGGCGGTCACCCCGGGCGGGCTGGGCGGGACCTACGGCGGGAACCCGGTGGCCTGCGCCGCCGCCCTCGGCGCCATCGAGGTCATCGAGCGGGACGACCTGGCCACCCGGGCCCGCCGGATCGGCGACGTCATGGCGCCCGGGCTGCGCCACGTCGCCGTCGACAACCCGCAGATCGGTGACGTCCGGGGCCGGGGCGCCATGATCGCCATCGAGCTGGTCGTGCCCGGCACCGAGACGCCCGACCCGGTCGAGGCGGCTCGCATCAGCAAGGCCTGCCACGCCGCCGGCGTCGTCACCCTCACCTGTGGGACGTGGGGGAACGTGCTGCGGTTGCTGCCGCCCCTGACGATCTCCGACGACCTGCTGCAGGACGCCATGACGGTGCTCACCGACGCCATCGAGGCCCGCCCGGCGTAGGCGTCACGCCAGCTCGGCGGCGCTCCGGGCGACCTCGGCCATCTCGGCGACCACCGGGTCGTCGACCTCGTCGGCCAGGGCGTCCAGCCGGTCGGCGATCTCCTCCAGGGCGTCCGGCGAGGGCTCGCCGCTGCGCAGGGCCCCGGCCAGGTCGGCCACCGCAGCGACCACCTGGGTGGCCTCGGGGGCGTCCTCGTCGACCGCCAGCTCGATCGGCGTGGTCGCCGTCTGCTCGTCGCCGCCCTCGATCTCGTCCCAGCGGAGCTCGACCGAGCCGAGCCCGGCCTCGCCGTCGACCCCGGCGGCCAGCTCGACCTCGTAGAGGGCGACCACCCGGTGGCCGGCGCCCAGCTCGCCGGCGTCGGTGTCGTCGTCGGCGAAGTCCTCGTCGGCGATGTCGCGGTTCTCGTAGCCGATCAGCCGGTAGCGGGCGACGACCTCATCGTCGAAGGTCACCTGGGCCCGGGCGTCCTCGGCGACGGTGACCAGCGTCGAGGTCAGCTCGTCGCCGAACAGGCGCTGGGCCTCGTCGTTCGTGTCGACGTAGGCGTAGAAGCCGTCGCCGTCGTCGGCGACCTGCTCCATCAGGGCGTCGTTGAAGCCGTCGAGGCCGAAGCCGACGGTCACCAGCTTCACGCCCCGGTCGGCGTCGTCCCGGATCAGCTCGACCAGCGAGCCGGGGCCCGTCTCCCCCACGTTGGCCACGCCGTCGGACAGGAGCACGACCCGGGTGAGCGCATCCTCGTCGGCGATCAGGTCTTCGGCGGTGGCGTAGCCGAGGCGCAGGCCGCCCTCGAGGTTGGTCGAGCCGCCCGCCTGCAGCGAGTCGACGGCGTCGAGGATCGTCCCCCGATCCTCGACCGGTGTCGGCGGGAGGTAGGGCTCGGCCTGGGCGTCGAAGGTGACGATCGAGACGGTGTCGGTCTCCCGGAGGTTCTCGACGAGGATGCCGAGCGACTCCCGGACCAGGCCGATCTTGCGGTCCTCGTCCATCGAGCCCGAGGTGTCGACGACGAAGACGAGGTTGACATCGGGTCGCTCGTCGTCGGGGACCTCCCGGGCGGTGACGCCGAGGCGGACGAAGGTCCGGTCGTCGACCCGGCCGCCCTGGACCGTGACGCCGAGGGTGTCCTCGGGGGCCTCGTCGACGTCGCCGAGGGCGTTGATCAGCTCCTCGGTGCGGACCGCCTCGGGCGGCGGGAGCGACCCGTCGGCGACGAAGGTGCGGGTCACCGTCCACGAACCGGTGTCGACGTCGAGCCCGAAGGTGCTCTGGTCGTCCTCGGCCGGGTCGGTCCAGGGGTTGGTGCCGGGGTCGTCGAAGGTGTTGGGGTCGCCACCGGGCTCGGGCGGGAGGACCGGGGCGGCGGCGTCGCCGGTGGTCTCACCCCCGCCACCGCTGTCGCTGTCGTACTCCTGGGTCTGCTGCCGGCCGCTGGTGGCGTCGTCGTCGGACGACTCGCCGCAGCCGGCGATCAGGGTGGCCACGAGGGCCGCGGCGAGGGGGATGAGGACCGGTCGTGAGCGCATGGGGTGTCCGACGGCACGCGTCGGACACGGAGTTCCTCGGGTCGCCGGGGTGGGCTACCCCGTCGGCTTCCGCTCCTCCATGCCCCAGGGGGCGTCGTGGGTGTCCAGCAGGTCGAGGAACGGGACGCTGTCGAAGGCCTCGGGGCCGAGGACGCCGACGCCCCGCCAGGTGCCGGCGGCCAGCAGCTCGAGGGCGACGATCGGGTTGACCGCCGTCTGCCAGACGACGCACTGCACGCCGTCGCGGGCCATCGACCACTCGTTGTCGACCACGTGGTGGAGGTAGACCTCCCGCCGGTTGCCGTCCTTGCCGGTGCCGGTCACCCACAGCCCGGCGCAGGTGGCGCCGCGCATCAGGTGGCCGAGGCCGGCCGGGTCGGGCAGGCCGGCGGCGACGACGTCGCGCGGGCTCACCGCCGCGGTGCCCCCGTCGGCGGTGCGGACCGTGACCGGGTCGGTCGAGTCGAGCCCGAGCTTGTGGAGCGTCCGCAGGACGTCGATGAACTCGGCGCCCAGGCCGTACTTGAACGTGACCCGCTTGGCGTCGACCTGGCGGGGCATGAGCACGACCTCCTCGTGCTCGACGTTGACGCACTCGACCGGGCCGATGCCGCCGGGGAAGTCGAAGACCTCGGGCTCGCTGAACGGCTCGGTGGTGAAGAAGCCCCGCTCCCGCTCCCAGACCAGCGGCGGGTTGAGGCACTCCTCGATCGTCGTCCAGATCGAGAACGAGGGGGCGAAGTCGTAGCCCTCGACGGTGAGGTTCGAGCCGTCGCGGGTGCCCAGCTCGTCGATCTCGGAGAACAGGTGGTCGGCGGCGTAGCGGGCGAAGACGTCGCTCAGCCCGGGCTCGACGCCGATGCCGACCAGGGCGAGGAGGTCGGCCCCCTCCCAGTCGTCGTTCCGGGCGAACTGCTCGTCGCCGAGCATCACGCCGGGCAGCTCGTAGGGCTTGTCCGGGTGGCGCCGGCTCAGGCTCATGGCCATGTCGAGGTAGTGGGCGCCGGCGGCGAGGGCACCGTCGAAGACGGGCATCACGAAGCGGGGGTCGACGGCGTTGAGGACGTGGGTGATGCGGTGCTCGCGGCACGTCTCGGTGACCGCCTCGGCGCTCGACGCGTCGATCCGGGCGGCGGTGAAGCGGGGGTCGTCGACCTTGTCGACCGCGGCCCGGGCCCGGGCCTCGTCGTAGTCGGCCACGACCATGGCCTCGAAGAAGTCCCGGCGGGCGGCGATGGCGGCGGCGGCCGTGCCCACTCCCCCCGCCCCGACGATCAGGATGCGCATCAGTCGAGGCTCGCCATGACGTGCTTGAGACGGGTGTAGTCGTCGAAGCCGTAGCGGCTCAGGTCCTTGCCGTAGCCGGAGTGGCCGAAGCCGCCGTGGGGCATCTCGGCCACGAGCGGGATGTGGGCGTTGATCCACACGCAGCCGAAGTCGAGCCGCTTGGACATGCGCAGGGCCCGGCCCACGTCCCGGGTCCAGACGCTGGAGGCCAGGCCGTACTCGACGCCGTTGGCCCAGGCGACCGCCTCCTCCTCGTCGGCCACCCGCTGGACGGTGATCACCGGGCCGAAGACCTCGTTCTGGACGATCTCGTCGTCCTGGTGGAGGCCCGACACGACCGTCGGCCGGAGGAAGAAGCCGCCGTCGATGCCGTCGGGACGGGCGCCGCCGGCGGCGATCGAGGCGTGGTCGGGCAGGCGGTCGAGGAAGCCGGTGACCCGGTCGAGCTGGTCCTGGCTGTTGACCGGGCCGAGGAGGGCGTCCTCGTCGTCGGGGAGCCCGACCACGGCCTCGTTCGCCTGCGCGACCAGGGCGGCGAGGAAGGCGTCGTGCACGCCCGGCGTCACCAGGACGCGGGTGGCGGCGGTGCAGTCCTGGCCGGCGTTGAAGTAGCCGGCCTCGGCGATCCCGGCGGCGGCCGCCTCGACGTCGGCGTCGTCGAACACGACGACCGGGGCCTTGCCGCCCAGCTCGAGGTGGACCCGCTTGAGGTCGTCGGCCGCGCTGCGGGCCACTTCCATGCCGGCCCGGACCGAGCCGGTGATGGCGACCATGTCGGCGGCCGGGTGGGAGACGAGGGCCCGACCGGTGTCACGGTCGCCGGTGACCACGTTGAGCACGCCGGGCGGGAGGAACTCGGCGGCGATGGCGGCCAGGCGGAGGGTGGTCTCGGGCGTGGTGTCCGACGGCTTGAGCACGACGGTGTTCCCGGCGGCCAGCGCCGGGGCGATCTTCCAGACCGCCATCATCATCGGGTAGTTCCACGGAGCGACCTGGCCGACCACGCCGATCGGCTCCCGCCGGAGCCACGACGTGTAGCCCTCCATGTACTCGGTGGCGGCCACCCCGTCGAGGGTGCGGGCCGCGCCGGCGAAGAACCGGAGCTGGTCGACCATCGGCGGGATCTCCTCCGACGCCGTCAGCGCCCACGGCTTGCCGGTGTTCTCGGCCTCCAGCTTCACCAGCTCGTCGCCGGCGGCCTCGACCGCGTCGGCGATCTTCAGCAGGGCCAGCTGGCGGGTGCTCGGCGTGGCGTCGCGCCAGCCGGGGAAGGCCTCGGTGGCGGCGGCGTAGGCGGCATCGACGTCGTCGGCCCCGCTGACGGGAGCGCTGGCCACCACCGCGCCGGTGGACGGGTCGACGATGTCCGAGCGGCTGTCGGTGCGGGGCTCGACCTCCGCACCCCCCACGAAGTTCCTGAGCTCACGCATGGCGTGAACCTACTGCCGGTGCGAAGGTGCTGCGGTGGGACAGCTCCTCGTCGTCGGCACCGGCTTCGGGCGCACCGGGACCCTCTCGCTCAAGCGGGCCCTCGACCGCCTCGGCTTCGGCCCGACGTACCACATGGACGAGGTGCTGCGGCGGCCGTCGCACCTGCGGGCGTGGGTCGCCCACGCCCGGGGCGGTCCCCTCGACCGGTCGCTGTTCGACGGCTTCCGATCGACGGTCGACTACCCCGCCTGCATGGTCTGGCGGGAGCTGGCCGACCTCCACCCCGAGGCCAAGGTCGTCCACACCGTGCGCGACGCCGACGCCTGGTGGGAGTCGACCCGGACGACCATCTACCAGGGCCGCACGATGCTCCCGGCGTGGCTGCGGGGGCTCGTCGGGCCGGCCGGCGACTACGTCGAGCTCAACGAGCGGCTGCTGTGGCAGGGCCTGTTCCGGGGCCGCTTCCTCGACCGCGAGTACGCCACGGCCGTCTACCGCCGCCACACCGAGACGGTCGTCGAGGGGCTCGACCCCGAGCGGCTGCTGGTGTTCTCGGTGGCCGACGGCTGGGAGCCGCTGTGCGCCTTCCTCGGCGTGCCCGTCCCCGACGAGCCCTTCCCCCACGTCAACGACGCAGCCTGGATGCGCCGCCGCATCACCGCCGTCCGGGTGGGGACCCGCGCCCTCCCGGTCGGGCTGGGCGTCGCTGGCCTGCTGGGCCTTCGCCGGGCCGCCGTCAGTCGTCGAGGCGGAGGGCGCTGACGAAGGCCTCCTGGGGGACCTCGACCCGACCGATCGACTTCATCTTCTTCTTGCCCTCCTTCTGCTTCTCGATCAGCTTGCGCTTCCGGGTGATGTCGCCGCCGTAGCACTTGGCGAGGACGTCCTTGCGCTTCGCCTTCACGGTCTGGCGGGCGATGATCCGGCCGCCGACGGCCGCCTGGATCGGGACGTCGAACAGCTGCCGCGGGATCAGCTCCTTGAGCTTCTCGCACATGCGACGGCCGTAGTCCTCGGCCTTGTCCCGGTGGACGATCATGCTGAAGGCGTCGACCGGCTGGCTGTTGAGCAGCACGTCGACCTTCACCAGGGCGGAGACGCCGTAGCCGTCGGGCTCGTAGTCGAGGCTGGCGTAGCCCTGGGTCCGGCTCTTCATCTGGTCGAAGAAGTCGGTGACGACCTCGGCCAGCGGCATCCGGTAGCGGAGCTCGACCCGCTCGGGCGAGAGGTACTCGAGCTTCTGCATCTCGCCCCGCCGGTTCTGGCAGAGCTCCATCAGCGTGCCCGTGTAGTCGGTCGGGGTGAGGAGGCTGACCGTGAGCCACGGCTCCTCGATGGCGTCGACCTCGACCATCGGGGGCATCTCCGAGGGGTTGTCGATCTCGACGACCGTCCCCTTGGAGGTGTGGACCAGGTACTCCACCGACGGGGCGGTGGCGATCAGGCTCAGGTCGAACTCCCGCTCCAGGCGCTCGCGGACGATCTCCATGTGGAGCAGGCCGAGGAAGCCGCAGCGGAAGCCGAAGCCGAGGGCGCCGGAGCTCTCCGGCTCGTAGGTGAAGCTGCTGTCGTTCAGCCGCAGCCGCTCCAGGGCCTCGCGCAGGTCGGGGAACTCGTCGCCGTCGATCGGGTAGAGCCCGCAGAACACCATCGGCTTGGGGTCGCGGTAGCCCTCCAGCACCTCGGTGGCCGGGTTGGCGGTGTCGGTGACCGTCTCGCCGGAGCGGGCCGCGCCGACGTCCTTGATCCCGGCGATCAGGTAGCCCGTCTCGCCCGGGCCCAGCGTCTTCACCGGCTGGTTGTCGGGGCTGCGGACGCCGATCTCCTCGGCGCCGTGGGTGGCGCCGGCCTGCATGAAGCGGAGCTTGGCACCCGAGCGCATCGTCCCGTCCATGATCCGGACCGAGCTGACGACGCCGCGGTAGGGGTCGAAGTGCGAGTCGAAGATCAGGGCCCGGAGGGGGTCGTCGGCCTTGCCCTCGGGGGCGGGGATCCGCTCCAGCACGGCGTCGAGCAGCTCGTCGACGCCCTCGCCGGTCTTGGCGCTGATGCGGAGCACCTCGTCGGCCGGGATGCCGAGCACGTTCTCGATCTCCTGCGCACAGCGGTCGGGGTCGGCCGCCGGCAGGTCGATCTTGTTCATGCAGGCCACGATCTCGAGGTCGTTCTCGAGGGCGAGGTAGCAGTTGGCCAGGGTCTGGGCCTCGATGCCCTGGGCCGCGTCGACCAGCAGGACGACGCCCTCGCAGGCGGCCAGGCTGCGGCTCACCTCGTAGCCGAAGTCGACGTGGCCGGGGGTGTCGATCAGGTTGATCACGTGGTCCTTCCACGGGATCCGCACCGACTGGAGCTTGATCGTGATGCCCCGCTCCCGCTCGAGGTCCATGGAGTCGAGGTACTGGGCCCGCATGTCGCGGGCGCTGACGATGCCGCTCTTCTCGAGCACCCGGTCGGACAGCGTGGTCTTCCCGTGGTCGATGTGGGCGATGATCGAGATGTTGCGGAGGCGGTCGAGGTCCATGGCAGTCGTTCGAGCCTAACGATGCTGGGCTGCCGGCCTCGCAGCCGGTTCAGGCCGCGTCGCGGAGCGTCAGGATGCCGACCGCCGGGCGGCTGAGGAAGCGGACCTGGGGGGCCGGGCCCCGCTCCAGGCCGACACCGGGCGAGACGTAGATCGGGTTGCCGTCGAGGTCGTGGAGGCCGCCCCTGGCCACGTCCCGAGGGACCTCGGTGAAGGTCACGAGCGGGCCGACGCCGGGGACGACGATCTGGCCGCCGTGGGTGTGGCCGGCGACGGTGAGGTCGACCCGGCTGTCCGGTGGCAGGTCCAGCACCGTGTCGGGCCGGTGGCTCACGAGGATCGTGACCACGCCCTCCGGTGCCTCCTGGAGGTCGGCCCGGACGGCGTCGGCGCCAGGGGTGTCGTAGGCGAGGGCGGTGCCGCCGATGCGGAGGGTCCGGTCGCCCACGGTGACCTCGGTCGTCTCGTCGAGGAGGGTCACGATGCCGGTGCCCTCGAGGATGCGGGCCGCCGGGCCGCCGTGGTGGCCGTCGGAGTCGCCCCGGACGAAGTAGACGCCGCCGGGCGCCTCCAGCCGGGAGAGGAGGTCGTGGATCTCGGCGATGCCCTGCTCCAGGCGGGAGTCCGGGCCCTGGAACAGGTCGCCGGGGATCAGGATCACGTCCGGCTCGGCCGCCATGATCTCCGCCACCGCCCGGCGCTCGTGGTCGCCCACGCCGGGGGTCTGGAGGTCGGCCAGGACGGCGATGGTGACCTCGTCGTCACCGGCCCGGGCCGGGTCGACGGCGACGACGTGGTCGTCGACCCGCAGCCGGAACGGCTCGACGTGCGTGGCGTAGAACCCGAGCGGCGCCGGCAGCAGGGCGAGCACGAGCAGGGCGGCCACCGGGCGGGGCAGGGTGTGGCGCCCGAGCCGGTCGATCGCCCCGGCCAGCGGCGTGGCCAGGAGGAGCAGGCCGAGGGCCAGCAGCGGGACCGTCACGGTGGTGCCGACGTACAGCAGGTGGAAGATGTCCCAGAAGGCGGCGGCCCGG
>JBQGCF010000334.1:0-42107 GCA_052038315.1 Iamia sp.
GGCGCCTCGCCCTCTCAGGGTCGCAATTTGCAGGAGATCGACGGGGGCGGCGCCGAGGCGGTGCGACTAGGAGCGGCTCAGCCCGTCGGCCGACTCCAGGTTCTGGAGCCGCACCTGGCCCCGGGCGCAGAGCCGGCCGTCGCCGTCGTGGACCTCGACCAGCCACAGCTGCTGGAGCCGGCCCCGGTGGATCGGCGTGGCCGTGGCCGTCACCTCGCCGTCCCGCACGGCCCGCAGGAAGTCGGTGTGGTTGGAGACGCCGACGACGTTGCCGTCGCCCCGGGTCCGCAGCCACGTGGCCGCGCCGATGCTGGCGGCGGTCTCGACGAGCGTGCACCACACCCCGCCGTGGACGATGCCGTAGGGCTGGTGCAGGTGCGGGGCGATCGGGAGGCTGATGACGACCTCGTCGGGCGTCACCGTCACGAACCGCTCCCCGACCAGCTCGCCGAAGGGGCTGATCGGCGGGGTGCCGGCGGGCAGGTCGGGCGGGGCGGCGTCGCTCATCGCGGCGAGGGTACCGAGGCGCGGTCGTCACCCCGGCCCTCCGCGCCCTCATCCGCGAGGAGGACCGGCATCCTCCTCGGGGCCGACCCGGCCGGGCGGGCGGTCACGTACCGTCGGACCGTGACCGACGCGCTGCGGCACCCGGTGCTCTGGCTCAAGGCCCGGCCCTTCGTGGCCGACGCCCTGCTCGCCGGCATCGTCGCGGCCATCCCCGTCACGGTCTGGATCGTCGGCGACAACCCCGAGCCGGGGGTCGACTGGCGGGAGCCGGATGCCGGCCTCGCCGTCCTGATCGCCCTGTCGGCGGTGCCCCTCGTCTGGCGCCGGGTCCGGCCGCTGCTCGTCTTCGCCCTGACCGTCGTCGCCGCCATGGCCATGGGGGCCGCCCGCTACAACACCGACTTCGCCCTGTTCGGCGATCTCGTCGCCCTCTACACCGTCGGCGCCCACTGCGGCCGGAAGGCGTCGCGCCGCGTCCTCCTCGGCGTCGCCGTGCTGCTCGGGCCGATGATGGCGTGGGGTCCGTCGCCCCACGGCGGCTACCCGATCGGCGAGGTCGCCTTCGCCTACCTGATGTACGGCACGGTCTGGCTGGTCGGCGACAACCTCAAGACCCGCCGGGCCAACGTCGCCGCCCTGCGGGAGCGGGCCGAGCGGGCCGAGCAGGACCGGGTCGAGGAGGCGCGCCGGGCGGCCGAGGAGGAGCGGGCCCGCATCGCCCGCGAGATGCACGACGTGGTGGCCCACTCGATGAGCGTGATGGTCGTGCAGGCCGGCGGGGCCCGGCGGGTGCTCGACAAGGACCCGGCCCGGGCCGAGCACGCCCTGCAGCTGATCGAGGAGACCGGGCGCGAGGCGCTCACCGAGATGCGCCGGCTGCTCGGCGTGCTGCGGGAGGACGACGGCGCCGACGCCCCCGAACGGCTGCCGCAGCCCTCGCTCGACAGCCTCGACGACCTGGTCGAGGAGTGCCGGGCCGCCGGCCTGCCGGTGGCCGTGCGCCGCCGGGGCGACGAGCGGCCGCTGCCGCCGGGCATCGACCTGGCCGCCTTCCGCATCGTGCAGGAGGCGCTCACCAACGTGCGGCGCCACGCCGGGCCGGCCGTCGCCGGGGTGACGATCACCTACGCCGAGGGGGCGGTCGAGGTCGAGGTGGCCGACAACGGCCGGGGCCTGGGCGCCGACCCGCCCTCATCCGGGGACGGGCCCGGCCACGGCCTGGTCGGCATGCGCGAGCGGGTCGCCCTCTACGGCGGCTCGGTCAGCGCCGGCCCGCGCCCCGGCGGCGGCTTCGCGGTGCGGGCCCAGCTCCCGCTGGGGGCTGCGTGAGGACTCGGCGATGACCGCCATCCGCGTCGTCGTGGTCGACGACCAGGCCCTGGTACGGGCCGGCTTCCGCATGATCCTCGAGAGCGAGGACGACATCACGGTCGTCGGCGAGGCCGGTGACGGCGTCGATGCCGTCGACCTGGTCGCCCGGGCCCGGCCCGACGTGGTGCTGATGGACATCCGCATGCCCCGGCGCGACGGCGTCGCCGCCACCGCCGCCATCGTGGCCGCCGGCACCGAGGAGCGGCCGGCCCCCAAGGTCGTGATCCTCACCACCTTCGACCTCGACGACCACGTCTTCGACGCCGTCCGGGCCGGCGCCAGCGGCTTCCTCCTCAAGGACACGCCGGCCGAGGAGCTGCTCGACGCGGTGCGGGTCGTGGCCGGCGGCGACGCCCTGCTGGCCCCGTCGGTCACCCGCCAGCTGATCGCCGAGTTCGCCCGCCAGCGCCCGGCGACCGCACCCCCGCCGCCCGAGCTCGACGACCTGACCGAGCGGGAGCGCGAGGTCCTCGCTCTGATGGCCCGGGGCCTGTCCAACGCCGAGATCGCCACCGAGCTGATCCTGGGCGAGACGACGGTGAAGACCCACGTCGGCCGGGTCCTCACCAAGCTCCACCTCCGGGACCGCGTCCAGGCCGTCGTCCTGGCCTACGAGTCCGGCCTGGTCCGCCCCGGCACCCCCTGACCCCCCGAACTCGGGGGAGAAGGTGACCGGAAACGGTCGCCATCTCCCCCGAGTCCGATCCTCCTGGGGGAGGACCGACGATCAGACCGGGGGGCGATCCGGGGACGGGCCGGCGGTGCGACGGTCGGGCCATGTCCACGTCCCCCACGGCTCCCCCACCCCCCACGGCCCCCGCCGGCATCGCCGCCCGGGCCGTCGCCGCCCGCAAGGTCTACGGCCGGGGCGACACCCAGGTCCACGCCCTGCGCGACGTCAGCATCGACATCGCCGCCGGCGAGCTCACCGCCGTCATGGGCCCGTCGGGCTCGGGCAAGTCGACCCTGATGCACTGCCTGGCCGGGCTCGACACCCTGACCGCCGGACACGTGCTGATCGTCGACACCGACCTCTCCCGACTCGACGACCGGCGGCTCACCCGGCAGCGGCGAGACAAGGTCGGCTTCGTCTTCCAGGCCTTCAACCTGATCCCGACCCTGACGGCCGTCGAGAACATCACCCTCCCGGCCACCCTCGCCGGCCGCAAGGTCGACCCGCCGTGGCTCGACACCGTCGTCGGCATCGTCGGGCTGGGCGACCGCCTCGGGCACCGGCCCAGCGAGCTGTCGGGCGGGCAGCAGCAGCGGGTCGCCGTGGCCCGGGCCCTCGCCGGCCGGCCCGAGATCACCTTCGCCGACGAGCCCACCGGCAACCTCGACTCCCGCAGCGGCGCCGAGATCCTCTCCTTCCTCCGCCGGGCGGTCCGGGAGATGGGCCAGACGATCGTGATGGTGACCCACGATCCCGTCGCCGCCGGGTACGCCGACCGGGTCGTGTTCCTGGTCGACGGGTCGATCGTCGACGAGCTGCGGGACCCGACCCCCGAGACCGTGCTCGACCGGATGAAGGGGCTCGGTGCCTGATGCTCCGCACCGCGATCAAGACCATCGCCGCCCGCAAGCTCCGGCTGCTGGCCACCAGCATCGCCGTGCTGCTCGGCGTCGCCTTCATGGCCGGCACCTTCGTGCTGACCGACACGATCGGCCGCTCCTTCGACCGGCTCTTCGACGAGATCTACTCGCACACCGACACCGTCGTGCAGGGCGAGGAGGCCTTCTCCTCCGAATTCGGCTCGGAGCGACCGCTCATCCCGGCCGACCTGGTCGACGCCGTCGCCGCCGTCGATGGGGTGGCCGAGGTCGTGCCCGAGGTCAGCGGCGGGGCTCAGATCGTCGGCGCCGACGGCGACGTCGTCGGGGGCGGCGCGGCCGGCAGCTTCGGCCAGAGCTGGTACCCCGCGGCCGAGGGCATCGACCCGTTCCGCCTGGAGTCGGGGGAGCGCCCCGAGGGGCCGGACGAGGTGGCCATCGACCGCTACACGGCCGAGACCGGCGAGCTCGCGGTGGGCGACACCGCCACCGTGCTCACCCCGGCCGGCAGCCAGGAGATGACCGTCGCCGGCATCGTCACCTACGGCGACGCCGACACGGTGGCCGGTAGCTCGGTCCTGCTCTTCGACCTGGCCACGGCGACCGAGCTGATGGGCGAGGAGGGGAAGCTCAACGCCGTCTACGCCACCGCCGAGGACGTGATCGACGACGAGACCCTGACCCGCCGCATCGCCGAGGTGGTGCCCGACGGGGTCGAGGCCGTGACCGGGTCGGCAGCGGCCGACGACACCAAGGACGAGATCCGCACGGCCCTCGGCTTCCTCAACGCCTTCCTGCTGACCTTCGCCCTGATCGCCCTCTTCGTCGGGTCGTTCATCATCTACAACACCTTCTCGATCCTCGTGGCCCAGCGGTCCCGGGAGAACGCCCTGCTGCGGGCCATCGGGGCGAGCCGCCGCCAGGTGCTGCTGGCCGTGCTGCTCGAGTCGGTCGCCGTCGGGCTGGCCGCCTCGCTGCTCGGCCTGGTCGCCGGGATCGGCGTGGCCAGCGGGCTGACCGCGCTGCTGTCGGCCATCGGCCTCGACCTGCCCGGCGGGGGCATGGCCGTCGAGCCCCGGACCGTCGTGATGTCGCTGATCGGCGGTCTCGGCGTCAGCGTGGTGTCGGCCGTGGTGCCCGCCCGCCGGGCCGCCCGGGTCCCGCCGATCGCCGCCCTCCGCGACGTCGCCGTCGACGACTCCGGCCGCAGCCGGGTGCGGATGGTGCTCGGCGGCGCGCTGGCCCTGCTGGGCGCCCTCGCCGTCGCCGGCGGCCTCGGCGACGAGGCCGACGCCGGGCTGGTCGGCCTGGGCGCCACCGTCGTGTTCGTCGCCGTGGTGGTGCTGGGCCCGATCCTGGCCCGGCCGATCGTCGGGATCATGGGCCGGCCCCTCGCCCGCCTCACCGGCATGACCGGCGCCCTCGCCCGCCAGAACGCCCTGCGCAACCCCAAGCGCACGGCCTCGACGGCGGCCGCCCTGATGATCGGCGTCAGCCTGGTCGGCGGCATCTCGATCATCGCCTCGTCGACCCGGGCCTCGCTCGACCAGGTCATCGAACGCTCCTTCGAGGGCGACTTCGTCGTCGCCGCCAGCGGCTTCGACGGCGGCGGGGTCAGCCCCGACCTGGCCACCTCGCTGGCCGAGCTGCCCGAGCTGGAGGCGGTGACCGGGCTGGCCTACGGCGCCGCCGAGGTCGACGGCAGCACCCAGATCCTGGTCGCCGCCGACGTCGCCTCGCTGGGCCGGGTGGTCGACCTGGGGGCGACCGAGGGCGACCTGGCCGACCTCGGTCCCGACGGCGTGGCCATCGACCGGGACCGGGCCACCGACCAGGGCCTCTCGATCGGCGACACCCTCGACGTCACCTTCGCCACCGGCCCCATCCGCCTGCGGGTCGGCGCCATCTACACCGAGTCGGAGGTGGTCGGCGGGCTGCTCGTCGCCACCGAGACGCTGGCCGAGCACACCGACGGCCCTCTCGTCGACGCCCAGATCCTGGCCACCGTGGCCGACGGGGTCGACCTGGCCGCCGCCGACGCGGCCATCGAGGGGGTCACCGACGCCTACCCGCAGGTGACCGTGCAGGACCGGGAGGAGTACAAGGACGCCCAGGGCGCCACCATCGACAGCCTGCTCAACATGATCTACGCCCTGCTGGCCCTGGCGGTGGTGATCGCCCTGATCGGCATCGCCAACACCCTCGCCCTCTCGATCCTCGAGCGGACGCGGGAGCTGGGCCTGCTCCGGGCGGTGGGCATGACCCGGCCCCAGCTGCGGGCCATGGTCCGCTGGGAGGCGGTGCTGATCTCGGTGCTCGGCGCCGTGCTCGGGCTGGGCGTGGCCCTGCTGTTCGGCTGGTCGCTGGTGACGGCGCTGGAGGACGAGGGGCTGGAGGTGTTCCGGCTTCCCGTCACCCGGCTCGTGGTGATCGTCGTGCTGGCCGGGCTGGCCGGCGTGGGGGCGTCGCTGCTCCCCGCCCGCCGGGCCGCCAAGCTCGACGTGCTGAAGGCGGTGACGACCGACTGACCCCGAAACTGCGACCCTGAGCGGGCGTGTCGCCCGCTCAGGGTCGCAATTTCGGGCCAGGTCGGGATCAGGTCGGGGTGAGGACCACCGTCACGGCGGCGGCGTTGGCCACGGCCGCACCTCCGGCCGGGGCGGCGGTCAGCCCGCCGACCGTCGTGGCGGTGGCGATGACGTCGCCCAGCGTCTCGGTCAGGTGGCCGGCGCCGGTGCCCGTCCGCTCGAACCGGGTGGTGACGCCGGCCGGCGGGGTGATGGCGGTGGTCGTCGCCGACTTGTCGGCCCAGTACGAGACGGCCCAGGCGCCGGGCGTGGCCGTCACCGTCGGCGTGGTGTAGCCGGCCTGGCCGCCGGTGGCCCCGAGGGTGACACCCCGGTAGGCGGCGACGGTGAGGTCGGCCTTGGCCAGGGCGCCGAGGGTGACCGACACGGTCGACCCGGCGTCGCCGGCCTCGGCCGTGCGCACGAAGGCGGCGTGGCGGCTGCCGGCGGTGGGCACGTCGACGGCCGGGGTCCACCCGGCGGGCGTCGAGATCGACGTGGTGCCGGTGGCGTTGGAGGCGACGAACAGCACCAGCTGGTCGCCGGGCTGGACGCCGGCCGGCACGCCGACGGTGTGGGTGGCCTTGGTGGTGGTGCCTGCGCTGCTGGCCGTGCCCACGACCTGCGGCCCGGTCACCGTGACCTGGCGGGTGGTGCTGGCGGTGGCGCCGTCGTCGTCGGTGACGGTGGCCGTGATCGTGTAGGTGCCGGTGGCGGCGTAGCGGCGGCTGGCGGTGGTGCCGGTGGCCGTCCCCCCGTCGCCGAAGGCCCACTGGACGCCGGCGACCCGGCCGTCGCCGTCGGTGCTGCCCGAGGCGTCGACGCTGCAGGTGAGGCCGGTGCAGGTGGCGGTGAACGAGGCGGTCGGGGCCTGGTTGGGGATGGCGCCCTGGACGCCCCACAGCTCACCGGCGTTCCAGGCCACCCCGCCCGGGCCCGAGCTGCTGGCGGTGGCCACCGAGGCGGCGTTGATGCCCGTGGTCGGCGACCAGGGGCCCCGGCGCAGCACGCCGCTGCGGGTGTCGGTGTAGAAGGCCTGCTGACCGATGATCACCAGCGAGCCGAGGTCGCGGTAGCTCAGCGTCGTGGTCGACGACGTCGCCACCGTGGTGCGGAGCCCGCCGACGATCCGGCTGTCGAGCGAGAAGCCCCGGCTGAAGAGCGACGTGCTGCCGGACGTGCTGTAGAAGAGCCGGCCGGCCGACCAGGTCATCGCCCGCATGTCGCGCAGGTCGGCGGCGAAGGCCGAGAGCCCGTTGAGCTCGATCGTCGTGGGCGCCCCGAACGTGGTGCCGTCGTAGCTGCGGACCCGGAGGGTGCCGTCGCTGTGGGCGGTGTAGAGGTTGCCCTCGGCCACGAAGGCGGCCCGCAGCGACGTGAAGTCCGAGGGCACGGCGCCGCCCGGCTGCGGAGTGCCGAAGGTGGTGCCGTCGTAGGAGCGGGAGATCAGGCTGGCCGGGGTGCGGCCCGAGGCCGGGATCCACTGGGCCAGGTTCGACGGGACGACCAGCGGGCCCGGCTGGGGCACGGGGAGGCCACCGGCCACCGGGAAGAAGGCGATGCGGCCGCGGTAGAGGTAGCGGGCGATGCGGTCGGTGTCGCTGGCGACGTAGAGCCCGTCCGGCGTCGAGAGCATCTGCCACACGGCCTGGCCCCGGTCGCGGCCCGGGTTCCAGCTGAGCGGCACGCCGGTGACCGGGTCGAGGGCGGCGATGCCCTCGCGGTCGACGGCGCCGGCCTGCTTGGAGTCCCGCCCGTTGACGTTGTTCGACCAGCGGAAGTGGCCGCCGATGTAGACGGCGGCCCCGCTGACCTCGACCGAGTAGACGGAGTCGCCACCGGTCGGGTTCACCCACGTCGGCTGGGCCCCGGCCGTGCTGCTCTCCTCCCACCGGGCGGTGGTGTCGCACAGCGTGCTGTTGTCGTTCGGCGGGAGACCGCCCGAGGTGCCGACGACGAAGTAGGAGCCGTCGGGGCTGTAGGAGATGTCCCGCAGCGAGTCGTTGACCGAGCTGGCGCACGTGGGGGCGTAGCGGGTGGTGCTCCACGGCGAGAGGGTCGGGGTGCCGTCGGCGGCGATGTCGAGCTTGGCGATCTGGCCCCGGGGCTGGCCGCCCACGGCCGAGAAGCTGCCGCCGATGAGGAGGTGGCGGCCGTCGGGCGAGGGCTCGAGGCGCCAGATCCGCCCGTCGCCCACGCCGTGGTGCGTGCCGGTGACGGGGATGTTCATGCGGTCGTCGATCACGGCCGTCTGGGCGTCGACCGCGGCGACCCGCAGGGCCCGGCCCTGGATGTTCTTGAACACGCCCCCCAGCCACAGCCGATCGCCGATCAGGGCCATGGTGGTGACGGTGGCGTCGACGGCCGGCTTGAACGTCATGACGGCGCCGTCGCTGACCCGCAGGCGGGCGACCTTGGGCTGGCGGACGCCGTTGATCGACGAGAAGGCCCCGCCCACGTAGATCGACTGGCCGTCGGCGGCGGGGACGATCGAGTGGACCATGCCGTCGAGCTGCGGGGCCCAGCCGGTGCGGATCACGCCGGTGGCCTTGTCGAAGGCCAGGATCCAGCTGCGCGAGACGGGCGTGCGGTCGGGGTTGGCGGCCTGGGTGAAGTCGCCGCCCATGAAGACGGTGCTGCCGACCACGGCGACCGAGCGCACGCTGCCGTCGAGGGCGTGGGGCGTGGCGCCGTTCGGCAGGGCGTTGACCTGCGTCGAGTGGGCCGCGGCCACGGGGGCCACGCCACCGGCGGGGGCGGTGGTGGCCACGACGGCGCCGAGGGTCGCGGCGACGGTGAGCACGGCGGTGGCAGCGGTGCGGCGGATGCTCTTCACGATCTCTCCCCTTCACGCCGGTCTTGGGGGCCGGCGAGATCGCGAACGCTACCACCCTCCGTGGCCGTTCCGGCAAGTCGACGACTCTCTGTAGTCGTCTCGGGCGCGTCACCACCGTTCTGATCAGTGAGCGTTGCGCCCGCGCCACGGTGGCGGCTCAGAACGGGACCCGGCGGGGCGACGGGTGCGGGCGCGGGTTCGGGTTAGGGGGGTGGGGGAGGATGGCGGCCATGGCTGAGACGGTCGACGAGGTGGCGGGTGCGGCGCGGCTGGTGGGGGCCTTGGTCGACGGGCTGACGGGACCGATCCAGGAGACGCACCGGGGCATCGCCGGCCGGGTCTTCGGCACCCTCGGGCCGATCGCCACGCCGGCCCGGGTCGTCCACGACACCACGTCCGCCCTGGCCTACGGCGCCGTGCGGGGCGGGGCCCGGCTGGCCGGGGCGGCCGCCGGCGGCGCCCTCGCCCTCTCGGCCCGGGGCCGGGACCGCCGCCCGATCAGCGCCCACCCGCTCGGTGCCCAGGCCCTCGCCTTCGGCAGCGGGCTGCTCGGCGACTGGATGGACGGCCGCACCGACGACCTCGTCGTCCGCTCCGCCTGCACGCAGCACGGCCGGGTCCTCCCGACCGAGGCAGCCGCCCTCGTCGCCGCCCTCGACGACCCCACCGACCGGATCGTGCTGCTCGTCCACGGCCTGGCCGAGACCACCGCGGCGTGGGGCTGGTGGTCGACCGATGCCGACGGCGAGGCCGTGCCGACCTACGCCGAGCGGCTGTGCGAGGTCGGCTGGACGCCGCTCGAGGTCGGCTACAACACCGGGCTCCCGGTGGCGCGCAGCGGCGAGGAGCTGTCCGCCCTCGTCGCCGGGCTCGTCGCCGCCGGGCCCGGTCCGGTCGCCGCGATCGCCCTCGTCGGCCACACGATGGGCGGCCTCGTCGTCGGCGCAGCCTGCGTCGCCGGGGTGGCGGAGGCGACGGGCTGGACGGACCTGGTCGGCCACGTCGTCACCCTCGGCACGCCCCACGCCGGCTCCTGGCTGGCCCGCGGCGCCCACGGCCTGGCCGGCACCGCGGCCCGGCTCCCCGAGACCCGCGGCCTGGCCTCGCTCATCGACCTCCGCAGCGCCGGCATCCGCGACCTGACCCGGGGCTGGCGGGCCGAACCCGAGCTGTTGCCGGCCCTCCTCCCCCACGCCCGCCACGCCTACGTGACCGCCGGGCTGGGCCGGCCGTGGGACCGCCTCGTCGGCGACGGCCTGGTCCACGCCCGCAGCGCCGACGCCCCGGGCCGGGCGTCCGCCGGCGCGGCCAACGTCCTCGTCCGCCACCACCCCGGCGTCGGCCACCTCCGCCTCGTCCACCACCCGGCCGTCGCCGACGACCTCGTCGCGTGGCTGGGCCCGCGGGCCCGTGTGACCGATTCCCCAGGGGTGGAGCGCGCTCTTGGAGCGGGGTCCACGGTGTGAAGGGCGGCACACGGCAGTTACCGTCGACCGGGTGACGCGCCTCGGCTACCAGATCCCCAACTTCACCTATCCCGGTGTCGCCCCCGGCGACCTCTTCCCCACCGTGGCCCGCCAGGCCAAGGAGGCCGAGGCGTCGGGCTTCGACACCGTGCTGGTGATGGACCACTTCTACCAGCTGCCCATGCTCGGCCCGCCCGAGCTGGAGATGCTCGAGTGCTACACGCTGCTGTCGGCGCTGGCCCAGCACACCGAGTCGGTGCGGCTGTCGGCCCTCGTCACCGGCAACACCTACCGGGCGCCGGCGCTGCTGGCCAAGGAGGTCACCACGCTCGACGTCGTCTCCGGCGGCCGGGCCCAGCTCGGGATCGGCGCCGGCTGGTTCGAGCTCGAGCACGACTCGCTGGGCTTCGAGTTCCTCACCTTCACCGAGCGGTTCGAGAAGCTGGAGGAGGCCCTCCAGATCATCACCGGGATGCTCAAGGGAGAGAAGCCGACCCTCGACGGGAAGTGGTACCAGGTCAAGGAGGCGGTGAACTCCCCGGCCCCGCTGTCGCAGATCCCGATCATGATCGGCGGCGGGGGCGAGAAGAAGACGCTGCGGCTCGTCGCTCAGTACGCGGACGAGTCCAACCTGATCTGCGGGATCGACGAGATCCCCCGCAAGCTGGAGGCGCTCGCCGGCCACTGCGAGCGGCTCGGGCGCGACGTCTCGGAGATCACCGTCACCCACCAGGGCATCGCCTGCATCGCCGAGACCCACGACCAGGCGGTGGCCGACCTCGACGCCTTCCTCACCTCCCGTGGCCTCGACGTGGCGAGCATGGACGACGAGGGCAAGGCGCAGGTCCGGGCCATGGTCCCCCACGGCAGCCCCGACGAGATCGGCGAGCGCTTCTCCGAGGTCCTGGCCACCGGCATCGACGGCTTCACCGTGTCGGCCCCGGCCAACGGCCACGTCGAGGGCCGGGTCGAGCTGCTCGGCCAGACCCTGAGCAAGGTCGTCGGCTAGCAGCACCCCGCCGAAGGTCGTCCCGGCCCGATCCCTCTGTGAAGATGAGGGATCGTGGCCGACGACCTGCTCACCACCCTCGGGTGGTCCGACCGTTGGGCGGCGCTGGCCGCCACCGCGGCCGACGAGCTGCGGTCGCCCTCGGTGCCGGGCCGGGTGATCCGCCACGACGGCGCCCTCGTCACGGTGGCCACTGCCGACGGTCTGGAGGCGGTGCCGGTGCTGGCGTCGCTCGACCCCGCCCCGGTCGTGGGCGACTGGGTGCTGGTGGCCGAGGGGGCGGTGCGGGCGACGCTCGAGCGCTCGTCGCTGCTGCGCCGCCGGGACACCACCCGCGACGCCGAGCAGCCGATCGTCGCCAACGTCGACATCGTCTTCATCGTCTGCGGCCTCGACCGGCCGCTCAGCGCCGGCCGGGTCCAGCGGGCCACCGCCCTGGCCGTCGACGCCGGCGCCCAGCCGATCATCGTCCTGACCAAGGCCGACAAGGTCGACGACCCCGACGCCGTGCTGGCCTCGGTCGTGGAGCAGAACCCCGACGTCGACGTGCTGCTCACCTCGTCCCGCGAGGGTGACGGCATCGATGTGCTGCGGGAGCGGACCGCCGGGTTCACCGTCGTGATGATCGGCGAGTCGGGCGCCGGCAAGTCCCGGCTGACCAACGCCCTGTGCGAGGGCGAGGTGGCCATCGTCGGCGACGTCCGCGAGGGCGACAGCAAGGGCCGCCACACCACCAGCCACCGCGAGATCCACCTGCTGGCCAACGGCGGGATCCTCGTCGACACGCCCGGCATCCGGTCCGTCGGGCTGTGGACCGACACCGAGTCGGTCGACGCGACCTTCGACGACGTCGAGGAGATCGCCGCCGGCTGCCGGTTCTCCGACTGCGCCCACCAGGGCGAGCCCGGCTGCGCGGTGCAGGCGGCCATCGAGCGGGGCGAGCTCGACCCGGCCCGGCTCGCCGCCTGGCGGTCGCTCACCGAGGAGACCGAGCAGGCCGCCCGCCGCCAGGAGGAGAAGGCCTGGCGCCAGGGCGAGGGCCGGGCGCCCCGCAACCAGACCCGACGCGGGCGGGCCCGCGTCCCGGACGATCCCGAGGACGAGTGAACCAACCGGGGACGCGGCTGCGGCGCGGCACCACATGGCGGAACTTCGGGCGCAACCAGAGCGCCGTGCCCGCCGTGTGGGAGCGACCGACGGGCGAGGACGAGCTGGTCGACGTGGTGCGGCGCGCCGCCGACGCCGGGCGGACGGTGAAGGCGGTCGGCGCCGGCCACAGCTACTCGGCCATCGCCTGCACCGACGGCCACCTCGTCGACCTGTCCGGGTACGGCGGGGTGCTGGCCGCCGATCCCGACACGGGCCTCGTCACCGTCGAGGCCGGCATCACCCTGCGCCGGCTGAACGACGAGCTCGACGCTCGCGGCCTCGCCCTCCCCGTGCTGGGCGACATCGACTACCAGTCGATCGCCGGGGCGACCTCCACCGGCACCCACGGCCCGGGCATCGGCTTCCGCACCATCGCCGACGCCATCGTCGGGATGCGCCTCGTCACCGGTGACGGCACGGTCCTCACCGGGGCTCGGGACGGCACCGCCGAGGAGCAGGAGCTGTGGGACGTCGGCCGGGTCGGGCTCGGCGCCCTCGGCCTGCTCTCCACCGTGACCCTGCAGACCGTGCCCGCCTTCGACCTCCACGCCGTCGAGGAGCCGATGGCCATGGCCCGCTTCCTGGCCGAGGCCGACGAGCTGGTCGACGCCAACGACCACCTCGGGCTGTTCTGGTTCCCCGGCTCCGACACCGCCCTGGTCAAGCGGAGCAACCGGACCACCGAGGCCCGCCGGCCCCGCTCGCGCCGCGAGGCCTGGACCGCCGACCTGCTGATGGACAACGTCCTGTTCGGCCTCGCCTGCCGCGGCGCCCGCCGGGTGCCGGCCCTGGCCCGCAGCATCGTCGCCGGGGCGGCCACCAAGGAGCGGGTCGACTGGATCGACCGGGGCGACCGCGTCTTCCGCACGCCGCGCCTCGTGCGGGTCGTCGAGATGGAGTACGGCATCCCGCGGGAGTGCTTCGGCGAGGCCTTCGAGCGGCTGGGCCGGCTGGTCGACGCGGTCGGGTCGCCGATCACCGTGCCGGTCGAGATCCGCTGGACCGGCGGCGACGACATCCCGCTCAGCCACGCTTCGGGCCGCGACACCGCCTACATCGCCGTGCACGTGTACCAGGGCGTCCCCTACGACCAGTACTTCCAGGGCGTCGAGGCGATCATGGGCAGCTACGGCGGACGGCCGCACTGGGGCAAGCTCCACTTCCAGTCGGCCGAGACGCTCGCCCCCCGCTACCCGGGCTGGGACCGCTTCCAGGCCCTGCGCCGTCGCACCGACCCCGACGGGCGCTTCCGCAACCCGTACCTCGACCGTGTCCTGGGACCCATCGCATGACCGACCTCCTCGCCCGCTTCCCACGCGTCGACCTGGGCCACTGGCCCACGCCCCTCGAGCGGGCGAAGCGCCTGCCGGGCCGGATCTGGCTCAAGCGCGACGACTGCTCGGGCCTGGCCCTGGGCGGCAACAAGACCCGCAAGCTGGAGTACCTGCTCGGGGCGGCGGTGGCCGAGGGCTGCAGCGGGGCCGTCACCTTCGGCGCCCTCCAGTCGAACCACGCCCGCCAGACCGCGGCGGCCTGCGCCCGGCTCGGCCTGACCTGCGACCTGATCCTCGTCCGGGCCGTCGACCGCGGCGACGACCACTACCTCCGCTCCGGCAACCTCCTGCTCGACGGGCTGCTCGGCGCCACCGTCCACGTGGTCGACGACGACGATCGGGCCTTCGAGGTCTTCGCCGACCTCTTCGACACCGGGGCCGCCGAGGGGCGGCAGCTGTACGGCATCGGGCCGGGCGGCTCCGACCCGGTCGGCACGCTGGGCTACGTCGGCGCCGGGCTGGAGCTGGCCGCCCAGGCCGCCGACGCCGGGATCGGGGTGGAGCGGGTCGTCGTCGCCGCCTCCACCGCCGGCACCGCCACCGGCCTGGTCCTGGGCCTGGCCGCGGCCGGGCTCGACGCCGTGGTCGACGTGGCCTGCGTCTACGCCGACGCCGACCACACCGCCGAGACGATCCGCGGCCTGCTGGCCGGCACCGCCGCCCTGCTGGACGTCGAGGTCCCGGGCGACGACCGCTGGACGATCACCGACCGCACCCTCGGCCCCGGCTACGGCATCCCGACCCCGGAGGCCCGGGCCGCCATCGAGCTGCTCGCCACCAGCGAGGGCGTCCTGCTCGACCCCGTCTACACGGCCAAGGCCATGGCCTGGCTGCTCCGGACCGTCGACGACCGCCCCACCGTCTTCGTCCACACCGGCGGCGCCCCCGGCCTCTTCGCCTACACCGACGCCTTCAGCCCGGCAGGCCCGGGCTCCAGCTGACGCGCTCGCGCCAGCCGGGATCTCCGAAGCTCCATGCGGCCACGACCCCGTGGGCGGTGCGCAGGTCGAGCCCGGACACGTGGCGGTGGGACTCCTCCGAGCCCTCCCGCACCTCGACCAGGAAGCTGCCGTCGTCGAGCCGCAGGGCCTGGACGTAGGTGGTCCCGCTCGGGTCGGACAGCAGCTCGACGATGATGAACAGCTCCTCGCCGTTCGCCATGTCCTGGAACAGCTCGAAGAGCAGGTCCTCGGACGGGTCGTCCCAGACGTGGCCCTGCTCGGTGGTGGCCCGGAGGATCGGGGCGCTCACACGTCCTTCTCGTAGGGGAAGCCGAGGTCCTCGGCGGTGACGAGGGCGCGGAAGGGGATGCCGGCGTCGGCGGCCATGGCGGCGACGGTGCCGCCCCGGTCGACGACCGGGACGAGGAGGACGGGCTCGGCACCGACGGCCCGGATGACCTCGACCGCCTCCAGCATCGACACGCCCCGGGTCACCGCGTCCTCGGTGACGGCGACCTTGTCGCCCGGGGCCAGGGCGCCGGCGACCCGGCCGCCCATGCCGTGGCCCTTGGCCTCCTTGCGGACCGTGAAGGCCTTGAGCGGGCGGCCCCGGACCGCCGCGATGCCGGCGGTGGCGTAGGCGGCGGCGTCGGCCCCGACCGTCAGGCCGCCGAGGGCGGTGACGTCGTCGGGGAGCACGGTGAGGAGGGCGGCGGCGACGAGCAGCATCCCGTCGGGCGAGCAGGTCGTCTGCTTGGCGTCGATGAACCACTCGGTCCGCTTGCCGGACTTGAGGGTGAAGTCGCCCCGCTGGACGCTGTGGGCCAGCAGGTGGTCCCTCAGCTCGGGGAACTCGCAGGTGGGCAGGGGTGAGGGAGCGGGCGGGGAAGCGTCGTCGGGCACGCCTCGTATCATGCCGCCCGTGACCCGTGTCGTGGCCGTGGCCAACCAGAAGGGAGGAGTGGCCAAGACCACCACCGTCCACTCCCTCGGCGTGGCCCTGGCCGAGTCGGGGCGCAAGGTCCTCCTGGTCGACCTCGATCCGCAGGCCTCGCTCACCTGGGCGTGCGGCATCGACCCCGACACCGTCGAGCGCTCGATGCACGAGGTCCTCCTCCGCCGCTCGAAGGCGGCCGACGCCGTGCAGAGGGTGGGCGACCTCGCCGTGCTCCCGTCGACGATCGACCTGGCCGGCGCCGAGATGCACCTCCTGACCAAGACCGGCCGGGAGTACGTGCTGCGGAAGGCCCTCGACCGCCTCGTCCCCGACTACGACGTGGTGCTGATCGACTGCCCGCCGTCGCTCGGCATCCTCACGATCAACGGCCTCACCGCCGCCGGCGAGGTGCTGATCCCGCTCCAGGCCGAGGCGCTCGGGCAGCGGGGCGTGGCCCAGCTGATGGACACGATCGACGACGTCCGCACCTACACCAACAAGGACCTGCAGGTCCGGGGTGTGATCGCCACCATGTTCGACGGGCGCACCAAGCTGGCCCGCCAGGTGGTCGAGCAGGTGCAGGAGGACCACGGCCTCGAGGTGTTCGACCCGCCGGTCCCCAAGTCGGTCAAGGTGGCCGAGGCGCCCGGGCAGGGGCGGTCGGTGCTGGAGCACGCGCCGGGGTCGAAGGGCGCCGTCGCCTACCGCGAGCTGGCCGAGCGCATCTTCGGCAAGGCCAAGCGGAGGAAGGGCTGACCATGGCCGAGCGCAAGCGGAACCTCGACCCCCAGGGCCGCCGTGCCCTGTTCGAGATGCCGGTCGAGGCCGCCCGGGACACGATCCGCAGCGGCGACGCCAAGGAGGGCAAGGACGCCCTCTACTCCACCGGTCCCCGTCAGGCCGGCTCGGTCGTGGTGACCTGTGGGGGGTGCCAGGTCCGCACCCGGATCTCGGTCACCGACGTGGCGATGCGGCTGGCCAGCATCTCGCTGTGGGTCCCGGGCCGGAAGAAGGGCCACTGGATGCGCTGCCCGGCCTGCGAGCAGCGCCACTGGTGCTCGATCGGCTGGACCGACTGACCCCCCGACGCCCGTTCTGTGTGCGAGAACACGCCGCATAGGTAGGAACGCGCACACGGAACGGTCTCACTTGGTGCCTGGCACCATCCGAGTCGATCAGACGTAGCGGAGCTCGCCCTTGCCCTTCTCGACGGCGCCGATCTGGACGGCGCGGACGCCGTGGGTGCGGAGGGTGTCGAGGGCCCGGTAGGCGTCCTCGGCGGGCACGACGGCCACCATCCCGAGGCCGAGGTTGAAGACCTTGCGCATCTCGTCGGGGGCGATGTCGCCGTGGCGCTGGATCTCCGAGAAGATCCGGGGCACCTCCCAGGTCGAGTCGTCGACGACGGCATCGACGCCCTTGGGCAGCGACCGGGGCAGGTTGCCGGGCAGGCCGCCCCCGGTGACGTGGGCCAGGGCGTGGACGTCGACCGCGTCGAGCAGGGCCCGCACGGCCGGGGCGTAGACCACCGACGGCTCGAGCAGCTCGTCGGCCAGCGTGTGGCGGGCGCCCTCGTAGGCGGGACCGTCGAGGGGCAGCCGGGCGGTGTCGAGCAGCACCCGGCGGGCCAGCGAGTAGCCGTTGGAGCGGAGCCCGGGCGACGGGAGGCCGATCAGCACGTCGCCGGCGTGGACCCGGTCGGGGCCGAGCATGAGGTCGCGCTCGACGACGCCGACGGCAAAGCCGACCAGGTCGAACTCTCCGGGCTCCATGGCGCCGGGGTGCTCGGCCATCTCGCCGCCGATCAGGGCGCACCCGGCCTGGCGGCAGCCCTCGGCGACGCCCTCGACCAGCTGCTCGATGTGGTCGGGGTCGAGCTTGCCGACGGCGATGTAGTCGAGGAAGAACAGCGGCTCGGCGCCCGAGCAGACGATGTCGTCGACGCACATGGCCACCAGGTCGACGCCGATCGTCTCGAAGCTCCCGGCCGCCTGGGCGACGAGGGCCTTGGTGCCGACGCCGTCGGTGGCGCTGACGAGCACGGGGTGGCGGTAGCGGTGGCCGGCGAAGGAGAAGAGGCCGCCGAAGCCGCCGATGTCGCCGATCACCTCGGGCCGGAAGGTCGATCGGACCTTGGCCTTGATGCGCTCGACCGCCTCCTCCCCGGCCTCGATGTCGACGCCGGCAGCCTTGTAGGTGTCGCCCGCCATGGCTACGAGGTGCGGCGGGCGTCGTCGGCGGGCAGCAGCGACGGCTGGTCGAGCACGGCGGAGGCGGCCAGCGACGTGCCCCGCTCGATGCGGGTTGCAGCGCCCTCCTCCAGCACGGCCTTGCTCAGCTCGACCGGGACCTCGACCGGGTAGGTGCCGGTGAAGCAGGCGTCGCAGAACCCGGCCTCGCGGGCGCCGGTGGACTCGAGCAACCGGTGGATCTCGATGTAGGCCAGCGAGTCGACGCCGAGGAACTCCTGGATGCCCTCCAGGTCGAGCTTGTGGGCGAGCAGCTCGTTGGGCTCGCCGAAGTCCATCCCGTAGAAGCACGGCCACTTGACCGGAGGCGAGGTCAGCCGGAGGTGGACCTCACGGGCGCCCGAGTCGCGCAGCATCTTGACCAGCTGGTGCTGGGTGGTGCCCCGGACGACCGAGTCGTCGACCACGACGATGCGGCGGCCCTCGATGTTCTCCCGCAGCGGGTTGAACTTCATCCGCACGCCCAGCGCCCGCATCTCCTGGCTGGGGGCGATGAAGGTGCGACCGATGTAGCGGTTCTTCACCAGGCCCTGGCCGAACGGGATGCCGCTGGCCCGGGCGTAGCCCTCGGCTGCGGGCACGCCGGACTCGGGCACGCCCATGACCATGTCGGCCTCGACCGGGGCCTGGGCGGCCAGCGCCTCGCCCTGGCGGACCCGGGCGTGGTGGACGCTCTGGCCGTAGAGGCGGGCGTCGGGGCGGGCGAAGTAGACGAACTCGAAGAGGCAGAGCTTGGGGTCGATGCGCTCGTCGGGGAACGGCCGCAGCGACCGGGGCGCCTCGCCCTTGGAGAGGACGACGACCTCGCCGGCCTCGACCTCCCGCACCATGGAGGCACCGACGATGTCGAGGGCGGGGCTCTCCGAGGCGACGACCCACGTGTCGCCCCGGCGGCCGAGGGCCAGCGGGCGCAGTCCGTTGGGGTCGCGCATGCCGTACACCCGCTCGGTGTCCATGACCACGAACGAGAAGGCGCCCTCCAACCGGGGCAGGACGGCGACGAGGGCGGCCTCGAGGGCCTCGCTCGACGGCGCGCCGTCGCTCTGCGCCAGCTCGTGGCCGATCATCTCGGCGACCAGGTCGCTGTCGCTGCTGACCGTGCCCGGCAGCATCCCCATCTCGGCGGCCAGCTGGGCGGTGGTGGTCAGGTTGCCGTTGTGGCCCAGGGCGAACTGGTGGTCGTGGACGCTGCGGTACACCGGCTGGGCGTTGCCCCACGTGCTCGACCCGGTGGTCGAGTAGCGGGTGTGGCCGAGGGCCAGGTGGCCGGTGAGCGGGGCGAGGGTCCGGTCGTCGAAGACGTTCGACACCAGGCCCATGTCCCGCACGACGGTGAGGTGCTCGCCGTCGCTGACGGCCCTCCCGGCCGACTCCTGGCCCCGGTGCTGGAGGGCGTAGAGGCCCAGGTAGGTCAGGTGGGCCACGGGTTCGTCGACGCCGATGACGCCGAAGACGCCGCAGGCCTCCTTCGGCGAGTCGTCGAAGGGGTCGCGCACGGGCCCCATCATCGCAGGTGGAGGGCCCGACTCCCCACCTCGGTCGTCGAGCACCTCGAACTCGGTGGAGAATGCGACCGGTTTCGGTCGCCATCTCCCCCGAGTTCGCAGATCAGCCCTGGGTGACGGGGGCGTCGAGGGCGGCGGGGAGGCGGTCGCGCCAGGCGGCCACCGCGTCGGCCAGGGCCACGTCGACCAGGCCCTCGACGAGCAGCCGGTCGCCACCGGCCGCGCCCAGCTCGCGGGCGGGCACTCCCGCGTCGGCGGCCCGGGCCAGCACGCCGGCCGCCTCGTCGATCGGCACCGAGGTCACGACGCGACCCGGCGTCTCGCAGAGCAGCGCGGCCGGGCCATCGACGCCGGCCACCGCCACCCCGACCCCGGAGCGGACGGCCATCTCGGCCAGGGCCCGGCCCAGCCCGCCCTCGGCCACGTCGTGGACGCCGGACAGGACGCCGTCGGCCACCAGGCCGCGGACGAGCCCGGCGACCTTGGTGACGCCGGCCAGGTCGACCGGGTCGAGCACCCCGACCCGGGGCTTCCCGGCGTCGGCCGCCCAGCGGGAGCCGGCCAGCGAGCCGCCGGGATCGGCGCCCAGCAGCACCAGCCGGTGGCCCTCGACCAGGCCGACGCCCGGGGGCCGTCGGTCGAGGGCGTCGATCAGGCCGAGCACGCCGACCACGGGGGTCGGGTCGATGTCGGTGCCGGCGGTCTCGTTGTAGAGGCTGACGTTGCCCCCGATGACCGGCAGCCCGAAGGCCCGGCACGCCTCGGCCAGGCCGTCGATCGCCTCCGACAGCTGCCACATCACCTCGGGGTGCTCCGGGTTGCCGAAGTTGAGGCAGTCGACGACGGCGATGGGGCGGGCCCCGACGCAGGCCAGGTTCATGACCGACTCGGCCAGGGTGGCGACGCTGCCGAGCCGGGGGTCGACGGCGCACCAGCGGTGGTTGCCGTCGGTGGTGAGGGCCAGGCCCCGGCCGGTGTCGACCCCGGTGGTGGGGTGCTTGAGGCGGAGGACGGCGGCATCGCCACCGGGGGCCTCGACCGTGTTGAGGAACAGCTGGTGGTCGTACTGGGAGTAGACCCAGCTGGCGTCGCAGAGCTGGTCGACGACGGCCGCGCCGCAGTCCTCGGGGGCGGGGGCGCCCGGGTCGGTGGCGGCGCGGGCGGCCCGGTCCGACGGGGCGGCGCGGGGCCGGTCGTACTTGGGGGCGGCGTCGTGGAGGCTCGCCGCCGGCACCTCGGCCAGGACCTCGCCGTCGAAGCCGTCGAGGATCCGCAGCTGCCCGCCCTCGGTGACCTTGCCCACGACGGTGGCGCTGACCTCCCACCGGGCGCAGAGCCGCAGCACCTCGTCGAGCCCCTCCGGGGTGACGATGGCCAGCATCCGCTCCTGCGACTCGCTGGTCATCACCTCGAACGGCTCCATCCGCTCCTCGCGGCGGGGCACGGCCGAGACGTCGAAGTCCATGCCGACGCCACCGCGGCTCGCCGTCTCGCTGGCCGCGCAGGTGAGCCCGGCGCCGCCGAGGTCCTGGATGCCGACGACGAGGCCGGCGTCGAGCAGCGTCAGGCACGCCTCGATCAGCCGCTTCTCCTCGAACGGGTCGCCGACCTGGACCGACGGGCGCTTGTCGGCGTTGTCCTCGTCGAAGCCGGCGCTGGCCAGGACGCTCACGCCGCCGATGCCGTCCCGCCCGGTGCTGCTCCCGAGGAGCACGGCCAGGTTGCCGATGCCGGTGGCGGCGCCGAGGACGAGCCGCTCGGTGGGCAGGACGCCCAGGCACAGCACGTTGACCAGCGGGTTGCCCTGGTAGCACTCGTCGAAGACGACCTCGCCGCCCACGTTGGGCACGCCGACCGAGTTGCCGTAGCCGGAGATGCCGGCCACCACGCCCTCGGCCACCCACCGGCTGCGGGCGTCGCTGAGCGGGCCGAAGCGGAGCGGGTCCATGGTGGCGATGGGGCGGGCGCCCATGGTGAAGATGTCGCGCAGGATGCCGCCGACCCCGGTGGCCGCGCCCTGCGACGGCTCGATGTAGCTCGGGTGGTTGTGGCTCTCGATGCGGATGGCGGCGGCGATCCCGTCGCCCACGTCCATGACGCCGGCGTTCTCGCCCGGGCCGACCAGCACGCCCTCGCCCTCGTTGGGCAGCCGCCCGAGGTGGATGCGGGACGACTTGTACGAGCAGTGCTCGGACCACATCACCGCGTACATCGCCAGCTCGAGGTGGTTGGGCTGGCGGCCCAGGATCTCGGCGATGTCGCCGGCCTCGGAGTCGGTCAGCCCGAGGGCGCGGTGGACGGTCGGATCGGGGCCTTCGCTCACGTCCGCCGACGTTACCGGGACGGCGGTTCGCCTCGGAACGTGGCCGTGCGACTACCCTCTTGTCCGGTCGTTGGAGGGACGTCCATCACATCCAAATCACCCCGATCGAAAGCCGGTGGAACATGCCCCCGAAGAAGGCTGCGACAAAGCAGAAGCGGACCATGTCCGACGAACACAAGACCGCCATCGCCGAGGGACGGAAGCAGTCGAAGGCAGTCTCTGACTATCTGGAAGCGTTGGCCGCCAACAAGCCCAAGCGGGGGCGTCAGCGCACTCCCGACAGCATCAAGGGCCGGCTGTCCAGGATCGATGCCGAGCTGGCCGAGGCCGACGCCCTCACGGCGTTGAACCTGCGCCAGGAGAAGATCGATCTCGAGGCCGAGCTGGCCACCAAGTCGGCCGGTGTCGACCTCTCCGGCCTCGAGGCCGCCTTCGTCGAGCACGCCTCCGGCTACGGGGCGCGCAAGGGCATCAGCTCCGGCGTCTGGCGCGAGGCCGGCGTCGCCCCCGCCGTGCTCAAGAAGGCCGGGATCTCCCGCGCCAGCTAGGCGCTGACGGCGGCTCGGTCGAGCAGGCTCTGCAGCAGCGGCACGCCGTCGGCCGAGCCGAGCAGCTCCGAGGAGGCCCGCTCGGGGTGCGGCATGAGGCCGACGACGTTGCCGGCCTCGTTGCTGACCCCGGCGATCGCATCGACCGAGCCGTTCGGGTTGTCGACGTAGCGGAGCACGATCTGGTCGTTGTCGACCAACCGCCGATGCGTCTCCTCGTCGCAGGTGTAGGCCCCCTCGAAGTGGTTGATCGGGACCCGCAGGACCTGGCCCACGGCGACCGAACCGGTGAGGGCCGAGCGGTTCGAGGCGACCTCGAGCTCGACGGTGGTGCAGAGGAACCGCAGCCCCTCGTTCTTGCGCAGTGCGCCCGGCAGCAGACCGGCCTCGGTGAGGACCTGGAAGCCGTTGCAGATGCCGACGACCGGGCCGCCGACGGCGGCGAAGTCGGCGATGGCGCCCACGACCGGGGAGAACCGGGCGATGGCGCCGGGGCGGAGGTAGTCGCCGTGGGCGAAGCCGCCCGGGACGACCACCGCGTCCACGCCGTCGACGCTGCTGTCGCCGTGCCACAGGAGCCGGCCCTCGGCGCCGAGGGCGGTGACCGCCTCGATGACGTCGAGCTCGCAGTTCGAGCCCGGGAACTGGACGACGCCGACGACCGGGCTCATCAGCCCTCCCCGAGGCTCAGGGTGATCGTGCTGTCCTCGATCACCGGGTTGGTGAGGAAGCGGGCGACCATGTCGTCGACCTCGGAGCGGGCCTCGGCCTCGCTGCCGGCGTCGAGCCGGAAGCGGATCGCCTTCCCGACCCGGACCCCGGCGACACCCTCGTAGCCCAGGGCCGGCAGGGACCGCTCGATGGTCTGCCCCTGCGGGTCGGCCACCCCCTGCCGCGGGCTGACCTCGACCAGCACATCGAAACGCATGGGCCCACTCTGGCACGGCGGGCGGGCCGGCCCGAACCCCGCTGGGTTAGGTTGCGCGGCCATGGCGGTGCGCCACCTGGAGCTCGGGCATCGCTGGGGCCGTCACCCGATCTGGGACCCCGAGTGGGACACCGACGTCGACCCCTCGCTGCTGCCCCTCCCCGCCTCGATCGTGACCCGGCTGGAGGCCTGGGCCGCCCGCTGGGACCTGACCTTCGACGTCGAGCACCCCGACCGCCCCAAGGTCGAGCGCTGGGTCCTCGAGGAGCTCGGCCGTGACGGCGCCCGCCTCTGGCGCGCCCTCCTCGGCCTCCTCCCGCCCCAGGAGTACGCCGTCGCCTACATCCACGACGACGTCATCTACCGCCGCATCGACGAGCTCCCCACCCCCTGGCGCCTCCCGTGAACCCGGGGGTTCTCACCTGCGAACGAAGGTTCGCCACAACGGGCTCCCGGACGTGTACGCTGCCACCAGCGGCCCCAGCAGAGGGCGCGGGAGAACCGTCTGTCACAGGTGACTGTGACACCCGCCATCGTGGCGGCTGAAGCCGGCCCGGCCCTCTGTTGGGGTCGTTGTCGGTCCGTCAACCGAACAACGTGCTCCACCACGGCACGTGTCCTGTGAACGTGGCAGCGGCGTCGGGCCCCCAGCCCACCACGTTCATGCCGTACGACGTGATGGCGCCCGGCGGCCGGGCGTAGATGCGTGGCACGAGCGACGCGAGGTAGGCCGGCTCGAGGTTGCCGAACCGGTCGGGGACCACCGCCGCACCCAGACAACCGGCGGCGATGTCAGCGACCTGCAACAGGTGGACCCGGCTCGGTTGGTCGATCCGGTGGGAGCCCCGGATGGCGTTCCACCGGATCTCCGTGCCGCTCCCCATCTGGCGAAGTGTTCGCACGTAGTCCGTCAGCTTGGCGTAGGGGAACCGCTTGATGTGGGCGAACGTGAGGATCGCCTCGCCGTCCCGGTCGTCGATGCACCACGTCACCCGCTCCAGGAGGCGACGGATGGCGTAGTTGTACATGAGGGCCGGATCACGCAGCGCCGTGTGCTGGCTCTGGAGCTGGGCCTTGTGCACGATCACATAGGCCACCTTCATGAAGTCCGCTGCGCCGAGCCGCAGCGCCACGTGCTTGCGCTGGCTGTGGTCCTTCAGGTTCTCGGCCCAGTGGAGGACGGTCCCGGTGGGCTTGCCCATGTCCGTGCAGATCCGGTCGCGCAGGGCGCGGAGGTCGGCGTCGTGGTCATCCCGGACCATCACCGCCGAGACGATGAAGAACGGGGACGCCGACGGGGTCATCCCCCGGTCGCCCGTCTCATCGACGTACACCCGATACAACCTTCGCGACACAGGACGTCAACGGTACCCAGAGGCAGCTCCGGCCCCCGGCGACGTTCGGACGCAGCCAGGTCGCCGAGACCTCAGCCGGGCCAGGTGGCGAGGGTGAGGGCGGTGATGCGTTCGTAGGCCTCGCGGTAGCGGGCGGCGGAGGCGGCGACGACGTCGTCGGGGAGGGGCGGCGGGGGCGGGGTCTTGTCCCAGTCGAGGGTCTCGAGGTAGTCCCGCAGGGGCTGCTTGTCGAACGACGGGGGCGTGGTGCCCGGGACCCACTCGTCGGCCGGCCAGAAGCGGGACGAGTCGGGGGTGAGGACCTCGTCGGCCAGCACCAGCTCGCCCTCGACCAGGCCCAGCTCGAACTTGGTGTCGGCGATGATGATCCCCCGCTCGGCGGCCCACTCGGCGCCCCGCCGGTAGAGCCGCAGGGAGACGTCGCGGGCCTGCTCGGCCAGCTCGGCGCCGACCAGCTCGACGGCCCGGTCGAAGGACACGTTCTCGTCGTGATCGCCGACCTCGGCCTTGATCGACGGGGTGAAGACCGGCTCGGGGAGCCGATCGGACTCCTGCAGGCCCTCGGGCATCGGCGTGCCGTGCATCGTGCCGCTCGCCGTGTACTCCTTCCACGCCGAGCCGGTGATGTAGCCCCGGACGATGCACTCGATCGGGAGCATGTCGGCCCGGCGGCAGAGCATCGCCCGACCGGCGACCGACGGGTCCTGGGCCTCCTCGGGGAGGTCCTCCAGCTCGGTGGAGATGAGGTGGCTCGGCACCACGTCGGCCAGGTGGTCGAACCAGAAGGCGGACATGGCGGTGAGGACCCGGCCCTTGTCGGGGATCGGCTCGGCCATGACCACGTCGAAGGCCGAGATCCGGTCGGAGGCGACGAGCAGGAGGCGGTCGTCCCCGGCGTCGTAGATGTCCCGGACCTTGCCCGAGGCGACGTGCGGGAGCGAGATGCCAGCCATCGGCGCAACCTACCGGTCCCCCCGGCGCCGGCCGGAACGCCGGTAGGTTCGGGCCGCCCGTTTGAACCCCCAGGCGGAGACCCCCCGTGAAGGCCCCCATCCCCGCCGACGAGGCGCGCCGCCTCGTCGCCCTCCACCGCTACGGCATCCTCGACGCCCCGGTCGACCCCGACCTGGAGGCGATCACCCGCCTGGCCAGCCACATCACCGGCTGCGAGGTGGCGGTGATCAACCTGATCGACGCCGACCGCCAGGTCCAGCCGGCCGCCACCGGCATGGAGCCGGGCGTCTTCACCCGGGACCAGTCGATGTGCGCCCACGTGATCGCCGAGGACGCCCCGATCCACGTCGCCGACGCCACCGAGGACGAGCGCTTCGTCGACAACCCCTTCGTCACCGGCGAGGTGGCCGACGTCCGCCGCTACGCCAGCGCCCCGCTGCGCACCCCGGACGGCTACGCCATCGGCACGCTGTGCGTCGTCGACTCCGCGCCCGGCGCCCTCGACCAGGGTCGGCTCTCGGCCCTGGAGGACCTGTCCCACCAGGTCGTGCAGCTGCTGGAGCTCAAGCGCCACGTCGAGGACCTGGGCAACGCCCTGGCCGAGGTCGACCACCTCGCCGCCCACGACCACCTCACCGGCCTGGCCAACCGCCGCCGGTTCCTGGAAGCGGTGGAGACGCGGCTGCGCGGTCGCCACGCCGTCGCCCCGCTGGTCGTCTACGGCGACCTCGACGGGTTCAAGCCGATCAACGACGCCCACGGCCACGAGATCGGCGACCTGGTGCTGATCACCGTGGCCGAGCGGCTCCTGCGGACCGTCCGCCACGACGACCTGGTGGCCCGGCTGGGCGGTGACGAGTTCGCCGTGCTGTGCCCGGACCTGGACGAGGACGGCGCCGGCGTCCTGCTCGCCCGGCTGCGGGAGGAGGTCGAGGAGCCGATCGCCACGCCGGTCGGCGACGTCCGCGTCGGCTTCAGCATGGGCCTGGCCCGGGCCCACGGGGTGGGCGACGTCGACGCCCTGATCCGCGCCGCCGACGCCGACATGTACGACGACAAGAGGGACCGGCGGGAGGGACCCGCCCAGGACCTCTAGAGGATCGCCCCGGGGCGGTACTCGGCGGCGTCGGGGTCGGCGGCGACGAGGCGGTCGACCTCGGCCACGAAGGCCTCGGTCTGGGCCGGCGCCCGGCCCACGAACGACAGCGGGTCGGACACGACGGCGGCCACCGCAGCGGGGTCGAGGCCCAGGCGCTCGTCGCCGGCGAGCCGGTCGAGCAGGTCGTTGCGCTCGGCGCCCTTCTCGCGCATCTCGAGGGCGACGGCCACGGCGTGGTCCTTGATCGCCTCGTGGGCGACCTCCCGGCCCACCCCGGCCCGCACCGCCGCCATCAGCACCTTGGTGGTGGTCTGGAACGGCAGGTACCGGTTCAGCTCCCGCTCGACGACGGCGGGGAAGGCGCCGAACTCGTCGAGCACGGTGAGGGTGGTCTCGATCAGCCCGTCGAGGGCGTAGAAGGCGTCGGGCAGGGCGACCCGGCGGACGACCGAGCAGCTGACGTCACCCTCGTTCCACTGGTCGCCGGCCAGCGCCGTGACCATGGCCAGGTGGCCGCCGAGGATCGCCTTGAGCCCGCAGATCCGCTCGGTCGACCGGGTGTTCATCTTGTGGGGCATGGCCGACGACCCGACCTGGCCGGGCTTGAACCCCTCGGTCACCAGCTCCTGGCCGGCCATCAGCCGGATCGTGGTGGCCAGGCTGGTGGGCCCGGAGGCGACCTGGACCAGGCACGACACCACGTCGAGGTCGAGCGACCGGGGGTAGACCTGGCCGACGTTCTCGAGCAGCCGGTCGAAGCCGAGGTCGCGGGCGACGTCGGCCTCCAGCACGTCGACGGCGACGTCGGAGCCGAGCAGGTCGAGCATGTCCTGCTGGGTGCCGACCGGGCCCTTGATCCCGCGGAGCGGGTAGCGGGCCAGCAGGTCGTCGAGCCGGCCCAGGGCGACGAGCAGCTCCTGCCCGCTGTTGGCGAAGCGCTTGCCCATGGTGGTGGCCTGGGCCGGGACGTTGTGCGAGCGCCCGGCCATCACCAGGGCCTCGTGCTCGGCGGCCCGGCGGGCGAGCCGGGCCAGCACGGCCACGACCCGGCGGCGCACCAGGCGCAGGCCGTCGCGGACCTGCATCTGCTCGACGTTCTCGGTCAGGTCCCGGCTGGTCATGCCGGCGTGGATGCGCTCGTGGCCGGCGAGGGCGTTGAACTCCTCGATCCGGGCCTTGACGTCGTGGCGGGTGACCCGCTCCCGCTCGGCGATCGAGGCCAGGTCGACCTGGTCGACGACCTCCTCGTAGGCCCGCACCACGTCGTCGCCGACGTCGACCCCGAGACGGGCCTGGGCCCGCAGGACCGACAGCCACAGCCGGCGCTCCTGGACGACCTTGGCCTCGGCCGACCAGATGGCCACCATCTCCGGGCTGGCGTAGCGCTGGGCCAGGACGTTGGCGGGGGTGCTGGTCACCGGGTCAGGCTACTGCCCGTCCCCGGTGGGCTCTCAAGGCTCCCGACCGGCGGCCGATGACCACAGGGTGGACCTCTCCAACATCGGACCGCAGCCCAAGCCGGTGGAGTCGACGAACTGCATCCTCCACTCCTTCCAGCCCGCCGACCGGGTCTGCAACGCCTGCGGGGGATGGCACTGCGACGCCTGCCTGGTGACGCCCTGGGGGCCGCGCAAGCCGGCCCTCTGCGTCTCCTGCGCCATCCAGCGGGGCGGGGTGCGCAAGACCTCGGGCCAGATGCAGATGCGCAGCGGCAGCGAGATCCGGCGGATCGAGAAGGCCCGCCGCACCGAGCAGCGGGACGAGGACCGCCGGCCCGTGGTGATCAGCCCGGCCGGCCTCCAGAAGCTCGACATGCCCGACGAGCCCAAGCGCAAGGGCTTCTTCCGCCGCAAGTAGCGGCTCGGGTACCGTCCGACGGTGGACCAGGTGCTCGTGGGCGTTGTCATGGGGTCGGACTCGGACTGGCCGACGATGAGGGCCGCCGCCGAGATCCTCACCGAGCTCGGGGTCGCCCACGAGACGCGGGTCGTGTCGGCGCACCGCACCCCGGACCTGCTGTTCTCCTACGCCGAGGAGGCGCAGGGGCGGGGCCTCCGGGCGATCATCGCCGGCGCCGGCGGGGCCGCCCACCTCCCCGGGATGCTGGCCGCCAAGACGACGGTGCCCGTCCTCGGCGTGCCCGTGCAGTCCCGGGCGCTGTCGGGCCAGGACTCGCTGCTGTCGATCGTCCAGATGCCCAAGGGCATCCCCGTGGCCACCTTCGCCATCGGCGAGTCGGGGGCGGCCAACGCGGCACTGTTCGCCGTCGCCGTGCTGGCGGCCACCGACCCGGCGCTGGCCGAGCGGCTCACGTCCTTCCGGGCTGCCCAGACCGAGCGGGCGCTGGCCATGCGCGTCCCCCCGGCCTGACCCGGTGGTCCTCCCCCCCGCCACGATCGGCGTCCTCGGCGGCGGCCAGCTCGGTCGCTTCCTCGTCCTGGCCGCCCGCGAGCACGGGTACCGCACGTGGGTGCTCGACCCCGACCCGGCCAGCCCGGCCGGGGCCGCCGCCCACCGGCACCTGGTCGCGGCCTACGACGACGACGCCGCCCTCGACGAGATGGGCGCCGCCTGCGCGGCGGTGACCACCGAGTTCGAGAACGTCCCGGCCCGCGCCCTCGACCGCCTGGCGGAGGTGACGATCGTCCGTCCCGGCAGCGGGTCGGTCCGGGTCTGCCAGGACCGGATCGCCGAGAAGGCCTTCGTGCGGGACCAGGGCATCGCCACCGTCCCCTACGCCGTCGTCGAGGAGGGCGCCGACCTCGCCGCCGTCCCCGCCGACCTCTTCCCGGGCATCCTCAAGGTCGCCCGGCTGGGCTACGACGGGCGGGGCCAGGTCGCGGTGGCCGGGTCCGGCGACCTCGCCGCAGCACACGCCGAGCTCGGGGGCGCCCCGGCGGTGCTCGAGCAGAAGGTGCCGCTCGACGTCGAGCTGTCGATCGTGCTGGCCCGGGACGCGGCCGGGCAGGTCGCCGTCTTCCCGCCGGCCGAGAACCGCCACGTCGGCGGCATCCTCGACGTCTCGATCGTCCCCGCCCGGGTCGACGCGACGCTCGCCGCCGAGGCGGTCGAGGTGGCGACGACGATCGCCACCGCCCTCGACCACGTCGGCACCCTCGCCGTCGAGCTCTTCGTCTCCGAGGGCCGCCTGATGGTCAACGAGATCGCGCCCCGGCCCCACAACTCCGGCCACGGCACGATCGACGGCTGCACGACCAGCCAGTTCGAGCAGCAGCTGCGGGCGCTGTGCGGCCTCCCCCTCGGCGAGGCCCGGGCCCACTCGCCCAACGTGATGGTCAACCTCCTCGGCGACCTCTGGGGTGGCGACGACCACACCGACGAGCCGGACTGGGCCGCCCTCCTGGCCGTGCCCGGCACCGACCTCCACCTCTACGGCAAGGCCGCGGCCCGGCCGGGCCGGAAGATGGGGCACTTCACGGTCGTCGCCGACGACCTGGGGACCGCCCTGGCCCGGGCCGACGCCGGGCGCACGGCCGTCGGGCTGCCCGCCGACGTCGCCGACCTCCCCACGAGCTGAACGGGGCCCGGAAGGTCTCGGCCGGCCCGTCGGTTGCACCCCGACGTGGCTGATCCCGTGCTGTCCGTGCTCGACCTCTCGATCGTCGGGCGGGGCTCGACGCCGTCGGAGGCCCTCGACCACAGCCGCCGCCTGGCCCAAGAGGTCGAGCGGCTCGGCTTCCACCGCTACTGGGTGGCCGAGCACCACAACATGCCCGGCATCGCCAGCTCGTCGCCGCCGGTGCTGATCGCCCACCTGGCCAGCCACACCACCACCCTCCGGCTCGGCTCCGGCGGGGTGATGCTGCCCAACCACTCGCCCCTCGTCGTGGCCGAGCAGTTCGGGATGCTGGAGGCCCTCCACCCGGGCCGGATCGACCTCGGGCTGGGCCGGGCGCCGGGCACCGACGGGCTGACCGCCGCCGCCCTGCGCCGCAGCAACCGCTTCGACGCCGAGGAGGAGTTCCCCCGCCAGCTCGGCGAGCTCCTCGCCTACTTCAACGGCACGTTCCCCGACGATCACCCCTTCGCCCAGATCCACGCCACCCCCGGTCGGGGCTACATGCCCGACGTGTGGCTGCTCGGCTCCAGCCTCTACAGCGCCCAGCTGGCCGGGATGCTCGGCCTCCCGTTCTCCTTCGCCCACCACTTCTCGGGCGAGAACACCGAGGCCGCGGTCGAGGCCTACCGCCGGGCCTTCGACCCCACCGGGGTCCTCGACGAGCCCTACGTGATGCTCGGGGTCAACGTCCTGTGCGCCCCGACCCTCGACGAGGCCCGCTACCTGGCCGGGCCCGGGAAGCTGGCCATGGCCCGGCTGCGCTCCGGCCGGCCCGACGTCTACCCGACGCCCGAGGAGGCGGCCGCCCACGACTACTCCCCGCAGGAGGACGCGGCGGCGCGGAGCTGGGGCCGCCACCACGTCATCGGGCCGCCCGAGGCCGTCAGGGCCGGGCTCCTCGACCTGGCCGAGCGCACCGGCGCCGACGAGCTGATGATCACCACCATGACCCACGGCTTCGACGAGCGGGTCCGCTCCTACCGCCTCGTCGCCGACGCCATGTCGCTGGAGCCCCGCACCGCCGCCGCCTGACCTCCTTCTTGCGACCCTGAGCGGGCGCTCCGCCCGCTCAGGGTCGCAAGAACGGATCTCCGCTAACTTGACCGGGCAGTCAAGTTCGCTGTCCGACCAGGTGGAGCCGATGACCGACGCCCCGACCCTCGACCAGTTCGCGACCGAGGTCCGATCGTTCCTCGACGCCAACGCCCAGCCCCGGCCCCCGGCCGAGGAGTTCGTCTGGGGCAAGGGCGACGACTCGGTCGCCATGTTCGAGGAGGTCGACCGTGACGTCGAGGCCCGGCAGCTCGCCGAGGCCAAGGCCTGGTTGCGGACCCGGGCCGAGGCCGACCTGCACTGGATCGCCGGCCCCACCGAGCTCGGCGGCCGCGGCCTGAGCCGGGAGCACGCCCAGCTCTACTCCCGGCTCGAGGCGGGCTACCAGGTCCCCAAGCAGTCGTTCTTCGGGATCGGCTTCGGGATGGTGGCCCCGACGATCCAGGCCCACGGCCAGCCGGCCACCACCCGGTACCTCGACCGGATGTACCGGGGCGATCTCGTCGGCTGCCAGCTGTTCAGCGAGCCCGGCGCCGGCTCCGACCTGGCCGGGCTCCAGATGCGGGCCGACCGCGACGGCGACGAGTGGATCCTCAACGGCCAGAAGGTGTGGACCTCGGGCGCCCACTACTCCGACATCGGCGAGGTCATCTGCCGCACCGACGCCGACCTGCCCAAGCACAAGGGCCTGACCGGCTTCGTCGTCGACATGCACGCCCCGGGCGTCGAGGTCCGGGCCCTGCGCCAGATGACCGGTGGGGCGTCGTTCAACGAGGTCTTCTTCACCGACGTGCGCGTCCCCGACGACCACCGCCTCGGCGACGTCAACATGGGCTGGACCGTCGCCCTGACCACGCTGATGAACGAGCGGGCGTCGATCGGCGGCGGCTCGGGCGGCGGCGGCACCGGGCTGACCTCGATCGTGCGGCTGATCGAGATGGCCCGCACCTTCGACCGGGCCGACGACCCCGTCGTCCGCGACGCCCTGATGCGCCTCTACACCGGCTACCAGGTGTCCCGGTTCACCAACATGCGGGCGGCGGCGAACCTGAAGGCCGGCGGCCTGCCCGGCCCCGAGATGTCGATCGGCAAGCTGGCCCTGACCGCCAACCTCACGGCCACGACCGAGCTGGTCGGGCTGATCCTCGGGCCCCGGATGATCGCCGACACCGGCGAGTGGGGCACCTTCGCCTGGGCCGACTTCGCCTGCGGCACGCCCGGCATGCGCATCGCCGGCGGCAGCGACGAGACGCTCCGCAACATCGTCGGCGAGCGGGTCCTCGGCCTCCCCAAGGAGCCCGGCATCGACTCCACGTCCCCCTTCAAGGACCTCCTGAAGAGCTGAACAGCCCCGAACTTTGAGCGATTCATCCACACATGTGGGGACGAATCGCTCAAAGCTCGAGGGTGCGGGTGGCGCCGGCGAGGGTGGCGACCTCGGGGTCGCGGGTGGCGAGGACGACCGCGGCGCCGGCATCGGCCCGCTCCCGCAGGAGGGCGAGGACGGTCTCGGCCCGGCGGGCGTCCTGGTGGGCGACGGGCTCGTCGGCCACGACGATCGGCGGCCGGCCCACGAGGGCCCGGGCCACCATCACCCGCTGGCGCTCCCCCACCGAGATCTCGTAGCCGCCCCGGCCCCACAGGTGACCGATCCCGAGCCGCTCGACCACCTCGTCGTCGGGACCCAGCGCCGATCGGCCCCGGGCCCGGCCGACGGCCAGGCCGACGTTCTCGCCCACCGTCAGCTCCTCGATCAGGGCGATCTCCTGGGGCACGACGGCCAGGAGCGACCACGGCGGCGGGGTCCCGGACCCGAGCCACGACACCGAGCCCGCGGCGGGTCGGTCCCAGCCGGCCAGGACGTGGAGGAGCGTCGTCTTGCCGGTCAGCGACGGGCCCACCAGGGCGACCAGCTCGCCGGCGCCGACAGCGAGGTCGACCGGCCCGACGCCCTCGGCCTCCAGCACGCTCACGGCTGCTCCAGGCGCACGTCGTCGCCCTCGGCCGTCAGCCTCAGCCGGCGGCCCGGGAAGCGGTCGGCCACGGCCCGGGGCAGGTGGATGCGGTCGGCCTCGTCCATCACCGCCAGCAGGTCGCCGCCCCGGCGGGACTCGGCCGCCAGCGTCCCGCCGGACACCTCCAGCACCACGTCGGCCCGCTCGACGACACGGGGGTCGTGGGTGCAGATCACCAGCGTCCGGCCGTCGGCCACCAGCCCGGGCAGCAGGTCGATCAGGGTGGCGGCCCCGGCGGCGTCGAGGGCGGCGGTCGGCTCGTCCGCCACCACCAGGGCCGGCGTGGCCGCCATGGCCATGGCGAAGGCGAGGCGCTGCTGCTGGCCCACCGAGAGGTCCGGCGGCCGCCGGTCGTCGACCTCGGCGAGGGCCATGGTGTCGAGCAGGGCGTCGATCGCGCCGGCCGGCACCGGCGCCCGCCACGACCAGGCCAGGTGGGCGTGCTCCCGCACCCGCAGGTGGTCGAGGAGGTTGTCGGCCGGGGTCTGGAACACGGAGCCGATGCGCTCGGCCACCAGCCGCCGCCGGGCCCGGCCGCTGAGGTGGGCGGTGGGCCGGCCGGCGATCTCGACCTCGCCCACGGTCGGCCGCTCGAGGCAGGCGAGCAGCCGGAGGAACGTCGACTTGCCCGCCACCGACGGCCCGACCACGGCGGTGAGGGCCCGGGCCGGGACCTCCGCGCTCAGCCCGCGCAGGGCGTGGACGGCCCCGCCCGCCGACTCGTAGATCTGCACCAGCTCGCGGCACCGGGCGGCGAGGACGGGGCCGGCGGGCACGGCGTCAGCGGGCGGCACGGAGCAGCTCCGGGAGCGAGGTGCGGCCCGAGCGGCGCTCGACCACGAGGGCGACGAGGACGGTGACGACCACGGCGGCGAGGGGGCAGACGCCCACGAGGGCGAGGTCGTCGCGGAGGAGGGGCTCGGGCGGCGTGCGGGGCAGCGGGTCGAGCTTGCGGAAGACCAGGCGGACGGCGACGGTGGCCAGCCCGACGCCCAGGACGAGCCCCCCGAGCACCAGGGCGCCGACCTCGACCACCGTGGCCCCGACCAGCTGGGCCCGGGACAGGCCGAGGCGGCGGGCCAGGGCCGCCCCCAGCCGGCGGCGCTCGGCGTCGGCCGCGAAGTGCAGGCCGAGGCCGGCCACGGTGACCAGCCCGGCGGCCAGCCCGATCACCCGCAGGTAGTCGATGGCCCAGACCTGGGGCTGGAGGAGCGTGCCGTCGAGGTCGGCGCCGGCCTGGCGGCTGTAGATCACGGTGGCGCCGTCGGCCACGACCCGGTCGACCAGGGCGGGGTCGTCGGAGCCGAACCAGACCTCCGGGTTCTCCACCACCCCGAGCCGCTCCAGCGCCGCCCGGTCGACCACGACCAGCGGCCGGGCCTGCTGCGACTGGAAGCCGGGGAAGAAGCGGGCCCGGGCCGCCACCGCCACCTCCTGCTCGACGTCGCCGTCGGGGCCGCCGAGGGTCAGCACCATCCGGTCGGGCAGGCCCTCGCCCACGGCCACGACGGGCAGCACGGCCGGCGGGTCGTCGGCCGGCACGGCCACCGCGTCGAGCAGCGACCCCAGCGATCGGTCGGCGAAGCTCTCGTCCCAGAAGGCGGCGTCGGCGAAGGTGGCCGGGTCGACCCCGAGGACGTCGGCCCGGTCGTGGCCGGCCCGCAGCACCGTCGACTCGGTGGTGCGGGTGACGAGGGTGCTGAGGCCGGGCACGGGCGGCTCGGTGGGCCGGTCGGCGTGGACCGAGAGGCGGGCGATCTGGACGGCGCCGTCGCCCAGGGTCGCCTTGGCGTCGGCCGTGGCCCGCACCGACGCGGAGGTGGACCCGGCGAACACGACGATCCCGATCGAGATGGCCGCGCCGGTGACGATCAGGGCGGCCCGGGCCCGGCCGGCGGACAGGCGCCGGGCGGCCAGCCACACCGGCCCCGGGGCACGGGCGGCCACCGCGGCGAGCGCTCGTCGGGACAGGAGCAGCCGGGTCGCGGCGCCGGCGCCCCCGGCGAACAGCAGGAGCGGGAAGACGAGCAGCAGGCCGTCGATCCGCCCGTCGCCGGCCGCCGGCCGGGTCGAGACCTCGTAGAGGGCGGCGGCCGCGCCGGCCAGCACCACCGGCTCCCACGGCAGCAGGGCCCGTCGGGGTGCGGCGCCGCCGCTGCCCACCCCGACCCGGCGGGCGCCGGCCGCCACCACGGTCACGATCGCAACCACCCCGGCGACCAGGGCGAGGGCCACCACGACCAGGCCCTCGGCCCGGGCCCCGGCCTCGATGCGGGGGTCGGGCCCGACGGTGCGGACGACGGCCAGGGCTGCCGCCACCCCGGTCGCGCCCCCGACGACCAGGGCCGGGAGCAGCTCGGCGACCGCCTTGAGCCCGACCGCCACCGGCCCGGCGCCCCGCAGGGTGAGCACGGTGACCTGCTGCGAGCGCCGGCCCAGCCAGCTGCGGGCGGCGGTCAGGAGCATGGCCAGGGCCACGCCGATCGTCCCCCACGCCACCGGGCCGGCGACCGACTCGACCGCGGTCAGGGCCCCCTCGGCCTTGTCGACGCTGGCCGGCCGGTCGACCGACGACGTCCCCGGGCCGAGGGCCCGGGAGAGGGGCGAGATGCGGTCGAGGCTGCGGTCGGCCACACCCCGGAGGGCGGCGGTGGCGTCCTCGGCGGTGGCCAGGTCCCAGCGCTCGGGGTCGGGCGGGACCTCCCACCACACCTCGAGGCCGCCCAGCCCGGCGTCGGTGGCCGCGCCGGCCAGGTCGACCCCGTCGAAGAGGGCCACGGGCGGGGGCTCGCTCCCACCGGCCGACGGGGCCTCGAACGTGTAGCGCAGCGTGCACCACCAGCGGGAGCGCTCGGCGCGCAGGTCCCGGTACACGGCGGCGACCGGGAGGGTGGTCGACGCGCCCGTCTCGAAGGTGACCTCGACCTCGTCGCCCGGGCCCAACCCGAGCGGCTCGGCGACGGTGTCGGTCAGCCAGACCCCCGGCTCGTCGTCCCCGCCCTCCAGCACCTCGACGTGGTCGGCCGAGCCGGTGCGCTCGACCATCTGGACGGCCGCCGTCTCCCCGCCCGCCCCGGCGAACCCCCGCCCCGCGAAGGTGGTGGCGACCAGCGGGGCCAGCCCGTCGATCGGCGCCACCGCCTCCTCGACGGCCTCCCGGCCCGGCGCCAGCGGGTCACCGCCGCCGGGGGCGAGGGCGACGCCCCGCTCGGCCCGCAGCCCGACCTCGAAGGCGCAGCCCTCCTCCAGGTCCTGGAGCAGCGAGGCCCGCCCGGCCGAGGCCGAGAACACCGGTCGGGAGGCACCGGCCAGGCCCAGCACGAAGGCGGCCACGGCCACGCCCAGGGCGAGGGCGGGGCTGCGGCCGACGAGGAGCGGGGCGCGGCGCCACGGTGGCGACGTGACGACCCGGAGCCACCGCCGCACCCGTCGCCGCCCGCCCCGTCAGCCGGGTTGGTTGAGCTCGACGCCGTTGCCGTCGGGGTCGCTCAGGAAGGCCTGGCGCCCGGTGCCGACCGGTTTGGGATCGCTGACCTCGACCCCCTGGGCCCGGACGTCGGCCACCGCGGCGTCGACGTCGGCCACCTGGAGGGCCAGGTGCTGGCCCAGGGCCGGCGGCGCCTCCGCCTCGATCAGGTGGATCTGCTGGGCCCCGGCGTCCAGCCAGGCTCCGGCGAAGCCGAAGTCGGGCCGGTCGGACCGCTCGACCAGCCCGAGCACGTCGACGTAGAAGGCCCGGGCCCGGGGCACGTCGGTGACGTTGATCGAGACGTGGTGGAGTCCGACGGGGCGCACCCCGCCAGGTTGCCACGGACTCAGCGGGCGATGTCGGTGCGGTGGTGGAGGCCCGGCCAGGAGATGTGGCTGAGGGCGACGTAGGCCTGACGGCGGGCGGTGGCGGCGTCCGGGCCGCGGCCGATCACGTCGAGCACCCGGCCCCCGGCGGTGACGAGCCGGCCGTGGTCGTCGGCCGCCACCCCGGCGCAGAGGACCTCGGCCCCGGCGATGCCCCGGGCCTCCTCGATGCCGGTGATGACGTCGCCGGTGCGGGGCGCGGCCGGGTAGCCCTCGGCGGCCGCCACGACCAGGGCGATGCAGTCGTCGGTAGCGGTGACCGGACCGGCGGTGCGGAGGTCGCCGTCGGCCGCCGCGGCGAGCAGCTCGGCCAGGTCGGAGGTGAGCCGCAGGAGGACGACCTGCGAGTCCGGGTCGCCGAAGCGGATGTTGTACTCGACCAGCTTGGGCCCCTCGGGCGTCAGCATCAGGCCGGTGTAGAGCACGCCGCGGTAGTCGATCCCCCGCTCGCGCAGGGCGGCGAGGGTCGGCTCGACGAAGTCGGACCCCACCAGGCCGGCCCGCCCCTCGGGCTCGCCGGCGAAGGGCGACCAGGCGCCCATGCCACCGGTGTTGGGGCCGGCGTCGTCGTCGCCGACCCGCTTGTAGTCCTGGGCCGGCGGGAGGGCCACGGCCCGCTGCCCGTCGCACACCACGAAGACCGACGCCTCGGGCCCGGTCATGCCCTCCTCGATCACGACCCGCTCGCCGGCGGCGCCGAAGGCGGAGCCCGAGAGCTTGTCGCGCACGTCGGCGATGGCGTCGTCGAGCGAGGCGGTGACGAGCACGCCCTTGCCGGCGGCCAGGCCGTCGGTCTTCACGACGTAGAGGCCGGGCAGGGTGCGCAGGAACTCGACCGCCGGCTCGACCTCGGTGAAGGTGCCGTAGCGGGCGGTGGGCACGCCGGCGGCGGAGACCAGGTCCTTCAGGTACGTCTTCGACCCCTCGACCTGGGCGCCGTCGGCCCCCGGGCCGAAGACCCGCTTCCCCTGGGCCCGCAGCCGATCGGCCAGCCCGTCGACCAGCGGCTGCTCCGGGCCGATCACGAACAGGTCGGCGTCGAGCTCCTCGGGCGGCGTGGCCACCGAGCCGGGGATGCCCGGGTTGCCCGGCGTGACCACGACCTCGGCGGTCCGGCCCAGCGCCAGCGCCAGCCCGTGCTCCCGCCCCCCCGACCCGACGACGACGACCTTCACGAGCCGGCCGCCCTCACCCGGTCTCCGCGTCGCGGCGGTGGACGTACTGGTCGCGGCCGGGGCCGGTGCCGACGAGGGTGACGGGCACGCCGACCTCCTCCTCGAGGCGGTCGAGGTAGGCGACCGCCTCGGGCGGCAGCCCACCGACCTCCTTGACCTCGGTCAGGTCGGTCTTCCAGCCCGGCATCTCGGCGTAGATCGGCGTCGCCCTGTGCAGGTCGGTCTGGTGGTACGGCAGCTGCTCGACCCGCCGGCCGTCGACCTCGTAGGCCACGCACAGCTTCACGGTGTCGAGGGCGTCGAGGACGTCGAGCTTGGTGATGGCCAGCTCCGACAGCGAGTTGAGGCGGACGGCGTGGCGCAGCATCACCGCGTCGAACCAGCCCGGCCGGCGGCGGCGCCCGGTGTTGACGCCGTACTCGTGACCCACGTCGACGAAGTGGTCGCCCAGGCGCAGCTCCTCGGCGTCGACGCCGGGGCCCTCACGGTCCTTCCCGCCGACGGCGTCGTAGCTCATGGTCAGCTCGGTCGGGAACGGGCCGGTGCCGACCCGGGTGACGTAGGCCTTGGCCACGCCGACGACCCGGTCGATGTAGCGGGGCCCGACGCCGGCGCCGGTGCACACGCCGCCGGCCACCGGGTTGGAGGAGGTGACGAAGGGATAGGTGCCGTGGTCGAGGTCGAGGAAGGTGGCCTGGGCCCCCTCGAACAGGACGTGCTGGCCGGCCTCCAGGGCGTCGTGGACCAGGCCGACGGTGTCGGTGATGTGGTCCTCGATCCGGGGCCGGTACTCGTCGAGGTAGCGATCGGCGATCTCGTCGGCGTCGAGCGGCAGCTGGTTGAAGACCTTGGCCAGGACCTGGTTCTTCTCCTTGGCCAGGACCTCGAGCTTCTCCCGGAAGATCTTGGCGTCGAGCAGGTCCTGGACCCGGAGGCCGACCCGCGACGCCTTGTCGGCGTAGGCGGGCCCGATGCCCCGCTTGGTGGTGCCCAGCTTCGACCGGCCCAGCCGGCGCTCGGTCAGCCGGTCGATCTCCTGGTGGAACGGGAGGATCAGGTGGGCGTTGCCGCTGACCTTCACGCGGGAGACGTCGATCCCCCGGGACGAGAAGGCGTCCATCTCCTTGATGAGCACGGCCGGGTCGACGACGACGCCGTTGCCGATCACCGGCGTGACGTGGCCGTAGAGGATGCCGCTCGGCAGCAGCTGCAGGGCGTAGGTCTCACCATCGACCACCAGGGTGTGGCCGGCGTTGTGGCCTCCCTGGTAGCGGACCACCATGGAGGTCTCCTTGGCGATCAGGTCGGTGAAGCGACCCTTGCCCTCGTCACCCCACTGGGTGCCGACCAGGACGGTGGCGGGCACGACGGACTCCTCTGGCGCCGGACAGGACGGCGCGAGACGCTACTCGTCCGTCAGCCCCCGCTCCTCCTCGACCCGCTCCTCGGCCGCCTCGGCCACCTTGTCGAGCTTCGCCCAGTCCGGGTCCTCGTCGAGGGCGGGCGGGCACTTCTCCATGCCGTAGGAGGCGAAGCGGTCCCGCAGGAGGTCGTCGTCCTCGATCACGGCCCGCCCCAGGCTGGGGGTGGTGTGGAGCTCCTGGATGACGGTGTCGAGGTCGGCGTAGAGGTCGGTGAGGTAGGTGTAGTCGCCGTCGGGGGGCTGGATGCCCTTGAGGGCGCCGGACAGCCGCCAGTAGGCAGGGACGACCTTGGCCCGGACCCACCGCTCGGGCCGGTCGGTGTAGACGGTCGGCTCCTCGCCCTGGGCCACCAGGAAGATGTCGACCGAGTGGTCCATGTAGATCTGGTCGATCGCCTTGTCGGAGTCCTTGCAGACCTGGTTGGCCGCCTCGGCGTACTGCTCCTGGGTCGGCCCGGCCGCCTCCTCGGAGCAGCCGGACGCGGCCAGCAGCACGGCGGGCAGGACGAGGGCCACGACGAGCCGGCGCGGCAGGGGGACGGGGCTCACCCGTGCCGCATCGGCACGACGCCCCCCGCCTTGAGCGTCAGGCGTCGCCGATGGCGTAGAAGCGGCCGCCGCGGGCGCCGACGAAGATGCGGCCGTCCCAGACGGCGGGGGTCGACTCGACGCAGCCCTCGACCTCGACCGTCCACAGCTCGGGCGGGTCGACACGGGGGTCGGACAGGTCGAAGGCGTGGAGGGTGCCGGCGCAGTCGCCCTGGATCCACACGTCGTCGACGATCACCGGTGACGACCACGTGGGCCCCGGGAGCTGCTTCTCCCAGAGGACCTCGCCGGTCTCGGCGTCGGCCCCGATGATCCGCCCGCTGTCGGTGGGGGCGATGACGATGCCCTCGGCCACCCCGGGCGTGGCCCAGATCCCGTTGTCGTCGGCGATCGACCACACGACCGGGTCCGCCGGGTTCGACGGGTCCAGCTTCACCAGCTGGCCGACCTCCTGGTTGCGGGTGCTGGAGGAGGCCCGCTCGACCTCCTGGCCGACGTAGAGCATCCCCTCGGCGTCGGCGACGAGGGAGGCGTCGGTGTCGTCGCCGGTCCAGAAGCGGAAGGTGCGCTCCGGGGTCCCGCCCTCGGCCAGGCCGGAGATGTCCCAGCCCTGGACCAGGCCGCCGGAGTTGGTGAAGTAGACGGTGCTGCCCACCACCACGAGCGAGTTCTCGACCGACACGTCCTCCTGGCGGCTGCCGGAGCCGGCCAGGTCGCCCAGCAGCTCGTCGTCCCAGCCGGGGGCGTTGAAGACGATCTCGGGAGCCACCGTCACCAGGCCGTCGTCGCCCATGGCCCGGTTGAGCTTGACGATGATCCACTGGCCGTTCTCGCCGCCCTCGAAGAGGTAGTCGTCGATCACGAGCGGCGAGCTGTCCCAGTCGTCGTTCCACAGCGTGGGCTGGACGTCCTCGGAGTCCATGCTCCACAGGCTCTCGGGCGCCTCCCGGTCCGTGGCGATGACGTGGAAGTCGGCCCGGCTGCCGCTGTAGAGCAGCGGGAAGCCGTCGGGGTCGCGGGTGACCGAGCCCTTGACGATGTCGCCGATGTCGAACGGCGGGATGATGTCGGAGCCGTCGTCGGCGTCGAGGAAGTGGACGTTCTTGTCGTAGGCGCCGAAGGCGACCCACGTGCGGCCGGCCTCGGTGTCCTCCCAGACCGACGGCTGGCCGGTCCACCCGGTGCCGCACCACGTCTTGGCCTCGCCGCCGACCGAGGACTCGCCGCAGAAGCCGCCCTCCGGGGGGACGCTCCACAGGATCTCGGGCGCCTCGGGCACCGGGCCCATCCCGTAGTACGAGCGGGTGGGGTTGCCCCGGAAGGTCAGCAGCCCCTCGACCTCGCGGGTCCAGGGGTGGCCAGACGAGGCCGGGTCGACCCAGCCCTCGTAGCCGTCGTCGTTGGCGTAGGGGCCGTCGGGCGCCCCGGGCACGGTGGTCGTCCCGGAGGCCTGCTCGCCATCGGTGCCACCCCCGCCGCCACCGCCGTCGCCGTCGCCCCCGTCGGCCGTGGTGGAGGAGCCGCCCCCGCCCCCGCCGCCGACCCGCTGGCCCACCTCGTTCTCGACGCAGGCGAACAGGAGCAGGGACAGCACGAGCACGACGGCCAGCGACCGCTGCTGGCGCTGCACCTTGAGGCGCGATCGGGTCGGGAGCCCCCGCCGGGGACCGTCGGCGTACACGGCCCGCCATGCTACGGACGCCCCCGCTCCGCTCCAGGGACACCCCCACCGAGCTCGGGGACGGGCCCCGGCACCGAGTCGGGGTGCGGCGTCCCGGCGCCGGTCCGGGCCGACGGCCCGCGGCGCGATGGGGGTGGGCCGGGCGGC
>JBQGCF010000335.1:0-8630 GCA_052038315.1 Iamia sp.
CGTGGGCCCGACCGCGCCGTGATCCGCCGCTCGTTGGGTTGACCACGGGCGCGGGGCCGGGGACCGCTGGGCCCGGGCCCCTCTCGCCCTCTCCCCTGCTCCCCCGCCTGGAGGCGCCTCCGTGGCCGCAGACCGACCCCCCGCCGTCGAGCTGGTGGGCATCACCAAGCGCTTCCCCGGCGTCGTGGCCAACCGCGACGTCAACCTCAGGGTCGCGGCCGGCACGATCCACGCCGTCGTGGGCGAGAACGGTGCCGGCAAGTCGACGCTGATGAAGATCCTCTACGGCATGCAGCGCCCCGACGAGGGCAGCATCGCCGTCGCCGGCCGCCCGGTGTCGTTCCGGCGCCCGACCCACGCCATCAAGGCCGGCATCGGCATGGTGCACCAGCACTTCATGCTGGCCGACAACCTCTCGGTGCTCGAGAACATCGTCCTCGGGTCCGAGCCCAAGGTGCCGGTGCTGCTCAGCCGGCGCCAGGCCCGCAAGCGCATCCTCGACCTGGGCCGCACCTACGGCCTCCACGTCGACCCCGACGCCCTGGTCGAGACCCTCGGCGTGGGCGACCGCCAGCGGGTCGAGATCCTCAAGGTCCTCTACCGCGGCGCCCAGGTCCTGATCCTCGACGAGCCCACCGCCGTGCTGGTGCCGCAGGAGGTCGAGGACCTCTTCGCCAGCCTGCGCGAGCTCAAGAGCGAGGGCCTCACCGTCATCTTCATCTCGCACAAGCTCGACGAGGTGCTCTCGGTGGCCAACGAGATCACGGTCATCCGCTCGGGCACCACGGTCGACACGGTCTCGCCGGCCGGCGTCACCGCCCGCGACCTGGCCAACCTGATGGTCGGCCACGAGCTGCCGACCCCCGAGACCCGCGAGTCCACCGTCACCGACACCGTCGAGCTCTCGCTCCGTGGCGTGACCGTGGCCGGGGCCGGCGCCCGCAACGCCCTCGACGGGATCGACCTCGACATCCGGCGGGGCGAGATCGTGGGCGTGGCCGGCGTCGAGGGCAACGGCCAGACCGAGCTGATCAGCGCGGTGATGGGGCTGGTCGACCTGTCCGCCGGCTCGATCCGGATGGGCGGTGAGGACATCACCGCCTGGACCACCCGCCACCGTCGGGAGCAGGGCCTGGCCTGCGTGCCCGAGGACCGCCACCGCGACGGCCTCCTGCTCGACGCCCCGCTCTGGGAGAACGCCGCCCTCGGCCAGCAGACCCGCAAGCCCTTCGTGTCCGGCGGCTTCATCGACCGGGCCGGGGCCCAGCGCCGCACCGCCGAGATCGTCGAGACCTACGGCGTGCTCACCCCGGGCATCGACGTCCGGGCCGGCGCCCTCTCCGGTGGCAACCAGCAGAAGCTGATCATGGGCCGCGAGCTCACGTCCGAGCCGCAGGTCCTCGTGGCCGCCCACCCCACCCGTGGCGTCGACGTCGGCGCCCAGGCCGCCATCTGGGAGGAGCTGCGCAAGGCCCGCTCGGCCGGGCTGGCCGTGCTGCTGATCTCGGCCGACCTGGACGAGCTGGTCGGCCTGTCCGACACCCTCGTCGTGCTCTACGGCGGCCGCATGGTCGCCCGCCTCGACCCGTCCGGCACCACGCTCGACGCCCTCGGTTGCTACATGACCGGCACCGACCCGGCCGGGGGCGGTGAGCTCGACATCGACGCGGTGGCCGCCGAGGTCCAGGCGGCCGACCCGCTCGCCAAGGTGGCCCCGACCACCACGATCGAGGGGGCGACGCCCATCGGCACCGACCGCACCGGCGGGCCCGACCTCACGAAGGGAGAGCCGTCGTGAAGGGCTCGCGCCTGTTCCTCACGCTGGCCGCCCCGCTGCTGGCGATCCTGTTCGCCCTGCTGGCCTCGATCCTCGTCCTCGTCCTGAGCGGGAACTCGGTCGGCGACGTGCTCGAGGTGATGGTCGACCAGATCACCAGCATGCGGGAGATCATCAAGACCCTGAACCGGGCCGGGCCCTACTACGTCTCCGGCGTGGCCGTGGCCATCGGGTTCAAGATGAACCTGTTCAACATCGGCGTCGAGGGCCAGTACCGGCTGGCCGGCGTGGTCGCCGCCGCGGCCGGCGCCGCCCTCCCCCTCCCGGGGCCGCTGCGGCTGGTCGGCGTGCTGGCGGTGGCCATGCTCGTCGGCGGGGCGTGGGCCGGGATCGCCGGCGTGCTGCGGGCCTACCGGGGCGTGAGCGAGGTGATCGCCACGATCATGCTCAACGCCATCGCCCTCGGGCTCACGCCGTTCCTCCTCACCCGCTACTTCGAGGCCGACGACAAGAGCTTCGCCATCCGCACCGAGGTGATCCCGAAGGGCGGCCGGCTCCCGGTGCTCGACTTCCTCGGCAACCACGGCGGGGCCCGGCTCAACGCCTTCATCGTCATCGCCGCCCTGGTCGGCCTGGCCTACTGGGTGCTGATCTGGCGCAGCCGCTTCGGCTTCGACCTGCGGGCCTCCGGCGCCAACCCCCACGCCGCCCGGGCGTCGGGCGTCGACGCCAAGCGCATGACGGTGATCGCCATGCTGATCAGCGGGGCCATCGCCGGGCTGGTCGGGCTGTCCACCATCCTCGGCAGCCCGTACTCCTACACCGAGGAGAGCTTCCTCTCGGGCCTCGGCTTCACCGGCATCGCCATCGCCCTGCTGGGCCGGAACAACCCGGTCGGCATCGCCCTCGGCGCCCTGCTGTGGTCGTTCATCGACGTGGCCCGCACCCCGCTGGCCGGCGCCGAGCTGCCCCGGGAGATCACCACGATCGTCCAGGGCATCATCGTCCTCTCGGTCGTGGTCGCCTACGAGGTCGTCCAGCGGCTCGGCCAGCGCTACGAGGCGGCGGCCATCGCCAGACAGACCGAGCCGGCGCCCGCGGGGGTGGGAGCATGACCGTCGTCGACCCGAACCTCACCGCCGCCGACACCCTGGCGGTCGAGGCCGACACGTCGAGCCGGCGCCGCGACCCGCTGTCGCGGCTCCCCGCCTCGCTCCGCTTCGCCCTCTACGCCGGCGTGCTGGTCGTCATCCTCACCGCCGCCGAGCAGATCACCGACGAGGGCCGGCTCACCTCGGCCAACACGTGGGACTCGGCCCTGCAGCTCACCATCCCCATCGCCCTGGCCGGGCTGGGCGGCCTCTGGGCCGAGCGGGCCGGGATCGTCAACATCGGCCTCGAGGGCATGATGATCATGGGCACGTTCTTCGGGGCGTGGGGCTGCATCGAGTTCGGGCCCTGGCAGGGCCTGATCATCGGCGTGGCCGGCGGCGCGGTCGGCGGGCTGGTCCACGCCATCGCCACCGTCGGCTTCGGCGTCGACCACATCGTCTCCGGCGTGGCCATCAACATCCTCGGGGCCGGCGTCACCCAGTTCCTCAACCTCGACTGGTTCGGGTCCACCAACCAGTCGCCGCGCCTCCCCGGCGTGGTCGGGTCGGTCCGGGTGCCCGGGCTCCACGACGTCATCGGCGTCCGCCTCACCGGGCCCTCGCTGATGACGTGGCTGGTGATCGCCCTGGTGGCCATGGTGGTCGTCGGCGTGGTGCTGCGACGGAAGGGCCCGTTGGGCGACGACGGGCCCCTGCCCGGCTTCGTCCGCCCCGGCGCGCTGGTGCTGCTGGGCGTGGTCGCCGCCCTGTGCCTGATCGACGCCACCGCCTACCTCGACGAGCAGGAGCGCTTCGGCATCTCGGAGCTGGGCCGGATCGTCGAGGGGCTGACCGCCGAGGTCTCGTGGATCGTCGTCCTCGGTGTGCTCGCCTTCCCCCTCAGCTGGCTGATCCTGTGGCAGACCAAGTTCGGGCTGCGGCTGCGGGCCTGCGGCGAGGACCCGGTGGCGGCCGAGTCGCTGGGCGTCAACGTCTACCTGATGAAGGTCGTGGCCACGGTGGTGTCCGGCGGCCTGGCCGGGCTGGGCGGCGTCTCCCTCGTCTACCTGTTCGCCAACCAGTACCGGGCGGGGCAGACCAACGGCCGGGGCTACATCGGCCTGGCCGCCATGATCTTCGGCAACTGGCGACCGGGCGGGCTGGCCATGGGGGCCGGGCTGTTCGGCTTCACCGACACGCTGTCGCTGCAGAGCGGCGAGACCACGCACTCGCTGCTGCTCGTCGTCGCCCTGGGCTCGATCGCCCTGGTGGTGCGGGCCCTGATCACCCGGCGCTGGCGCTCGGCCGTCCTCGCCGTGGTCGGGGGCGCCGCCGCCTACATCTGGTTCGAGGCGATCGACGAGCTGCCCAACGAGATCATCGTCTTCCTCCCCCACCTCACCACGCTGCTGGTGCTGACCTTCGCCTCCCAGCGGCTGCGCCCACCGGCGGCCGACGGCGCGCCCTACCGGCGCGGACGATCGGGATGATGCGTGGTGGCTGACGGGCCGACCGTCGACTGGGACGACCTCCGGGCCCGGGCCCGGGCGGTGGCCGAGCGGGCCTACGCCCCCTACTCGGGGGTGCGGGTCGGGGCGGCCGCCCTGGTCGACGACGGCCGGGTGGTCGTCGGCTGCAACGTCGAGAACGCCAGCATCGGGCTCACCACCTGCGCCGAGAACGGCGTGGCCTCGGCCCTGGCCGCCTCGGGGGGCGGGCGCATCGTCGCCCTGGCCGTGGTGGCCGGGGACGGCGAGTACCTGGCCCCGTGCGGCCGGTGCCGCCAGGTCCTCTCCGAGTTCGCCGATGTCGACATGGTGATCGACACCGGCACCGGCACCGTCACCCTCGGCGAGCTCCTCCCCGGCGCCTTCCGCCCCGCCGACCTGGACGCCCGCCGCGACCGTTAGCCGACCACCGGCTCCAGGTCGGCGTAGGCGGGGAGCAGGTCGGCGACGACCTCGTAGGGGCTGTAGGCGTCGCAGGCGACGAAGCCCTCCTGCTGGGCCTCGGCCCGGACGGTGCCGGCGGCGAGGTCGGCCACCAGCTCGGCGGTGTCGGGGGCACAGGCCTCGACGACGAAGGTGAGCCGTCCGTCCTCGCCCCGCTCGGCGCTCGGGTCGGTGCCGACCTCGACCGGCTCGACCGATGCGATCACGCCGACGCCGGTCGGTCCGTCGACCGGGTCGCCCTGGACCGTCGCCGCGTCACCGACGTCCTCGGCGGCGATGGCCACCAGGGCCAGGCCGTGGACGACGGCGTCGCAGTCGAGGTCCGGACCCTCCGGGTCGTCCTCCTCGACGAGCGACAGGTCGCCGCCGACCCGCCCGACCCGCACGTCGTCCGGGAGGGCGCAGCCCCCGCCGACGACCCCGGCCACCAGGACCTCGTCGCCCGTCTCGACCCGGCCGAGCAGCGCCCGGTCCGGCTCCTCCAGCCCGTAGCGGGCGAGGACCGCCTCCAGGTCGACCCGGTCCCGCACCAGGCCCGGCCCGGGAGCGTCGTCCTCCTGGTACGGGATCTCCTCGAGGAGGGCCAGCTCGCCGGGCAGGGCGCCCGACGGGCCCGGGTCCACCGTCGGCTCGGTCGGGAGGCCGGCGGGCAGGTCCGCGGTGCGCACCGACACCACGGCGGCGGTGACGACGGCCCGGTAGCACTCGACCTCGCCCTCCTGCGGGTCGAGGCGGTCGGCGTCGAGCGACAGCTCCCCTTCGACCACGGCCACCACCACCTCCCCCGCCGGGAAGCAGCCGACGTGGATCACCCCGCCGAGCAAGGTGCGGCCGTCGACGTCCGCGCCCCCGACCGCGGCCCGCACCTCGTCCCGCTCGGCCTCGACGAACAGCTCGGCGGCGGCGTCGGGATCGTCGGGGTCGAGCACCCGCACCTCGTCCTCGTCGCCACCGGCCGGCGGATCCCCCTCGGCCAGGGCCAGGACCTCGGCGTCGAGGACGTCCCGGCGGCTGACGTCCCCTCCGTCCGGCGTGGTCGTCGTCGAGGGCGACGTCGTCGTCTCCCCGTCACCGCCGTCGCCGCAGGCGGTGAGGACGAGGGCCAGGCCGACGAGGAGGGGGGCGATCCGATGGCGCATGGGTGGTGGGACGGGCCCGGGCGGGGGTGAGGTTCCCGAACGGCTCGGGGGGTGACCTACCCCGTAGCCTCCGAGGGTGGACATGGTGATCTCCCGAGAGGCCTACGAGCGCGACGGCTACCTCGTCGTGCCGGGGGCCGTGACACCCGCTGCCGGCCAGGAGCTGATGGCCCGGGCCGGGGAGATCGTGGCCGAGGCGGCCGACGACCCGGTGTCGATCTTCTCCACCCACGAGCAGACCCGCACCTCCGACGAGTGGTTCCTCTCCTCCGGCGCCGCCATCCGCTGCTTCTTCGAGGAGGAGGCCTTCGACGCCGACGGCGAGCTGGCCGTGCCCCTCGACCGGGCGATCAACAAGATCGGCCACGCCCAGCACGACCTGGACGACACCTACGACCGCTTCGCCCGGTCCGACGTCTTCGCCACCGTCGTCGCCGCCCTGGGACCGGCCGACCCCCTGCTGCTCCAGTCGATGCACATCTTCAAGCAGCCCCGCATCGGCGGCGAGGTGACCTGCCACCAGGACGCCACCTTCCTCCCCACCGCGCCCCAGTCGGTCATGGGCCTGTGGGTCGCCCTGGAGGACGCCACCCTCGACAACGGCTGCCTCTGGGCCGAGCCCGGCGGGCACCGTGGCCCGCTGCGCCAGGTGTTCAGCCGGGCCGGGGCGAGCGACGCCGACGGCACCACCTTCACCGAGCTGGACCCCACCCCGATGCCGCCGCCCGGGCCCGACGGCCCGCTGGTGCCGCTGGAGGTCGAGGCCGGCACCCTCGTCGTGCTCCACGGCCTGCTCCCCCACTGGTCCGGCCCCAACCGCTCGGACCGGTCCCGCCAGGCCTACAGCCTCCACCTGATCGACGGCACCGCCGCCTACCCCGAGGACGCCTGGCTCCAGCGCCCGCCCGAGCTTCCCCTGCGGGGCTTCTGATGGCGGTCCGGCACGACCAGGCGTCCTCACGGCCGTCAGGCTCCCAGCGGGAAGGCACGGCCGCCGACGTCCCGCTGGGGTGGCGGGGCGGGGTCGGCGGACGTGCCTGGCTCCAGCGCCCGCCGGAGCTCCCCCTGCGGGGCTTCTGATGCGCCGGGGGGAGGGGTTCCTGCTGGCGGTGATCCTCGCCGTCGGGCTGGTGGTGCTGGCGCCGGCGAGCCCGGCGGCGGCGTGCTCGTGCGTCGAGTCGAGCCCGGTCGAGGAGGCGATCGACGGGTCCGCCGCCGCCTTCACCGGCGAGGTCACCGGCAACGAGGGCATCGACATGATGCGGCGCGAGATCGTCGTCGCCGTCGACGAGGTGTTCGCCGGCTCGGTGGACGCCGAGCAGCTGGTCGTCACCCACGCCCAGGGGCCGGCCTGCGGGATCGACCCGGCGGTGGGCACCGAGGCGCTGTTCCTCCTCCACGAGGCGACGTCGTCACCGGCCAACGACTTCGCCGAGCCCGGCGAGCTGGTGGTCAACAGCTGCGGCGGCCAGCGCTCCGTCGCCGAGGCCGCCGCCCTGGGCGAGGGCCGACCACCCGACCGGGTCGCGACCGACGACCGGGTCGGGGCGGGTGACCACGGCAACACGATCCGGGGCGAGAAGCTCCTCCCCGTCCTGCTGGGGTGGGCGATCGGGCTGGGCCTGGTGGCCGTCGCCATCGTGGCGGTGGTCGTCCGGCGGCGCCGAGCACGGAGCGGCGACCCGGCCTAGGTTCGCCGGCATGAGCGATCGGACCCTCACCACCCTCTCCGACGGCGGCTGCTTCTTCGAGGGGCCGCGCTGGCACGACGACCGCTGGTGGGTGTCCGACTTCTACCGCCACGGCATCTTCACCGTCACCCCCGACGGCACCGAGACCCAGGTCGCCGAGGTCCCGGGCCAGCCCTCGGGCCTCGGGTGGCTGCCCGACGGGACGCTGATCGCCGTGGCCATGAAGGACCACCAGATCCTGAAGGTGGCCGCCGACGGGTCGACCGAGGTCCACGCCGACCTCACCGGCCTCGACGTGCAGGGCCCGCTCAACGACATGGTCGTGTCGGCCACCGGCCACGCCTACGTGGGCAGCTTCGGCTTCGACCTGATGTCGGGCCAGGACCCGCAGCCGTCGCCGATCTACCACGTCACCCCGTACGGCGACGTCGTCATCGGGGCCGAGGGGCTCCACTTCCCCAACGGCTCGGTGATCACGGAGGACGGCTCGACGCTGATCGTCGGCGAGACGATGGGGTGCCGCTACACCGCCTTCACGATCGGCGAGGACGGCTCGCTGTCGGACCGCCGGGTGCACGCCCAGATCGCCCCGACCCCGGCGATGGGGTCCTTCGCCGAGACCCTCGGCGCCGTCACCGTCGGCCCCGACGGCTGCGGGCTCGACGCCGAGGGCCACATCTGGTGCGCCGACGCCATCGGCGCCCGGGTGATCCGGGTCGCCCCGGGCGGCGAGATCGTCGACGAGATCGCCGCCCCCGAGGGCCACGGCGCCTTCGCCTGCATGCTCGGCGGCGACGACGGCCGCACCCTGCTCGTCTGCCTCGCCCCCGACTTCTTCGAGCACGCCCGTTCCGCCGCCCGCGAGGCCGTCCTCGCCACCACGACGGGCGGCGTCCCCCCCGCCGGCCGCCCCCCGGCGCGCGCGGGGGGGGGGGGGGGGGGGGGGGGGTCGAGCTGGGCGGTCCTCAGGCCCAGGTAGC
>JBQGCF010000336.1:0-21728 GCA_052038315.1 Iamia sp.
CCTGGGGCGCCATCCCGACCCGGCTCGACGGCACCGGCGCGGTGGTGGCCGAGATCGTCGCCGAGCGCCGGGCCGACAACGACGACGCCGCCGGCCCGCTCCAGGCCCAGCAGGCCCAGGAGGTCGAGGCCCTCAACGAGCGGATCGAGCGCTACGGCCAGCGGGGGTCGGGCGCCCGGGTGCTCGACGAGCGCCACAAGCGCCAGCTCCGCCGGCTCCGCACCGACGAGCTGAGGATGGGCCTGGCCGAGCTGGCCCACGCCTACCGGGCCGTCGTCGTCGGCGCCCCCGACGCCCCGGCCGGCATCGCCGTCGATGATGCCGCCGCCGCCCTCGACCGCATCTGGCTGGCCATCGACGCCCTGGTCCGCAACCCCACCGAGGAGCTTCTGCTCCAGGCCCTCCTGCTGGACCTGCCGAGCGGCCGGCGGCGCTAGCCGCCGGTGACGCTGCCTCCCGGATGACTCGGAGGGTGCCTGGCACCATCCGAGTCGCTAGCCGTAGGTGATGCCCTCGCGGACGAGGTGCAGGAGCACGACCGGCGGCACCGGCTCCGAGAACAGGTAGCCCTGGCCCCGGGCGCAGGCCAGGCCCCGCAGGGCGGCGAGCTGGGCGTCGGTCTCGATGCCCTCGGCCACCGCGTCGAGCCCCATGGCCTCGGCGATGCCGACGACGGCGGTGACGATGTTCGCCCGGTCGGCCGACCCGACCTCGCCCAGGCCCCGCACGAAGGAGCGGTCGACCTTGATCGTGTCGATCGGGAGCCGCTGGAGGTGGGTGAGCGACGAGTAGCCGGTGCCGAAGTCGTCGACGGCGATGCGGACGCCCGTGGCCCGGATGGCGAGCAGGGCGGTCGAGGCCAGGTCGAGGTCGTCGGTCAGCGCCGTCTCGGTCAGCTCCAGGCAGAGGTCCTCGGGGGACCAGCCGTGGGTGTCGAGGGCCTCGGCGACCATGGCGACCAGGCCGGGTTCGTCGAGCTGCCGGGCCGAGAGGTTGACGGCGACCTCGAACGCACCGGGCACCGCCCCGGGCCCGGGGTGCACGAGGGGGGCCAGGTCCGAGAGGGCGGTGTCGAGGACCCACGCCCCGATCGAGCGGATCACGCCCGACTCCTCGGCCACCGGGATGAACTCGTCGGGCGGCACCGGCCCGCGACCGGGGTGGTCCCAGCGGCACAGCGCCTCGGCCCCGACGATGCGCCCGGTGGCCAGGTCGACGATCGGCTGGTACTCCAGCCGGAGCTGGTCGAGATCGAGGGCCCGGCGCAGGTCGGCGGCCAGGCTGAGCCGGTCCCGGGCGGTCGACTGCCGGGCCGGGTCGTACATCTCGACCCGGTCGCGGCCCCGCTGCTTGGCCCCGAGCATCGCCGCGTCGGCCTGGCGCAGCAGGGCGGCGGCATCGACGCCCGGACCGCTCAGGGCCAGGCCCAGGCTGGCCGTGACGACCAGCTCGCCCCGCTCGTGGACGATCGGCTCGGCCATGGCGTCCCGCAACCGCTCGGCCAGGGCCACGACGGTGGAGCCCGGCCCGGTGCGGACGCACACCACGACGAACTCGTCGGCGCCGACCCGGGCGATGGTGTCGTCGGGCCGGGTGGCCCGACGGAGGCGGTCGGCCACCTCGGCCAGGACCCGGTCGCCGGCGACCAGGCCGTAGGTGTCGTTGACCAGCTTGAACCGGTCGAGGTCGACGTAGACCACGCCGACCTCGGCCCCGGTGCGGGTCGCCCGGTCGAGGGCGGTCTGGAGCCGGTCGAGGAGGAGGGTCCGGTTGGGGAGGCCGGTCAGGGTGTCGTGCAGCGCCCGGTGGGCCAGCTCGGTGACGGCGGCGTGGCGCTCGAGGGCGATGGCGACGAGGGTGCAGCCCAGCTCGGCGGCCCGGAGGGCGTGGGGCGAGGGGGGCCGGCGGTCGGCGTGGAACGACACCAGGGCGGCCGCCGCCAGGTCGCTGTCGGCCGGGACGACCTGGGCCCACCACACCGTCTGCATCCCCGCCGCGACCAGCGCCGGGCGCATCACCGCGGAGACGTCGGCCTCGTCGACGTGGCGCACCACCACCGCCCCGTGCCCGGCGCCCTGCGTGCGGTGCAGCAGCGGCGTGACCTCGACCTCGCCCAGGGCGGCCCGCAGCAGCGGTCCGGGGCCACGGCCGTGGCGGGCGCGGGGCCGCAGCCGGGGCCCGTCGACCAGCGCCACCGCCACCTGGGCGCCGTCGTCGTGGTCCTCGACCATGGCGGCGATGGCCTCCAGCACGTCGTCGAGCGGGGTGGCGCCGGCGATCAGCTCGAGGATGGCGGTCTGGCCGGCGACGAGGGCCTCGGCCCGCTTCTGGTCGGTGATGTCGCGCGTCGTCAGGACCACGCCGCCGACGGTCGGGTCGTCGAGCAGGTTGACCACGTCGGTGCGCACGTCGATCCACGACCCGTCCCGGTTCAGCAGCCGGGCCTCGGCGGTGATCAGCCGGCCGGGCTCGGCCAGCACCTGCTGCACCAGCGGGGTCAGCCGGGCCACGTCGTCGGGGTGCATCAGCTCGCCGACCGAGTGGCCCAGCCAGGCCTCGGCCGGGTACCCGAGCGTCGGGGCGAGCTGCCCGGTGGTGCTGACGACGTTCCCGTCGGGCCCCAGCACCGTCACCGTGTCGGAGATGTTCTGGAGGAGGGTCCGCCAGCGGTGCTCGCTGGCCCGGACCACCCGATCGGTCTCCACCTGCTCGGTGATGTCGACCAGCAGCACCAGCACCTCGGGCTCGACGTCGGGGCGCTCGGCGGTGTCGGTGGCCGTGGTCCAGGCCCGGAGGTCGACGGGGTGGCCGGTGGCGTCCTCGCCGGTGACGTGGATCCCCTCGAGCGGCTCGCCGGCGATGGTGCGGGCCCGCAGGTCGCGGCCGCCGTCGGCCAGCCCGGGGATCGGCCCGCCCAGGACCTCGTCGGCCAGCCAGCCCAGCATGTCCTCGGCGGCGGGGTTCCAGAGCGTGACCGCGTCGTCGGCGCCCAGCCGGACCACGGCGACCGGCATCCGCTCGACCAGGCTGGCCATGTCGACCTGGGCCGAGGCCAGGGCGCCGGTCAGCCGGCGGGTGGCGGTCGACTCGTCGATCGTGATCAGGAAGCCGGCCAGGGCGCCGTCGGCGTCGGTCACGGCGTGGCCGTCGGTGGTGAACCAGCGCCGGCGCCCGGGCCGGCCGACGTGCGACTCGACCCGGATCGGCGCCGTGTCGCCCTCGGCGCAGCGGTCGAGCCACTCGGCGGTCAGGGCGCGGTGCTCGGGCTGGACCAGGTCGAGCAGGGGCCGGCCCTCGATGTCCTCGGGGCCGGCGGCCAGGACGGCGCAGAGGGCCGGGTTGACCTCGACCACGACCCGGTCGGGGCCGACGATGGCCATCGCCGTGTCGGACAGGGAGAACAGCCGCGACCGCAGGGAGTCCAGTGCCGGGGCGCCGAGGATCGACCCTGTCGCGGGGGTGCCGGGGGTGCCGGGTGTGCTCGCCGAGGTCTCCATCACCCGTCCTGCAGGTCCGAGTGACGGAAGTCTCGCGCCGACACGTGGTTGCGTGCAGCCTCGGACGGACCGGGCCGCGGCCTAGGGTCGCCCGCCATGGCACCGACCGACGTCGAGCTGGACGGGTTCGAGCGGACCACGTTCACCCACGAGGGCACCACCCGCACCGTCTACCGGGCCGGCTCGGGCCCCGGCGTGGTCGTCATCGCCGAGATGCCCGGCATCACGCCCGAGGTCATCCGCTTCGCCCGCCGGGTGGTCGACCTGGGCTGCACGGTCGCCCTGCCGCACCTGTTCGGCGTGCCCGGCCGCGACCCGTTCCGGTCGGGGATGCGCTCGGCGCTGCCCGACATGCTCACCAGCCTGGTCCCGGCCTGCGTGTCCCGGGAGTTCACCGTCCTGGCCACCGGCCGGACGTCGCCGATCATGGGCTGGCTGCGGGCGTACGGCCGCCGGCTCGACGCGGAGTGCCCCGGGCCCGGCATCGGCGTCGTCGGCATGTGCTTCACCGGCGGCTTCGCCCTCGGCATGATCGCCGACGCCCCGGTCCTCGCCCCCGTCCTGTCGCAGCCGTCGGTCCCGTTCAGCACGACGAAGAAGGCCAAGGCCGACCTCGGGCTGTCCCCGGAGGACCTCGAGGCCATGGTCGAGACGTGCGCGGCCCGGGACCTCACCGTGCTCGGGCTGCGGTTCACCGGCGACGCCCTGGCCCCGGGCGAGCGGTTCGCCACCCTGCGCCGGGTGCTGGGCGATCGCTTCGTCGGCGTCGAGATCGACTCGTCCGAGGGCAACCCGTGGGGCCATGCGGCCAAGGCCCACTCGGTGCTGACCGACGACCTGCAGGACGAGGTCGGACAGCCCACCCGGGACGCGCTCGACCAGGTCCTGGATCTGTTCCGATCGCGCCTGCTCGCGGGGGCGTCCGGGGGCTAGGGTTCTCGCCCTTCGCCCGAGTAGCTCAGTCGGCAGAGCGATTCACTCGTAATGAATAGGTCAGGGGTTCGATTCCCCTCTCGGGCTCCATGACGGACAGTCGCTTCGACGGCCCCTACGAGCCCAGCCCGTGGGGGCCGATCGCTGCGGAGGTGGAGCGCTACGAGGCCACCGGCGGGACCGAGCCCAGCGAGCTGGTCGGCGACCAGTGGATCGTGCTGTGGACCCTCGGCGCCCGCTCGGGCAGCGTCCGCAAGACCCCGCTGGTCCGGGTGGCCGACGGCGAGGGCTCCTACGCCGTGATCGGCTCGATGGGCGGGGCGCCAACCCATCCGCAGTGGGTCCACAACGTGCGGGCCCACCCGGTCGCCCGGCTCCAGGACGGGCCCGAGGTGAAGGACTTCGCCGTGCGCGAGGTCGAGGGCGACGAGAAGGCCGCCTGGTGGGCCCGGGCCGTCGCCGTCTGGCCCGACTACGACGCCTACCAGGCCGCGACCGAGCGGACCATCCCGCTCTTCGTCCTCGACCCGTCGTAGAACTTCTGTCGGAGTAGTTGACAGAAGTTCCCCGGGGCGGTTCACTGCCGCCATGCGGAGGATCCTGGTGGGGCTGGCCGTGCTGGCGGCGGTGGTGGGGCTGGCGTCGGGCGCCCGGGCCGAGGCGGCCCCGACGGGGGTCGAGCTGAGGATCGCCGACGGGAGCGTCGTGTGGTCGGAGGCCCTGACGATGACCGCCGTCGTGCCCCGGTCGCTCACGGCCAAGCCGACCGGCACGATCACCTTCGTCGCCGACGGCACCCTCACCGTCGCCACCGCCACCCTCAAGGCCGGTGCCGTCCCCGTCGGGACCGTCACCGTCGCCCGCCGCAGCCTCCCGCCCGGCCGGCACACGATCGTGGCCACCTACTCGGGCGACCGGCGCTACCCGCCCAGCACCTCCGAGCCGATCGCCGTGCGGGTCGACCCGGCCCGCGGCGCCGTCACCCTGCGATCGACCCGGACGGTCGTCGCCTCGGGCACCGTCGGCCGCTTCACCGCCCGGGTCGCCCCGGTGCCGCCGGCCACCGCCGTGCCCACGGGGAGCCTCACCTTCAAGACCGCCGGGGTCGTCCGGACCGTGCCGATCGTCGACGGCGTGGCCACGTGGAAGCCCCGCCTGCCGGACGGCGTCCACCAGGTCCGGGCGATCCTGCCCGCCGGCCCGGCGTGGGCGGAGGCGCCCAGCGAGCTCGTCGCGCAGCGGTTCGGACCCGAGCCGGTGCCGACCCTCGACCGGGAGGCGCTCACCCGAGCCGAGGACATGCTCTTCATCCAGCCGTCGGGCCCGTACCCGGCCGCGGCGCAGGTCGTCACGGCCGGCATCACCGGCACCCTGGAGGCGGTGGAGCTCGAGGTCGTCTGTCTCGGCGGTGGGCCCGGTCCGCCCGGCTCGCAGGACCCGATCATCTCGATCAAGGCCCTCAGCGGCGACAGCCCGACCGGGGCGCTCCTGGCCCGGGCCGACCCGATCGGCGAGTACGACCCGGTCACCGGGCTGATCCGGATGGCCCTGTCGGCGCCCGTCCCGGTCACCGCCGGCTCGCGGTTCGCCATCGTCATCGGTGCGCCGTCGACCGTCCTCGGCTGCAGCGTGGGCGTGGCCACCGACGGCCAGGGCCTCGTCCAGCTCGGCCCGACCTGGACCGCCGGCTCGACGGCTCTCCGCCACCGCACGTGGGTCCGCCCGGCGGGGTAGGTGCGGGCGGGGTAGACCGGACCGGGTGAGCGAGGAGCCGCCCGCCGTCACCTACGCCGCCTACCTGGCCCTCGACGAGGTCCTGGCCGCCCAGCGGCCCCGCTCCGACGAGCACGACGAGCTGCTGTTCATCGTCGTCCACCAGGTCTACGAGCTGTGGTTCAAGCAGCTCCTCCACGAGCTGGCCCACCTGCGGGTGGCCCTGGAGGCGGGGGACACGTCGCCGGCGCTCCACACGCTGCGGCGGATCCTCACCGTGCTCAAGGTGGCGGTGGCCCAGATCGACGTGCTGGAGACGATGACGCCCCGGCAGTTCACCGGCTTCCGGGCCCGGCTCGACACGGCCAGCGGCTTCCAGAGCGCCCAGTTCCGCGAGCTGGAGGCCGTCCTCGGCGACCCGCTGTGGACGTCCTTCCTCGCCTACCTCGCCACCCAGGGCCACGCCTCCACGCCCGGTGCCGACGTCGACGACCTCCTCGTCGCCGTGTACGAGGCCGACGGCGGCGCCGCCCAGGTCGCCGAGCGGCTCGTCGACCTCGACGAGGGCCTGCAGGAGTGGCGCTACCGGCACGTGAAGATGGTCGAGCGCACGATCGGCGACCGCCTCGGCACCGGTGGCTCGTCCGGCGCCGGCTACCTCCGCAGCACCTTGTTCGCCCCCAGCTTCCCGGCCCTCTGGTCGGTCCGCCGCCGGCTCTGACGGCGCTACCGTCCGCCCATGATCGACCGGGGTCGGATCGCCACGCTGCTCGCCGCCGAGCGGCAGACCTACGCCGAGCGCAACCCGCGCTCGCTCGCCGTGGCCGAGGCGGGCCGGGCGCACCTGTTCGGCGGGGTGCCGATGACGTGGATGGCCAAGGCGGCCGGGGGCTTCCCGCTCGCCTTCGCCGAGGCCCACGGGAACCGGCTCGTCGACGTCGACGGCCACGAGCTGGTCGACTTCTGCCTGGGCGACACCGGCGCCATGGCCGGCCACTCGCCGCCGGCCACCGTCGCCGCCGTCCAGCGCCGCTACGCCGAGGCCGGCGGGGCCACGACGATGATGCCGACCGAGGACGCCGCCGCCGTGGCCGCCGAGCTGGCCGGTCGCTTCGGCCTCCCGACGTGGAGCTTCTCGCTCACCGCCACCGACGCCAACCGGTGGGCGATCCGCCTGGCCCGGGCCGTCACCGGCCGGCCGCGGATCCTGGTCCACAGCTGGTGCTACCACGGCAGCGTCGACGAGACGTTCGTGGTCCTGGGGTCCGACGGGCGGGCCGCGCCCCGGCCCGGCGGGGTCGGTGCGCCGTGGGACGTCACCGAGACGACCCGGGTCGTCGAGTACAACGACCTGCCCGGCCTGGAGGAAGCGCTGGCCCACGGCGACGTGGCCGCCGTGCTGATCGAGCCGGCCCTCACCAACATGGGCATCGTCCTGCCCGAGGACGGCTACCTCGAGGGCGTGCGGGCGGCGGCCACCGCGGCCGGCAGCCTGCTGATCGTCGACGAGACCCACACCCTGTCGGCCGGGCCCGGCGGCTGCACCGCGGCGTGGGGGCTGGAGCCCGACGTGGTCACGCTGGGCAAGGCGATCGGCGGCGGCGTGCCCATCGGCGCCTACGGGCTGAGCGACGCGGTGCGGGGCCTGGTCGAGGCCCGGGCCGAGCTCGACCTGGTCGACACGGGCGGTGTGGGCGGCACGCTGGCCGGCAACGCCCTGTCGCTGGCCGCGGCCCGGGCCACGCTGGCCGAGGTCCTGACGCCGGCCGCCTTCGCCACCATGACGGCCACGGCCACCCGCTACACCGAGGGCGTCCAGGCCCTGATCGACGAGCACGGGCTGCCCTGGTCGGTGGCCCGGCTGGGCGCCCGCTCGGAGTACCGGTTCACCGCCCCGGCGCCCCGGAACGGGGGCGAGTCGCACGCCGCCACCGACGTCGAGCTGGAGGACCTCCTCCACCTGTACCTGCTGAACCGGGGGATCCTCCTCACCCCGTTCCACAACATGGCCCTGATGGCCCCGACCACCACGGCGGCCGACGTCGACGCCCACCTGGACGTCCTGGCCGCCGTGGTGGCGGAGCTCACGGGCTGAGGGTCAGGAGGCCTCGCTCAGGACGCCGAGCGGGTCTTGACCAGGGCGGCGCCACCGGCGGCCAGGCCCAGGGCGCCGAGGACGAGGCCGGCGATGGCCAGGCCGTCGGACGAGCCGCCGTCGTCGGAGTCGGAGCTGGCGCTCACCGGGGCGGCGGCGGCCTCGTCGGTCCCGCCGTCGGCGGCCTCGGTGGTCTCGGTCGCCTCCTCGGCACCGCCGCCGTGGCCATCGGCCTCGGCCGCGGCCACGTCGACGAAGGGCGCCGGGTGCTCGGGCTCCTCGTCGCCCTCGGCCATCTCCTCGATCCAGGCCGTCTCACCCTCGGTGCAGGTCTGGATGATCTTGAAGAACAGCCGCTCGCCGACCTCCTCGGGGGCCTGGAAGCCGATGGTGAAGACCTCGCGGAAGTGCGGCGGGAGCTCGTTGCCGGCCTGCGCGGTCCAGCTGATCTCCGAGACCCGCTCGGTCACGGGGTCGCCGTGGGCCGACTCGACCGGCTCGGCCAGCTCGGTCTCGGTGGCCTCGGCGTCCCACCCGGCGACGACCTGCGGGGCGGCGTTGAGGATGGACTCGGGGATCTCCACGGCGATCTTGCTGGTGGGCGACTCCTCGCAGCCGTGGGGCACGGTGAGGCTCACCTGGGTGTAGCCGCCGGCCGGGACCGTCGGCTTTTCGGCCGAGATGTGGGCGCCGGCGGGCGCGGCCAGGCCGAGGGCCAGGGCCCCGGCTCCGAGGAGGCCGAGGGCGAGGCGTCGGGCGGTGTGCATGGTGGTGGTGTCCTTGGTCGGGATGGTCAGGGTTGGATGGGAACGGTGAAGGTCGCGGTCTGCTCCTCGTAGAGCGAGACGCGGGCCACGACCTCGATGGTCCAGGTGCCGCCGATCGACAGGTCGTCGCCGATCAGGGTCCAGTGGCCGCGACCGGTCACGTCGGGCACCCGCTCGAGCCCGGTGACGTCCGCGGACGGCAGCGAGAAGACCAGCTCGATGCCCTCGGGCACGTCGAGCTGCTGGCCGTCGCCGTCGTAGGCGTAGATGTGGATGGTGGTGCGACCGGCCCGGGTGGGCTCGACGTCGATGTCGACGGTGCCGTCGCCCAGCGGGGCGGTGGCGGCGAAGGGGGCGGCGGCCGCCGAGCGGGCCGGGGTGATGTCGACGAGGAAGGCGGTCACGCCGATCACGGCGACGAGCAGGACGGCCTCGGCGACGAGGGTCCGGTGCAGGAGGCGGGCGACGGCGGGGCGGTCGGCCGTCTCCTCGGTGGCCGCGTCCCGGGCCTCGATCACCGGGAGGAGGCGGAAGCGGTTGAGCGCGCCGAGCAGGGCGACCAGCCCGACGATCGCCACCTTGGCCATCAGCAGCTGGCCGTAGGCGGTGGAGGTGAGGGCGTCGAGCGAGCGGACCTCGCTCCACCCCAGGGCGAGGCCGCCCACGGTGACCGCGCCCAGCGCGCCGGCGGCGATCCCCGAGAAGCGGAGGACGACGGCGGCGGCCGGCGTGCCCGCCCGGCGCCGGGCGGTGACGACCACGAGGACGCCGACCACGCCGCCGAACCACACCGCGCCGGCCCCGGCGTGGACGGCGTCGGAGGCGATGGCCAGGACCTGCGGGCTGGTGGTGGCGGTGTGGCCGGCGATGGCGAGGGCCGAGCCCAGGGCCAGCACCGACCCGCCGGCCAGGAGGGCGTCGCCGCCGCCGTCGACGGCCAGGAACAGCAGCGTCAGCAGGGCGACGGCCATGCCGATGCCCACCCGGTCGCCGAGCAGCTGGCCGGCCACGCCGCTCTCGGTGATGGCGTCGGGCCCGAGCCCGGTGGCCAGCGCGGCCCGCACCGGCAGCTCGAGCAGGATCCCGGCCGCGCCGACCCCCGCGGCGACCCGCAGCAGCCGCCGGAGGGCCGGTCGCTCCGGGCCCCCGTCGTGGGCGGCGGCGAGGAAGACGGCCAGGCCGACGGCGAGGAGGGCGCCGCCGTAGCCGAGGAACCGCATCCCCGCGCCGGCGACCTTCCACGGCCCGTCGCCGTCGTCGCCGAGGAGCGAGGCGGCCAGGTCGTCGTCGATCCGCTCGACCCCGTCGCCCACCGTGAAGGTGAACGAGCCGTGGATCGGGTGGCTGTCGGCCGAGACCACCCGCCAGGCGACGATGTAGGCCCCGTCGTCGAGGTCCTCCAGGCCGACGGAGATGGTGTCGCCCCGGTCGTCGATGTCGCCCCGGTCGACCCGGTTGCCGTCGCGGTCGAGCACCCGGATGCCGCCGAGCGTCGTCGAGACGTCCTCGGAGAAGGCGATGTCGACGCTCGTGGGCGGGGCGTCGAGGCTCGCCCCGTCGCCGGGGGTCGTCGACACCAGCTCGGCGTGGGCGCCGGCCGGGCTGCCGGGAAGGAGGGCCAGGACGACCACGAGGATGAGGGCGCCGAGGCGGCGGAGCCTTCTCATGCGCCCGCGAGACGCCGGCGGTGGCCGGGCGGCAGCCCCAGGTGACGTCGATGCGGTCCAGAAGACGGGTGGAGGAGGGTCAGGAGGGCGACGCCGATCAGATCGAGGACGTGGTGGGCCTCGGTCAGGGCGACGGCCTGGCCCTGGGCGACGTCGATGCCGGCGGTCAGGAGCATGGCGCCGGCCAGGGCCCCGGCGAAGGGGAGGAGGCCGGCGGCGAGGCGGGGGCGCCAGGCGGTGGCGAGGATGCCGACCCCGAGGGCCAGCTCGAAGGCGCCCATCTCCCGGGCCACGTGGACCGGCGCCTGGGCGTCCTCGGCGAGGATCAGGGCGGGGACGGCCAGGACCAGCTGGGTCAGGCCGATGGCGAGCAGGGCGTAGCGGACGGCCTCGCGCACCGGGCGGGGCCGGGCCGACACGGGCACGGCGGCGAGGATCTGCTCGGTCCGGTCGACGACCGGGGCGACGGGACGGACCCGCAGCGACCGGTGGAGGGTCGTGGCCCCCTCGACCCAGGCCCGGCAGTCGGAGCAGGTGGCCAGGTGGGTGTCGACCTCGTCATCGGTCAGGCCGTCCGGCAGCGCCTCGGCGTCGAGGCGGGCGGAGGCGGCATCACGGCAGTCCTCGCAGCGCATGATCGCCAGGTCGTCGCGTTCCCGGGAGTGGTTCCCGGGATCGTTCCCGAGTCCCGTTCTGTGTGCGAAAACACGCCGCATCCGCACGAACCCGCACACGGTTCGGGACCTTCGGCCCTTGGAGCGGGGGGCGGGATCTGCCAACCTGCCCGCCGTGGACGCCCTGACCCGGCTCGCCCTGGACGCCCGCGACGGCGACGAGGTGGCACTGGCCGGGTTCGTGCGCGCCTCCCAGGCCGATGTCCACCGCCTGTGCGCCCACCTGGTCGACCCGCAGTCGGCCGACGACGTGACCCAGGAGGTCTACGTCCGGGCCATCCCGGCGCTGTCCCGCTACCGGGCCGACGCCCCGGCCCGGATGTGGCTCCTCTCGATCGCCCGGCGGACCTGCGCCGACGTGATCCGCCGCCGGGGCCGCCAGCGCCGGCTGTGGCAGCGGATCGTCAGCCAGCCCGACCCGGCCCGGGTCGAGGGCGTCGCCCCCGCCGGCGGCGCCGTCGACCTGACCGCCCTGCTCGACGATCTCGACCCCGACCGCCGCAGCGCCTTCGTCCTGACCCAGGTCCTCGGGCTCAGCTACGCCGAGGCGGCCGAGGTCGCCGGCGTCCCCGTCGGCACGATCCGCTCCCGCGTCTCCCGCGCCCGCGGCGACCTCACCACCGCCCTCGCCGCCGACGACGAGATCCCCGAGGCCGACCAGGCCTGACCCCGGCCTTCTTGCGACCCTGAGCGGGCGAGCGGCCCGCTGAGGGTCGCCGTTCGGCGCGTCTCGGCGCGAACCCGGTGTGACGGGTGTCGGGTTGCGGATGAGGTGTACTCTCCGGCAAAGTCGACCGGTCCACTCGGAATTACCGGAAAGATCGAGTACACACAGTGCTGCGCCATCGAACCCTCGCCCTCCTCGCCGCCCTCCTCGTCCTCGTCGGCGCGGCGTGCAGCAGCGACGCCTCCACCCGGGCCGACGCCACCGACGAGGGCCCGACCACCACCGCCGCCCCCGTCACCACGGCCGCGACCATCCCCGACGGCGTGAAGCTGCGCATCGGCGACCAGCTCGACTACCTCAAGACGATCCTGGAGCTGGCCGGCGAGGACCAGGACTACCCCTACGAGGTCGAGTACGCGACCTTCGTCGGCGGCCCCCCGATGCTCCAGGCCTTCCAGGGCGACGCCATCGACATCGGCTTCGTCGGCAGCACCCCGCTGATCTTCGCCCAGGCCGCCGGCCAGGACATCGTGGCCGTCGCCGGCTGGGCGTCGGAGGAGGCCAGCTTCTACGGCCTGGTCACCGCCCCCGGCGTCGACGACGTCCAGGGCTGGGAGGACGTGCGGGGCAAGCGCATCGCCTACCAGCGGGGCACCGCCGGCGAGGCCGTCCTGCTCCAGTCGCTCGACGAGGCCGGCATCGCGCCCGACGAGATCACGCCGGTCGACGTCTCGCAGCTCCAGGTGGCGGCCACCCTCCAGGGCGGCGGCGCCGACCTCGGCATCTCGATCGAGCCCCTGACCAGCGGCTACATCGCCGGCAACGAGGGCACCGAGCAGGTCGCCCGGGCCGGCCGCATCACCGACCGCTCGTCGTTCCTGATCGCCACGCAGGGCACCCTCGACGACGAGGGCCGCTCGGCCGCCCTGGCCGACTACATCACCCGCCTCGTCCGGGCCTTCGAGCACCTGCGGGACGATCCCAGCGCCGCCGCCGGCGTCTTCACCGACCTCTACGGCCTGACCCCCGAGCGGGCCGCCGAGCTCCGGGAGGAGAGCGGGCCCACCTCCTTCTACCCGGTCCCCGACGACGAGCTGATCGAGGCCCAGCAGCACCTGGCCGACCTCTTCGTCGAGGCCGGCCAGATCCCCGAGGAGATCGACGTGACCGCCGAGTTCGACAACCGGTTCAACGAGCTGGTCGAGCAGGAGCAGGGCTCGTGACCGCCCTCGAAGTGGACCTGGTCGCCCTACCGACCGCGGCGGTGGCCCCGGTCGCCGGCGGCCGGCGCCGGAGGGGCGTCCCCCGCAGCCTCGAGCGCCTCCTCGGCGTGGCCCTGCTGGTCGGGCTGTGGGAGGTCGCCGCCCGGGTCGGCTGGCTCGACACCGACACGCTGGCCGGCCCCTCGACGGTCTTCACCGCCGGCTCCGACATGGTGCGGGACGGGACGCTGACCGAGGCCCTCTGGGCCAGCCTCCAGCGGGTCCTGTGGGGCGCCGGCATCGGCATCCCGATCGGGGCCGGGCTGGCCCTCATCGCCGGGCTCTCCCGGCTCGGCGACGACCTGCTCGACGCCACCGTGCAGATGCTCCGGTTCGTCCCGATCATCGCCCTCCAGCCGCTGCTGATCGTGTGGCTGGGCGTGGGCGAGACCGTCAAGGTCACCCTGATCGTCCTCGGCGTGGCCTTCCCGATCTACGTCAACACCAGCGCCGCCATCCGGGCGGTCGACCCCCGCTACCTGGAGCTGGCCGCCACGGTCGGGCTCGGGCGGTGGGAGCGCATCCGCCGGGTCGTCCTGCCCAACGCCCTGCCCGGCTTCCTCGTCGGGCTCCGGTTGGCCTCGGCCATCGCCTGGCTGGTGCTCGTGTTCGCCGAGCAGATCAACGCCAGCAGCGGCGTCGGCTACCTGATCCTGCGGGCCCAGACGCTCTTCCAGACCGACGTCATCGTCGTCGGGCTGGTCACCTACGCCGTCCTCGGGCTGCTGTCCGACGCCGGCGTGCGGGCCCTCGAGCGCCGCCTCCTCCGCTGGGCGCCGGGCCGATGACGACGATCGAGAAGACCCCGAAGCCGACGACGCCGCCCGTCCCGACGGGCACCGCCGGGCTGGCCGTCGCCGCCCGCGACGTCCACCGCACCTTCGGCGCCCGCGAGGTGCTGCAGGGCATCGACCTCGACATCCGCCCGGGCGAGTTCGTCGCCCTGCTGGGCCGGAGCGGCTCGGGCAAGAGCACGCTGCTGCGGGCCCTCGCCGGGCTCGACCGCGAGGCGGTCGGGTCGATCCACGTCCCCGCCCGGCGGGCCGTCGTCTTCCAGGACGCGCGCCTCCTCCCGTGGGCCTCGGTGCTGGACAACGTGGTGCTCGGGCTCCACGGCCCCAGCGCCGAGGCCGACGGGCGCCGCGCCCTCCAGGAGGTCGGGCTGACCGGACACGAGGGCGACTGGCCCAAGACCCTCTCCGGCGGCGAGGCCCAGCGGGCGGCCCTGGCCCGGGCCCTCGTCCGGGAGCCCGAGCTGCTGCTGCTCGACGAGCCCTTCGGCGCCCTCGACGCCCTGACCCGCGTCCGCATGCACGTCCTGGTCCAGGAGCTGTGCCGCCGCCACCGGCCCGCCGTCCTCCTCGTCACCCACGACGTCGACGAGGCGGTGCTGCTCGCCGACCGGGTGCTCGTCCTCACCGACGGCGTCATCTCCCTCGACGAGCCCGTCCGGCTCGAGCACCCCCGCCCCCGGGGCGACGAGCGCTTCCTCGCCCTCCGCACCCGCCTGCTCTCCGAGCTCGGCATCGACGACACCATCTGAACGCTGAAAGGCCCAGCCGTGACCCTCCTCGAGAACCCGCCCACCGACCTCCCCACCCTGGAGCTGCAGCCCCTGTCCGGCGCCATCGGCACCGTGATCCACGGCCTCGACGTCCGCACGATCGACGACGCCACCGTCGCCGCCGTGCGCCAGGTCTGGCTCGACCGCAAGGTCGTCTTCTTCCCCGGCCAGCACCTGACCCCCGACGAGCACATCGCCTTCGCCTCCCGCTTCGGCCAGCCGACCGAGGGCCACCCGGTGATCCCCGGCGTCGAGGGCCACCCGGAGGTCTTCGAGATCGACTACACCGCGACCCGCGAGCTCTACGCCGCCTACGGCGACGTCAGCACCCGGTACTCCGGGGTGTCCTGGCACACCGACGTCACCTTCGTGAAGCGGCCGCCGCTGGGCTCGATCCTGCGGGCCGTCGAGGTCCCCGAGGCCGGGGGCGACACCGAGTTCTCCAACCAGGAGGCCGCCTTCGAGGCGCTCAGCCCGGCGCTGCAGGACTTCCTCTCGGGCCTGACCGCGGTCCACGACGGCACCGCCCAGTTCCAGGGCGTCTTCGACCTCGTCGGCGAGGGCCGGTGGGAGGGCGAGACGCTGAAGGAGCTGGAGCCGTCCGAGCACCCGGTCGTCCGCACCCACCCGGAGACGGGCCGGCGGTCGCTGTTCGTCAACCCCGGCTTCACCAAGCACATCGTCGGCCTGGAGCGGGCCGAGAGCGATGCCCTCCTCGCCTTCCTGTACGCCCACTCGGTCCGCCCCGAGTTCACCGTCCGCTACCACTGGGGCGCCGGCGACGTCGGCTTCTGGGACAACCGGGCCACCCAGCACTCGGTCGTCGGCGACTTCGGCACGGCCCACCGCGTGATCCAGCGGGTGACCCTGCGCGGCGACGAGCCGCGCTGACGATGACCGCCGTCGTCGACCTCGCCCGCCCGTCCCCGCTCCCCGCGGGGCTCCTCGTCGACATCGTCGCCGGGCTGGCCGGCGCGCCCGGGCTGTGGCGGCCCCACGCCGTCCACGGTGCCGACCATCGCGCCGTCCGCCTGCTGGCGACCGAGACCTACGAGGCGTGGGTGATCTGCTGGGCCGACGACGAGGTGGTGGACCTCCACGACCACGGCGACGCCGCCGGTGCGGTCGTGGTGGTCGAGGGCGAGCTGGCCGAGGTGGTGGCCAGCGGCCGGCGACGGATCCTGGGCCGGGGGTCGGTCGCCCACCTCCCCGTGGGCGTGCCCCACGACCTGGTGGCCACCACCTCCGCGCCCACGACGAGCATCCACGTCTACTCGCCGCCGCTCGACACGCTGGGCCGCTACGACGACGCCGGCATCCGCATCGCCGCCGACCCGGTGGCGGTCGTCCCCGCCGTCCACGACGCGCCCAGCTACGTGCGGGCCCTCGACGCCCATGGCTGACCTGGTCAAGCGGGTCGGCCGGGCCCTGCTGCCGATCGCCGTCTTCCTCGCCTTCTGGTGGGTGGTGACCGCCCTCGAGGTCTGGGACCCGAAGCTGGTCCCCACGCCGAGCGAGGTCTGGGACGCCTTCGTCGAGTCGGTCACCAAGCACACGACGCCCAGCGGCCGGGTCGAGATCGGCCTCCAGGACCACTACCTCTGGCAGCACCTCTGGGCCAGCCTCTACCGGATCATCCACGGCGTCGGGTGGGCCACCGTCGTCGGCGTCCCGCTGGGGCTGCTGATCGCCACGGTCCGGCCCGTCGCGGTCCTGATCGAGCCCTACGTCAACTTCATCAGGGCCCTGCCGCCGCTCGGCTACTTCAGCCTGCTGATCATCTGGTTCGGCATCGACAACACCAGCAAGATCTGGCTGCTGTTCCTCGCCGCCGTGGCGCCCATCGCCCTGGCCGTCACCACCGGCGCCCGCAGCGTCCGCCAGGACCGGATCGACGCCGCCCGCAGCCTCGGCGCCAGCCGCTTCCAGGTGGTGGTGCACACGATCCTGCCGTCGGTCCTGCCCGATCTGATGACCGGCCTGCGCCTGGCCGTCGGCTTCGCCTGGACGACGATCGTCGCCGCCGAGACGAGCGACGGCATCCCCGGCATCGGCGGTCTGGCCTGGGCGGTGAAGAAGACCCAGCGCACCGAGGTGGTGTTCGTCTGCATCTTCGTGATCGGCGCCACCGCCCTCGTCCTCGACCACCTCATCCGGGTGGCCGACCGCGTGCTCGTCCCCTGGCGGGGCCAGGGCTGACACGCACCTCGACGTCCGGCAGGTCGCCGGCGTCCCGAACCCACACAGGGGGAACCCGAATGCTCCACACCCGACGACGCCGGCCGCTGCTGGCCCTGCTGGCCATCCTGGCCCTGCTGCTCGGGGCCGCGGCCTGCGGTGACGACGACTCCGGCGACGGCGGGTCGGGCGGCTCCGGCTCCGGCGGCTCCGGCGACGGTGGCTCCGAGGAGGCCGGCGCCCCCGAGAAGATCACGATCGGCTACCAGCTGATCCCCAACGGCGACCTGATCGTCAAGAACAGCGGCTGGCTGGAGGAGGCCTTCCCCGACACCGAGATCGAGTGGAAGCTGTTCGACTCGGGCGGCTCGGTCAACGAGGCGATCATCGCCGGGGGCATCGACTTCGGCCTGGCCGGCAGCAGCCCCGTGTCCCGGGGCCTGTCGACCGGCATCGAGTACCAGGTGCCGTGGATCCACGACGTGATCGGCGAGGCCGAGGCCCTGGTCGTCAACCCCGAGACGGTCTCGGGCCTCGACGACCTGGCCGGCAAGACCATCGCCACGCCGTTCGCCTCGACCGCCCACTACAGCCTGCTCGCCGCCCTGGAGGGGGCGGGCGTCGATCCCTCCGAGGTCGACATCATCGACTCGGAGCCCGACGACATCTACGCGGCCTGGAGCCGGGGCGACATCGACGGCGCCTACCTGTGGAACCCGAACCTGGCCTCGATCATCGACGAGGGCGGCGAGGTCCTGATCTCCAGCGCCGAGCTGGCCGAGGAGGGCAAGACCACCTACGACCTGGCCGTCGTCCGCACCGGCTTCGCCGAGGAGTTCCCCGATGCCGTCCAGACCTGGGTCGAGCAGCAGGACCGGGCCGTGAAGCTCCTCAACGACGACCCGGAGGCGGCCGCCGAGCAGATCGCCTCGGAGCTCGACATCGAGCCCGACGCCGCCCTGGCCCAGATCGAGGACCTGATCTTCCTCGACGCCGCGGCCCAGGCCGAGGCCGACGCCCTCGGGGGCGGGCTGGCCGAGAACCTGCTCGCCGCGGCCGAGTTCAACGCCGACCAGGGGGAGATCCCCGAGGCGGGCACGGCCGAGGTCTTCGAGGCTGCCGTCGACCCCTCGTACGCCGAGGCGGTGGGCTGAGCATGGGTGACGCCGGCGTCGAGCTGCGCGGCGTGGGCCACGTGTTCGGCGCCGGCGATCGCCGGGTCGAGGCCCTCGGGCCGATCGACCTGACGATCGACCGGGGCGAGCTGGTCTGCATCGTCGGTCCCTCGGGCTGCGGCAAGACCACGCTCCTCCACCTCCTGGCCGGCTTCCACGCCCCGACCGCCGGCACGCTGTCGGTCGGCGGCGTGGCGGTCGACGGGCCCCACCCGACCCGGGGCGTCGTCTTCCAGCAGCCCAACCTCTACCCCTGGCTCAGCGTGCGGGGGAACGTCGGGTTCGGGCTGCGGATGCGGCGGGTGCCCAAGAAGCAGCGGCGGGAGGAGGTCGATCGCTGGCTGGAGGTCGTCGGCCTCGACGGCTTCGGCGACCACCGGCCCTACGAGCTGTCCGGTGGCATGCAGCAGCGATGTCAGATCGCCCGGGTGCTGGCCAACGACCCCGAGCTGATCCTGATGGACGAGCCCTTCGGCGCCCTCGACGCCCTCACCCGGGAGCGGATGCAGCTCGAGCTGCTGCGCATCTGGGGCTCGGAGCACCGCACGGTCGTGTTCATCACCCACAGCGTCGACGAGGCCGTGCTGCTCGGCACCCGGGTGCTGGTGATGAGCCCGCGGCCCGGGCGCATCGTCCTCGACGAGCGGTCGCCCTTCGGCGCCGACGTCCAGCGCCACCGCGACCTCCGCCTCGACCCCGCCTACGTCCCCTTCCGCGAGCGCATCGCGGCCGCCATCGAGCTCTAGGAGCTCTGAGGAGATCCCCATGCCCCTCGGCCTGCACTGGTTCCTGCCCACCGCCGGCGACAGCCGGGACGTGGTCGGCTTCGGCCCGACCGCGTCACGCCGCGACGCCTCCCTCGACCACCTCGCCACCGTGGCCAAGGTGGCCGAGCAGGTCGGCTTCGACGCCGTCCTCACGCCGACGGGCACCTTCTGCGAGGACGCCTGGATCACCACCGCAGCGTTGATCCGCGAGACCCGGACGCTCCGGTTCCTCGTCGCCTTCCGCCCCGGGCTGATCTCGCCGACCCTCGCCGCCCAGCAGGCCGCCACCTTCCAGCGGCTGAGCGGCGGGCGGGTGCTGCTCAACGTGGTGACCGGGGGCAGCGCCATCGAGCAGCGCCGCTTCGGCGACCACCTCGACCACGACCGCCGCTACGACCGCTGCGACGAGTTCCTCACCGTGCTGCGGGGCGCCTGGACGGGCCGGCCCTTCGACTTCTCGGGCGAGCACTACGAGGTCGAGGGGGCGCTGGCCACCCCGGCGCCCGACCCGCAGCCGGCCATCTTCTTCGGCGGCTCGTCCGACGCCGGCAAGCAGGTCGCCGCCCGCCACGCCGACGTGTGGCTGATGTGGGGCGAGCCGCCCGCCCAGGCCGCCGCCGAGATCGCCGACGTGAGGGCCCGGGCCGCGGCCGTCGGCCGGGACGTGCGCTTCGGCATCCGCCTCCACACGATCACCCGGGACCGGGCCGCCGACGCCTGGGCCGAGGCCGACCGGCTGGTCGAGGCCATGCCGCCCGAGGTGATCGCCCGGGCCCAGAAGCTGGTGGCCGAGACCAGCGACTCGGTGGGCCAGGCCCGCATGGCCGCCCTCCACGGCGGCTCGACCGACGGCCTGGTGATCGCCCCCAACCTGTGGGCCGGCTTCGGCCTGGTGCGGGGTGGCGCCGGCACCGCCCTCGTCGGCAGCCACGACGAGGTGGCCGAGCGGCTGGCCGAGTACCACGAGATCGGCTTCGACCACGTGATCCTGTCGGGCCAGCCCCACGTCGAGGAGGCCTACTGGTTCGGCGAGGGGGTGATCCCGCGGCTGCGGGCGGCCGGCCTCGCCGCCGAGCCCGGGGCGCCTATCCCGTCCGCGGGCCCGGCGGCCGCCACCGGTGAGAGGCTGAGCGCATGAGCGTCGTGTCGGCCAGCGGGCTCAACGTCGTCGCCCTCAACGGCAGCCCGGCCCAGCCGTCGCGGTCCCGGGCCCTGGCCGAGCGGGCCCTGGCGGTGGCCGGCGGCGGCCGCCTGGTCGACCTGGCCACCCTCGACCCGGCGGCCCTCCTGGCCCTGGGCGAGGACCCGGGCGTCGAGGAGGTCCGTGACGCGGTGGTGGCCAGCGACGTGCTGATCGTGGCCACGCCGGTCTACCGGGCGACCTACACCGCCCTGACCAAGACGATCTTCGACCTGCTGCCCATGGGCGGCCTCCACGGCACCGCGGTCGTGCCCATCGCCTCGGGGTTCGTGGCCGACCACAGCCTGTCGGTCGACCACGGCCTGCGCCCCCTCGTCGCCTCGCTCGGCGGGTGGACGACGCCCACCGGCATCTACGCCACCCGGGCCGACGTCAGCGACGACGGCGTGATCACCGAGGCGGTCGACGAGCGCATCGTCGCCGCCGTCGACGAGGCCATCAGCGTGGCGAGGAGCCTCCGCCGCGCCTAGGCCAGCAGCGGGGCGAGGTGGTGGGCCTGGGTGCGGATCTCGGGGACGGCGGTGGTCTCCATGAGGGTGCCCTTGCGGAGCAGGCCGAGGGTCCACAGGCCGGGGCGGGGCTCGCCGGTGGGGTCGAGGACGCGACCGCAGGCGTCGACGGCCAGGCCCATCCGGTGCGGGCCGAGGGCGGCGGCACCGGTGTCCAGCAGGTGGCGGAGCAGGGGATCGGTCGTGCGGCCGACGTCGGCGCTGGGGCCGGTGCACGAGACGACCAGCCCGGCCCGGTGCTCCCTGCCGTCCCGGGTGCGGACCACGGCGCCATCGTGGTCGGCGGTGACGGCGGCGATCGTGCCCCGCTCGACCTGGATCAGCCCCCGGCGGGCCAGCGACGAGAAGCGCTCGGCCACGGCCGGGGCCATGCGGTGGCGGTGGACGGTCCAGGAGCTGAACCCCCGGCGGAGGAGCTTGGCCTGCTCGGCCTCGGGCAGGCGGGCCCAGATGGCGTCGGCCCGGTCGCGCATGGCGTCCATCGCCGCGGGCCAGCCGGCCGGCTCGGTCCGGCCGTAGGCGATCACCGCCCGGCGCACCCGCGCCGCGGTCAGCGGCCCGGGCGGGAGTGGGATCGTCTCGGTCGGCTCCTCCCGCACCGCCGGGTGGGCCCGGGGCACGTAGCCGTGGCGGGAGAGGGCGGTGACGGTGGCCCCGGCGGCGGTGGCGGTCAGGGCCACGTCGACCATGGTGAGCCCGGTGCCCAGCACCAGCACGTCGCCGGCGGCGCCGGCCCGCTCGGCCAGGTCGGCGGCCCACGGGTCGGCCAGCACCCGGGGGTGGTCGGGCAGGGCGACCGGTCCCGGTCCCGGCGGCGGCCCCGTCGCCAGCACGACGTGCCGGGCCCGGATCGTCGTCCCGTCCTCCAGCACGACGCCACCGACGTCACCGCCGTCGTCGCCGCCGTCCAGGGTGGCCACGACCCGGGCGTCGACCACCTCGGCGGACGAGGAGGCCAGCTGCTCGGCCAGGTAGGTGCCGTAGGTGGCCCGGGGGATGTACTCGGAGGGGGGAGCGCCGGACCAGCGGGCCAGGTGGTCGGAGCCGTCGGCGTCGACG
>JBQGCF010000337.1:0-45459 GCA_052038315.1 Iamia sp.
GGCCACCAGCGCCGCCATCGTGGGCGACGCCGCCGCCGTGGCCACCGGCCGGGCCGGGCTGGTCGTGCGCCGGTCGCTGGTGTTCGCCGGGCTCCGGCTCGCCCTGCTCGGCGCCGGGGTGGCGGCCGGGCTCGACGGGCGCGACGTCCTCGTCGGGGGCTGGGCCCTGGCCACCGCGGTCGCCGCCGTCGCCCAGCTGCGGGAGCTCACCGGCCACCGCCCGCCCGCCGTCGCCGGCGACCGGCCCGCCTTCGGCGCCGCCGCCTGGGCCAACCACCTCGTCAGCCTGGCCGCCCAGTCCCCCGCCCTGCTGCTGCCGCTGGTCGTGGCGGTGGCCTCGGTCCCGGCCGAGGCGGGGGCGTTCGGCGCCGCCTGGCAGGTCGCCTCGATCGCCGCCCTGGCCTCGCCCTCGATGGCCACGGCCGTGTTCGCCGCCGGCCGGCGCGAGCCACGGGAGCTGCGATCCGTGGCCCGCCGGGCCGGGCGCGACCTGGCCGTGGTGCTGCTCCCGGCCGCCGCCGCCGTCGCCCTGCTCGGTCCCTGGGCCCTCGACCTGCTGGGCGACGGCTACCGCACCCGCGGTGCGCCGGCCCTCGTCCTGGTGGCGGGGGCCCTGCTGCCCGATGCGGTGGCCAACGTCGCCGTCGCCGCCTGGCGGGCCCGGCGCCGCTACCGCCCGGCCCTGGCCCTCAACGGCGCCACCGCGGTGATCGCCCTGGGCGGCGCCGCCGTCCTCGTCCCGGCTCACGGCGCCACCGGTGCGGCTGCCGCCTGGCTCGTCGCCCAGACGATCGGGGCGACAGCGGCGGCCACGGCCACGAGGACGAGGTCGATCCGCTGATGCGCGTCTGGCACGTCCACGTCAGCCCCCGGCTGGCGCCGGTCAACGGCGTCGTCCAGTCGCTGCACCGGCTGGCCGCGGCCCAGCGGGCGGAGGGCCACGACGTCACCGTCTTCCACGGCACCGAGCGCGACCCCCGTCACGGTCCCGAGCGGGGCCGCGCCGTCACCCTCGCCACCCAGCTGCGCCGGGCCCGGGCCGCGCACGGCGCCCCCGACGTGCTCCACCTGCACGAGCCCTTCCACCCGCCGCACCTGGTCGCCCGGGCCCTGCTGCGCGACGTCCCGGTGGTCGTCACCCTCCACGGCGCCCTGGCCCCGGCCAGCCTCCGGCGCTCCCGGCTGCGCAAGGCGGCCTACGGCACCCTCGTCGAGCGGGCCGCCCTGGGCCGGGCCGACCGGGTGATCGCGCACAGCCCGGGCGAGGCCGAGACGGTGCGGGCCTACGCCCGGCGCGAGCCGGTGGTCGAGCTGATCCCCAACGCCGCCGACCCCGACCTGCTCGACGGTCCCGGATGGACCGGGAGCGAGGGCCGGACCGCGGAGGACCACCTCCCGAGGCTCGTCACCCTCAGCCGCTGGGACGTGCGCCACAAGGGCCTCGACCGGCTCGCCGCCGTGGCCCGCCGGCTGCCCGAGGTCGGCGTCCGCCTCCACGGCCTCCCGTGCGGCAACGACCCCGAGCAGCTCGACCTGCTGCTGGCCACCGCCCCGCCCAACCTGGCCTTCCTGCCACCGGTGACGGGCGAGGCCAAGCGCGACGCCCTGCTGGGGGCCGACGCCTTCGTCCTGCTGTCGCGCTGGGAGGGCCAGGCCATGGCCCTGGTCGAGGCGCTCGCCCTCGGCGTGCCCTGCCTCGTCTCCCCCGAGGTGGCCGACACCCTCGACGCCCCCGATGCCGTGGCCGTGCTGCCCCGGGCCCCCGAGCACGCCGCCGCCGAGGTGCGCCGGCTGCTGGCCGACCGCGACGGCCTGGCCGACCTCGGCCGGCGGGGGCGGCGGTGGGCGGCCGGGACGGCGACGCCGAGCCGGGTCGCAGCCCTGGTCACCGCGGCCTACGCGAGCGGAGCACGGGCGTGAAGGTCCTGCTGGCCAGCGACCTGTTCGCCCCCTCGCTGGGCGGGACCGAGCGGCACGTCGAGGACCTGGCCCGGCGCCTGGTCGGGGCGGGCCACGAGGCGGTCGTCGCCACCCTGACGCCCGGCCCCGACTCCACCGCCGACGGCGTCCCGGTGCGCCGGGTGCGGGGCTGGTCGACCCGGATGATCCGGCGCCGGGCGTCGACCGAGCAGGTCTTCCACCCGCCGGTGGCCGATCCCGAGGTGGTCACCGCGCTCGTCCGGACCGGCTCCGACGAGGGCGTCGACCTGGTCCACGGCCACGGCTGGATGGCCCACTCGGCGGTACCGGCGGCCGGCCACCTGAGCCTCCCGGTCGTCGTCAGCCTCCACGACTACGGCCTGCGCTGCGCCCGCATGGGCCTGATCCGCAACGACGGCTCGGTGTGCGACGGGCCCTCGCCGCTGCGCTGCGCCCGCTGCACGGCCGGCGCCTACGGGGCCCTCCGCGGCCCGGTCGTCGCCGCCGGGCTGGCCGCCAGCGCCGGTTGGCTGGACACGGTCGGCGCGGTGGTCGCCAACAGCGAGGCGGTGGCCGCCGACGCCCGCCGCCACGGGATCGACGAGTCCCGCCTCCACGTCGCCCCGCCGTGGCTCGGCGCCCGGCCGGTGGCGGGTCGCTCGCTCGGGCCCGACGGGCCGTTCATCGCCTACGCCGGGGCCGCCACCCGGGCCAAGGGGCTCGACGTCCTCCACGCCGCCCTGGCCGACGGCGGTCCGGCCCCGCTGGTCGTGATGGGCACACGGGGCGAGGACGTGGGCGACCCGCCGCCGGGTGCGTCCGTCCACCGCGACGTCGACCACGCCACGGTCCTGGCCACCCTCGCCGCCGCCGCCGTGGTCGTCGTGCCGTCCCGCTACCCGGAGCCCTTCGGCCTGGTGGCCCTGGAGGCCATGGCCGCGGGCACGCCGGTGGTCGGCTCCCGCGTCGGTGGGCTGGCGACCGTGCTGGCCAGCGCCGGCGTCGGGGTGGCGCCCGGCGATCCCGTCGCCCTCCGGTCCGCCATCGAGGCGGTGCTCGACGACCCCACCTGGGCGGCCCACCTGCGCGAGGGCGGTCGGCGCCGGGCGGCCGAGCTGGACGGGTGGCCGGTGCTGGACCGGATCTACCGGGACCTGCTGCCCGGGCCCTGGCCGGGGGGCTACCCGCAGGCGTCGCCGGTCTCGTTGCGGATGTAGAGGATCAGCGGGTTGACGCCTGCCGGCTCGCCGTCCCGGGTGAGGCTCACGCGCAGCCGGGAGAGGCAGGCGTCGGCGGGCACGTCACCCTCGATCGCACCGGTCCACGTGGCGCCGGCGCCGATGCGCTTCGCCACCGAGTCCCACTGGCCGCCGCCGTCGAGGGCGGCGACCACGCCGAAGCGGTGGGCGTCGTCCTCGTCGCCGTTCTCGACCTCGACGTGGACGACGACGTCGTTCCCCTCCTCCAGCACCAGCGGCGTGCCCGCGTCCCGGGTCTCGCCGGCGACGGACAGCCGGGCGTAGGGCTCCTGCCGGGGCTCGGGGAGCAGGGCCACGCCGGCCACGACCAGGGCGGTGGTCACGACCCCGGCCAGCCCAAGCAGCACGCCGCTCTGGGTCCAGACCGCGGCGGGCGCCCCCTCCGGCTCGACGGCCCGGCCCCGGGCCACGCCGACCAGCCCCAGCGCCACGACGACCGCCCACACCGTGAGCACGACGACCGTGCGGCCGAGGTCGATCACGCTGCCCACCGCCAGGAGGGCCAGGCCGAGCAGCGAAAGCGAGGCGACGATGCGCACCCCGATCCGGCCGGCCAGCTCGAGCCCGGCGTCGGGGCCGCGCAGGGCGACCATCAGGGCGTGGCCGGGCAGCAGCAGGAGCAGCGGCAGGTTGATCACGGCCCGGCCGGCGCCGAGGGGCAACACCGCCACCACCGCCATCACCATGGCCGCGCCGAGCACGACGGCCGGGTCCTCGAGCCGCCGGTTCACCCGTCCTCCTCCTCGACGGCGCCGGCCTCGAGCACGTCGGCGTCGGCCGCGTCGACGTTGATCAGGTAGACGTCGAACGACGTCGAGGTCGACACCTTGGTCAGCCAGGGCATGATCTCCAGCCGGGTCAGGATGGCCGGGTCGTAGGGCTCGTGGGTGAAGGCCCCCTCCTCCTCCCGGTTGAACCAATAGCCGCTGCGCGGGGTCTCGGTGGCCATGCGCCGGTCGACCACGAGGAAGCGGTAGCCGTCGGCGCGCAGCGCCTCGAGGTCCTCGGTCCGGATCTCCTGGCCGTCGTAGAAGCGCCACAGCGGCAGGCCGGCCGGGCAGGCGGCGGCGACCGCGCAGGCCTCCCGCTCGGTGCCGAGCATGCCGAAGGCGGTACCGGAGTAGAGGTCCGCCACCACCCGGTCGTCGCTCTCGTAGTCGGCCAGCCACTCCGAGGACGACTGGAGCTCGGCGGTGAGGTTGCGGGCGTCGGAGCCGGCCTCCCACGGACCGGGGAAGCGGTCGTACTCGTTGACGTTGGAGGCGACGTTGCCCACCGCCAGCACGACGACGGCGGCGAGGATCGCCCCGTGGCCCAGCCGGCGCGCCCCGGGGCCGCGCTCCCGGGCGAACCGCAGGAGGGCGACCAGCCCGGCGCCCACCGCCACCGCGGCGCCGAGGTAGGTGAAGGGGAAGGAGCGGTGCGCGCCCTGGGCGCCGGTCGGCGTGAGGATCAGCGGGAGAGCGGCGAGGTAGAGCAGGCCCACGGCGACCAGGCCCCACGTCGCCGAGGACGGCCGAGGCTGCATCTTCCACAGCACCCGGACCCCGAGCACGCCGAGCACGACCACGAGCGCCGGGGCCAGGTACGCGGCCGTCTGCTCCCAGCCGGGCAGGCCGCTGCGGACGAAGAAGTCCCGTCGCTCCCCCGACCCGGTCAGCGCGCCCCACAGCTGGTCGATGCCGTTCTCGGGGTACGGCGAGAGGTAGTCGACGATCGAGTCGACGGCGTCGCTCCCACCGCGAGCCACCATCCAGAGGGCATTGGCCACCACCGCCACGGCCAGGGCGAGGCCGGCCGGCGGCAGGTCGGTCCTCCGCTCGGGGCGGACCGCGGCGGCGAGGGTGAGGGCGGCCAGGGCCAGCACCAGCGCGTAGCTGGTGAGGTGGTGGGTGACGACGACCTGGCAACCGAGGAGGGCGGCCAGCCCGGTCCACGCCCAGCGGGTGCCGCCCTCGCCGGCCTGGCCCTCGACCACGGCGACGAGCGTCCACACGAAGACCACGATCGCCAGCGACTGGTAGGCGAACTGGGCGTTGAAGAAGAGGGCCCCGGGCGCCACCGCCCACACCAGCCCGGCCAGGCCGGCCACGATCGGCGACCCGGTCACCCGGCGCACCAGCACGAAGGCGCCGATCAGCCCGACCACGTGGAGCACGGTGAGGAGGAGGACGGCCGTCTGCCAGGTCGAGAGCCCGGTCAGGTGGCGGATCCCGTCGGTGACGGTGTGGAGCCCAGGGTAGCTGGGCAGCACCCGCACGGCCGGGTTGGGGCGGAACAGCTCACCGGTCTCGTGGAGCCGCTCGACCTGCGTCCAGTGGGCCAGCTCGTCGTAGAAGACCGGCTGGCGGGGGTTGCGCAGCAGCTTGGGCAGCGAGAGGAAGAGGCCGGTGCCGGCGAGCAGCGTCACCCGCTCCGACGCGCTGGCCTCGGCCGTGGCCAGCCGGCGCACGACCGGCACCAGGAAGACGAGGATGCCCAGCCAGAACAGGACGAACTTGGCCTGCCCGCCGTTGCTCGTCGAGCGGCCGGCGAGGGTGTAGGCGGCGACGAGGAGGGCGGCGCCGGCGGGGAGGCAGAGCCAGGCCGCCCGGGACGATCGGGTCACGAGGCCCGCAGCCGATCGTGGAGGTCCAGGTGGGCGGTCGCCGTCTCGGCCCAGGTCCGAGTCGGCCGGTAGCGCTCGCCCCGCAGGGTCTCGGCCTTGCGCACCGCCTCGACCAGCGCGTCGACGTCGCCCGGGTCGCACAGCACGGCGCCGCCGTAGCCCTCGACCGACTCGGGCAGCCCGCCGACCCGGGTCGCCACCACCGGGAGGCCGTAGGCCATGGCCACGAGCAGCGGCCCGCTCGTCGTCGAGCGCAGGTAGGGCAGGACGACGACGTCGGCGGTGGCGAAGTGGTGGTCGACCTCCTCGTCCCGCACGTAGCGGTTGACGAAGGTGATGCGATCGGCGACCGGCGAGGTGCGGATCCGCCGGGCCGGCCGCGTCCACCCCTCCCAGGTCTCCCCCACCACCGTCAGGTGCCAGGCGGTGTCCTCGTCCTCGGCGCACAGCTGGGCGAAGGCGTCGACCAGGTGCTCGAGCCCCTTGTAGGGCCGGATCGTCCCGAAGAACAGCAGCCGGCAGGTGCCCTCGGCGGCGGCCGCGACCGGCTCGCGCACCTCGCCCAGGTCGTAGGCGTCGAGCACCGGGATGGGGATCACCGTCGTGCGGGCGGCGTCGACGCCGAGGTGCTCGGCGACGAGGGCCCGGTCGGCGGCGCTGTGGACCACGACGTGGTCGGCCCGGGCGAGGAGCGCCGGCGCCACCCACCGGACCCAGAGCCGGCCGATGCGGGTGGCGCCCTCGCCCGGGTCGACGACCTCGTGGACCTCGATGACGACCTTGGCCCCGAGGGCCCGGGCCACCACGGCGAGGACCAGCTCGCTGTGCCACACCGCCGCGCTCCACCACTGCACGACGAGGACCGATGGGGGCCGGCGGACCAGGAACGTGATGGCGCCCAGCAGCGACGGCAGCCACCACCAGTCGACGCCGTCGTAGCGCCGGACCGACCGGGGCAGGCGCAGGCTCGACAGGTCGGCGCCGACCCGGCTGGCCCCGGGGTACAGCCGCCGGGGCACGAGGCGGCGCAGCAGCACCACCGACACCGGGGCCTGCTCGTCGAGGGCGGTGGCCAGCGCGTACGAGTGGTACGTCACGCCGGACAGGTGGTGCTTGCCCGGGCCGACCAGGCAGACCGCCCGCCGCCGGCTGGCGCGGCGCAGGGTGCGCTCGTGGCGCAGCCACCCCCGGATCCGGGGTCCGAGGGCCGGCCGGCCGGGTGTCGTCACAGCCCGCGAGGCTGGTGCGGGCGGACGGCGACGGGACGTCCGTCGCCCATCGGGGCGATGAAGGTTGCCTGAACTGTCGGCGCACCCCCTCATCACCCGGGCGCGCGCCTGCGAGGGTCGGGCGGTGCGCCGCACCCTCCTCCTCGCCGCCCTCGTCGCGGTCCCCCTCCTCGCCGTGATCGGCGTGGCCATCGCCGGGTCGACCGCGTCCGACGACGACGCCTCCGACGGGACCGCGGCCCCCGCCGACGGGACCGGGACCGGTGGCGACGGCCCCACGACGATCCCGATCGGGGTCCCCGGTGCCGCCCCCACCGACGGCGGCACCGTCCCGGGCGACGGCGGCACCGGCGGCGGGGCGAGCGGCGATGGGACCGAGGGCGGAGGCGGGGGCGGGGGCGGCGGCCAGGCCGACCCGGCCGCCGAGGAGATCCCGAGCGCACCCGGCGTGGCCGGCCCCGAGGGCGACCGCCCGGTGACGACGTACCCGCAGCCGACCGTGCCCGACGGCGGCTGCCCCCGGCCGAGCGGCGCCGTGCGCATCGCCCTGGGCGAGCGGCCGGACCCCGGCTGCGTCTCGGTGGCGGCCGGCCAGACGATCGAGTTTGCCAACCGCACCGGCCGGGAGATCTCGCTGGTCGCCGAGTCGATCAACGAGGTCGTCGCCCCCGGCACCTCGTTCACGGTCACCGCCGGCGCCGCCTTCCCCGAGGGCCGCTCGACGTTCTGGTCCCCCGGCCTCCCCGCCCTCAGCGGCATCGTCGAGGTCCGCTAACCCTCCGCCTCGCGGCACCAGGTCGAGGTGTCGAGGCCGACCTGGACCACTCGAACTCCGGGCTACTCGCTGCGTCGGTTGGCAACCATTCGATTGATCACGTCGATCGCGAGGTTGAGCAAGTCCTGTGCCTCATCAACGCTGTAGACGACGTCCGGGTGCTGCGTTGGGTTCCGGAAGTGAACACGCACGTAGTCGAGTGCGTCCAACACGGCCTCCGGCGGGCGTCGACTTCGCTTCCTCATGTCTCCGACCATCGCAGCCCAGAGACGCGGCTCTTTGAGGCGATTGCTACGAACCCAGTCGACGTAGAAGTCCCTGAGCGTTGCCTCCACCGCCCTCATCAGATGGAAGGCAGCAGCGGTCGGACACTCGAACGCGATGCAGCGACCTGCTTCGGTCAGATCGATCTGGGCGATGTCTGGGAGGGCGTTGTAGCAGCCTTCGGCCATCAAGGTCTGCACCCCCCCGACCAGCTTCTCCGTTGCATATCGCTTCGGCCTGACGACGAACGCGTAGGTGATCCTGGACTCGGCATCCAACGTTGACCGCAGCTCGACGGCGAGACCGACGATGTCGGTAGCCTGGGTCTCGTCGACCACGGTCTGCGCTCCCGGCTCGGCATCGAGCTTGTCAGCGATCTCGCGAAGGTCTTCCAATGCCGACGTCGCTGCCGTCGTCTTGAATCCGAACCGCTCGATGTCCTCTACGAGGGCTCTGATGTTGGCGATCACCCCGCCGTTCTCAGGGTCCTTCGCATATGTTCCGGCGCGGACGTCGACCAGATAGCGCAGAGCCGTGCCGGTCCAGATGTACTCGTAGACAGATCTGCTCTCCACAGGTCACCTCACGGGGCTGCCGGACCGGCGGGACCATAGGCGAACCTTCCTAGGCCTCCGCCTCGCGGCACCAGGTCGAGGTGTCGAGGCCGGTCAGGGCGGTGACCCGGGCGGGCTGGTCGGCGAGGGCGGCGACGAGGCGGCCGCGGACGTCGGGCAGCAGGTCGGGCAGGGTCGCCAGGTTGCGGTCGTGGACGGCGCGGAACGTCGACTGCACGACCCGGTCGGGCACCAGCGGGCGGAGCAGGTCCTTGGCCGGGTGGGGCCGGGTCAGCAGCCGGTGGACCCGGCGGCTGCGGACCGCGCCGGAGCGGTTGAGGGTGCGGGGCAGCACCGGGGCGCCGGGGTCGACGCCGAGGAAGGCGAAGGCCCGGCGGGCCACGACCTGGGGCTCGGCGGCCAGCTCGTCGTGGCCCAGCACGAGCACCCGCTCCCGGGCGACGTGGTCGAACAGCGCCTCCAGGCCCTCGGCGTAGCGGCCGACCCCGACCAGCTCCCAGCACCACTCCCACCCCCGGGCCACCCGGTCGGGCTCGGCGTCGAGGGCGTCGGCCAGGTCGAGGTGCTCGCGCCCGTCGCGCACGAGGTGGCCCCACGCCGAGGTGGCCCGGGCGACCGGGTCCCGCAGGATCACGACGACCCTCAGGCCCGGCCCGGCCGCGGCCACCAGCCGGGGCCACACCTCGGGCCGGTGGAGGTAGTACACCGAGGCCTCGCCCCGGGCCCCGGCGTCGCCGGCCGCCGCCATCAGGGCGGCCCACTCCCCCGGGTCGGACACGACCATCTCGCCGAAGACGTGGTCACCCGGCCCCCGGAACCGGGGCGGGTCGCCCCGGAAGAGGTAGTGGTGCGCCTCCTTGCGGGGGCACACGTGGACGTCCGGGTGCTGGCCCAGCAGGTCGGCCAGCGTCGTGGTGCCGGCCTTGGCCGCCCCGGCCAGGACGAAGGTCGGGTGCTCGCTCAGCCCGCGACCGCCATCTCGGACCGGATCGTGCGGGCCACCCGCAGCCCGTCGCGCACCGCGCGCAGGTTGCTCGACCCGTGGATCCGCTCGAGCTCGAACGACGGCACCTCGACGACGCGCAGCCGGGCGGCCGCCATGCGGATGTTCATCAGCGTCTCGATCTCGAAGCCGTCGCAGTCGACGTCGAGGACCGGGAGGAACCGCGACCAGAGGGCGTTGTAGCCGTAGCAGAGGTCGGTGTAGCGGGTGCCCCAGATGTAGTTGACCGTGCGGGTCAGGGTGGCGTTGCCCAGCCGGCGCAGGGCGGTGATGTCGGTGCTGCCGCCCTCGGGACCGGCCCAGCGCGACCCCTTGGCCACGTCGGCCCCGGCCTCCAGGGCGGCGACGAAGCGGGGGATCTCCCGGGGGTCGGCCGAGCCGTCGGCGTCGAGCATCACGGTGATGTCGCCGGTGACGGCGGCGAACCCGAGGGCCAGGGCGTTGCCCTTCCCCCGACCGGTCTGGGCGATGACCTCGCACGACGGCCACAGCCGGCGGGCGACGGCGACGGTGCCGTCGGTCGAGTGCCCGTCGACAACGATCACCTGGTGCACGTCGGCCGGCAGGTCCCGGAAGACGTGGGGCAGGTTGCGGGCCTCGTTGCGGGTGGGGACGACGATGCTCACGGTCGGAGGGCTGGTGGTCGGTGCGGCGGTCACGGCGAGCTCCGGTCAGAACGTGGCGGGCAGCACCCCGGCGACGCTCTCGAACACGAGGAGCAGCAGGGCGAGCAGCACGGGTGTGGTGAGGAGGTAGGCGACCGACCGCTTCTGCGTGCGGTAGGTCCGGCGGGCCAGCACGACCGCCCCGGCCAGGACCAGGCCCCAGCCGAGGACCGGGCCGATGCCACCGGGGGTGGCGTCCATGCCCGATGCGCCGTCGCTCGGCCCGACGGGACGGAAGCGGGGGGCGACCGGCCGGGTCTGCAGCGACGCCACGACCACGAGGCGCTCGCTGGCCAGGAAGATCGGGGCGGAGGTGACGAGGGTGAGGGCGCTGCCGACGTCGGTGGCCCGCACCGGGTCGGGGTCGCCGTCGGCCACCCGGCGGACCCGCTCGACCTCGTAGGTGAAGCGGCCGACCGGTGAGGTCACGAAGATCTCGTCGCCGGCGTCGAGCTCGTCCAGGTGCCGGAAGGGACCACCGTTGGCCAGGCGCGACCCGGCGATGCCGACGTTGCCCGGCTCGCCCGGCATCGGCGTGCCCCGCAGGTGGCCGGGGCCCTGGCGCAGCTGGGCCGGGCCCGTGCCCTGGACGACGACCTCCTCGACGTCGATGTCGGGGATCTGGAGGATCGCCACCGGCTCCCCCGGGTCGGGGGCCTCGGCGGCCGGGATCAGCTCGGGCTCGGCGTCGGCCGGGTCCGCCTCCGCCTCGCCGAGCAGGCCGCTGGGCGCGGCGCCGGCGTCGCTCGCCGCGGCGGCCGCCGCAGCCGGGTTGTAGGCGGCGACGGTGGCGTTGGCCTCGAACCGCTCGAGCAGCACCTGCTGGCTCCGCCGGTGGACGATGGCCGAACCGGTCACCTGGTAGAGGAAGAAGGCCACCAGGACCAGTCCGGCGATGCTCATCACCCGGCCGGCCGTGCCCGCCGCCGTGCCCCCCTCGCGCCGGCCCCGCTCGGGGGCGGTGACCTCCCGCGGCACCAGCGCCGGGGGCAGGGCCGGGTCGGCCGGCGCCTGCTGCTCGAGCCAGCGCCCCTCCAGCCCGGCCCGGAGGTACGCGTAGCGGTCCCGGCGCAGGGCGATGGCCGCCCGGGTGGGCGACAGCTCGTCGGCGTCCTCGTCGGTCGCCGCCACCGCGACCAGGTCGTCCAGCTCGTGTTCGACCTCGGCCATCACCGACGGCACGAGCTGGGCTCCCGCCCCGGGCCCGTCGAGCTCCTCGCGCAGCAGGTCGAGGGCGTCGTCGAGGGTGCGCAGGCGAACGGCCAGGCTCCGCTCGGCCAGGTCCCGCCCGGTCCCGTCGTCGAGCGTGGTCACGGGCGCAGGCGCCGGAACCAGCGCCGGGCCGAGGCCGGCAGGCTCGTGGCCCGGCCGAGGGCGTCGCCGGTCTGGAGCACCGGGCCGACCACGAGCAGGGCCAGGCCGGCGACGAGCAGCACGAGCGGGGGCACGGCCGAGGAGCCCCGGGCCATGGCCACCACCCGGGCCACCGGCCCGAGCGGCCCCTCGACGGCGTCGAGGTCGGCGGCACCACCGGGGTCGATCGGCGGCGCGGCCGTCTCCTCGGCGGGCAGGGGCACGTCGGCCCCGCTGTCGGGGATCACGCCGGTGCCGCCGCCACCGCCGCCCCCGGAGCCGCCGTCGTACCCACCGCCGCCCCCGGTCCCGGGGTCGACGTACGGCGGGTCGGTGACCACCGGGTCGGTCGACCCCGTCGGCTGGGTGGTGGTCGTCGTGGTCGTGGTGGACGACGTCGCCGGCGGCGGCTGCTCGCCGCACTCGCCGACCTTCGCCACCCCCTCCCAGTCGGCGAGCCGGCGCGCGGCCGTCTCGACCAGCTCGTCGGGCAGGGCGACGTTGCCGTCGGACGGGGCCTCCTGGCCGTCGCCGATGGCGTAGCGGACGATCGCCTCCATGCCGTCCCGGGTCGCCTGGTCGAACCCGCAGGTGGCCAGGCCGGCGTAGACGACCATCGGCATCGGGTAGGCGGTCTCGCTCTCCAGCTCCGGGTCGGGCCGGAAGGTGCCATCGCCGTTGGGGAGCATGGCCTCGACCGCCTCGGTCACCGGCTCGTCGAGCGGCGGGACGAACTCGCCGACCGCGTTCTCCAGCCACGCCCGGTTGACCACCTCGACCACGTCGGGGGTGTCCGGGCGGGCGTCGGAGCGGGCGTTGCCGTTGTCCATGCAGGCGATCGAGAGGAAGTTGCCCTCCGACCCGCCGACCTGCTGGAGCATCCGGGAGAACATCACCGAGTACTCGGGCAGGGCGATCGGGTTGGAGGCGGTGACGGTCGGCAGCTCCTCGAAGGGCAGCTCGGCCCCGGGCAGGCGCTGCTCGGCCTCCTCGGCGAAGGCCTCCTCCGCCTCCTCGTCCTGGGCGATCCAGCGACCGATCTCGTAGCTGACGCCCGAGGCGCCCGAGCGCACGAAGAAGGGGATGTTCAGGAACCGGCGGGCCCCCGGGAAGTCCTCGTTGTCGGCGTTGTCCTCCGCCAGACCGAGGTCGTCGGTGGAGATGGCGACCCCGCCGAACAGCCGGGCGATCGTCAGCCGGGACAGGCGCAGGTCCGGGAAGCCCTTGCCCCGCAGCTCCACCGGCTCGCCGTTGCGCAGGTCCCAGTAGGTGCAGACCGCGGCGGTGGCGATGATCGGGATCTGGACGACGCCCCGCTCGGCCTCCTCCAGCGCCTCGCCCTGCTCCTCGGTGAAGGGCAGCGTCGACAGGCTGATCGGGACCGAGCCGGCGACCAGGCTCTCCCGGCCCTCCTTGCTGGAGGTGGCGGCGTACTCGGCCACCGCACCGGTGGCGTCGCAGATGGCCGGGCCCCACGCGGTGAAGGCGGCCCGGGCGCTGGTGCTGCCGGCCATGGGGACGAAGGTGTCGACGTCGGCGCAGGCGTCCACCGGGACCTGGCCGGCGACCGGGGTGCCGGCCCCTCCGGCGGTGACGAGGCCGATGGCGAGGGTGACGACACCCCAGGCGGCGAGGACGGCCCGCATGACGGGCCGGCGGCCGGGGCGAGCGGCCGGCGGATGTGGTGCGGGCATGGGCGACCTGGGAAGGCGACGGATGACGAGGGCGAGCATGACGTCTCGACCGGCCGAGGGGAACGGCCGGAGCGTGCTGTTCGGCCAACGCTCACCAGCGGTTCACCCGTCGTCGAGCCGCATCCGAACCGCCATGCGGCGTTCGCCGGTCGGACACCGGGCATCCGCTTCCGCTCCTTACCGTGCCGCTCGCCCATGACCGCGCTCGTCCCCGACCTGACCGATCCCGACGAGGTGCCGAGGCGCCCCTCGTCGCGACCCCGCGGCGGCGATCGGGTCTTCGTCGGCGTCACCCGGGCGGCCGGGCTGTCGACCCTCGTGATCATGGTCCTGATCGGGGCGTTCCTGCTCAACGGGGCCTGGCCGGTGCTGCGCGAGGAGGGCCTCGGCTTCTTCACCGAGCTCCAGTGGAACCCGGCCGCACCCGGCGGGGGCGACTTCGGGATCGCCGCGGTCCTCTACTACACGGCCGCCATCGCCATCATCGCCCTGCTGCTGGCGGTGCCCATGGCGGTCGCCTCGGCGCTGTTCATCAACGAGTACGCGCCGCGCCGGGTCCGGGGCGCCCTGACCGCCATGGTCGACCTGCTGGCCGCCGTGCCCAGCCTGATCTACGGCTACTTCGGCAAGCAGGTGGCCAGCCCCCACCTGGAGGGCATCGCCCGCTGGCTGTCGGAGAACTTCGGCTCGATCCCCATCTTCTCGGTCGACGGCGACGCGTACGACAGCTCGACCTTCATCGCCGCCGTGATCGTGGCCCTGATGATCATGCCGATCGCCACCTCGATCTGCCGCGAGGTCTTCGCCCAGGCCCCGCCGGTGGAGAAGGAGGGTGCCCTCGCCCTCGGCGGCACCCGCTGGGGGATGATCCGCACCGTCCTGCTGCCCTTCGGGCGGGGCGGCATCATCGGCGGCTCGATGCTCTCGCTGGGCCGGGCCCTGGGCGAGACGATCGCGGTGGCGATCATCATCGCCCCCGAGTACGTCATCAAGGCCCAGGTCCTGGAGCGGGGCAGCAACTCGGTCGGCAGCCTGATCGCCCTCAAGTTCGGCGAGGCCGGGCCCACCGAGCTCTCCGCCCTGACCGCCGCCGGCGTCGCCCTGTTCGCCATCACCCTGATCGTGAACTTCGGTGCCTCGGCCGTCGTCGCCCGCTCCCGCTCCGGCGCCGGCACGGAGATCTGACATGACCGACCTGCTGAAGCCCCCGGTCGTCGAGGACCTGGTCCCCGTGTCCGACGACCCCCGGCGGCCCACCGAGATGCTGCCGAGCGACTGGGCCGTGCTGGCCGGGGCCGCGGCCGCCGCCGTCAGCCTGGTGTGGGTCGTCTTCTACCGCATCCTCCCGCTGGAGGGACCGCTCGGCTTCTGGGTCCTGTCCTGGCTGGCCTTCGTCGTGATCTACAGCCAGGTCGTGCGGTCGACGCACGGGAAGCTGGCCGCCATCGACCGGGTGGTGGCCGTGGTGATGACCTCGATCGCCGCCCTCCTCTTCGCCGCCCTGGTCCTGATCATCGGCTTCGTCGTGGTCCGGGGCCTCCCGGGCATGGGCGCCGCCTTCTTCACCCAGACCCTCGAGGGCGTCGGCCCGCTCGACCCCGAGACCAAGGGTGGCGCCCTCCACGCCATCGTCGGCACCCTCGAGCAGCTCGGCCTGACCGTGGTCATCTCGGTCCCCCTCGGCGTCACCACCGCCGTCTTCCTCAACGAGGTGGGCGGGAGGCTGGCCCGGCCGGTGCGGACCCTCGTCGACGCCATGAGCGGCGTGCCCTCGGTCGTCGCCGGCCTGTTCATCTACTCCTCGTTCGTCAAGGCCTTCGACTTCTCCGGCTTCGCCGCCGCCCTGGCCCTGGCCGTGCTGATGCTGCCGACGGTCACCCGCACCACCGAGGAGGTGCTGCGCCTGGTGCCCGACGGGCTGCGAGAGGCGGCCCTGGCCATGGGGGCGCCGCGCTGGCGGGTCGTCCTCCAGGTGGTGCTGCCCACCGCCCGCAGCGGCGTGTCCACGTCGGTGATCCTGGGCATGGCCCGGGCCGTGGGCGAGACCGCCCCGCTGATCCTCACCGCCTTCGGGTCCCAGGTCATGAACGCCAACCCGTTCACGGACCCGCAGTCGAGCCTGCCGACCTACGTGTTCCAGCTCGTGCGCAGCTCCGACGCCGGCCAGGAGCGCCGGGCCTGGGCCGGGTCGCTGGCCCTGATCCTGCTGGTGCTGTTCCTGTTCACCGTCGCCCGTGCCATCGGCCGGTCGAGCAAGGGGAAGGTGCGCCGCACCACGAGCGAGACCTCGCCGCCCTCCGACCCCGCCCTCGGGAGCTGACCCATGGCCATGACCGACCGCACCCTCGAGCTGGACCTGTCGCCCGGCTCGCCCGGCACGCTCGAGGCCGAGGCCGTCTCCGCCTGGTTCGGCACCAACAAGGTGCTCGACCGGGTCAGCCTGTCGATGCCGGCCGGCGTGGTGACCGCCCTGATCGGCCCGTCGGGCTGCGGCAAGTCGACCTTCATCCGCATCCTCAACCGCATGCACGAGCTGGTGCCCAGCGCCCAGCTGTCCGGCCGGGTGCTGCTCGACGGGGTCGACATCTACGGCCCCGAGGTCCAGGCGACCCGCACCCGGGCCCGGATCGGGATGGTGTTCCAGAAGCCCAACCCGTTCCCGGCCATGAGCATCGCCGACAACGTCCTGGCCGGGCTCAAGCTGACCGGTCGCAAGCTCCCGGGCGTCGAGCGCGACGAGCTGCTCGAGCGCTCGCTCCAGCGCGCCGGGCTGTGGAACGAGGTCCAGAACCGGCTGCGCGAGCCCGGCGGTGCCCTCTCGGGCGGCCAGCAGCAGCGGCTGTGCATCGCCCGGGCGCTGGCGGTCAGCCCCGAGATCCTGCTGATGGACGAGCCCTGCTCGGCCCTCGACCCGACCTCGACGCACCGGATCGAGGAGACGATCCGCGAGATCGCCGCCGACGTCACCATCGTCATCGTCACCCACAACATGCAGCAGGCCCAGCGGGTGTCGGACCAGTGCGCCTTCTTCCTGGCCGCCGAGGGCACCCCCGGCCACATCGTCGAGGCCGGCCCGACGACCCAGCTGTTCGAGAACCCGCACGACTCGCGCACCGCGGACTACGTCCACGGTCGCTTCGGATGAGGCAGGACCACCCATGACGCTCCGCTCGCGCCCCGCGACGACCCGTGCCATCGGCGCCCTCGTCGCCGCCGCCCTGATGGGCCTGGCCGTCCTGGTGGCGCCGCCCCACGGCCGGGTCGAGGCCCAGTCGCTGCCCGCCGTGTCGGGGGCCGGCTCCACCTGGTCCCAGAACGCCCTCGAGCAGTGGGCCGCCGACGTCAGCCGCCAGGGCCTCCGGGTCAACTACCAGGGCAACGGCTCGACCGCCGGGCGCACCCTCTTCACCCAGGGCCAGGTCGACTTCGCGGTGTCCGAGATCCCCTACCAGCGGGGCGAGACCAAGCCCAGCGGCGCCTTCGTCTACCTGCCGATCGTCGCCGGCGGCACGGCGATCATGTACCAGGTCACGTCCGAGGACGGCCGCCGGATCGAGAACCTCCGCCTCAGCTCGAAGGTCATCGCCCAGATCTTCACCCTCGAGGTGAAGAAGTGGACCGACCCGGCGATCGAGGCCGAGAACCCCGGCGTCAACCTGCCCGACAAGGACATCACCGTCGTCGTCCGCTCCGACGGCTCTGGCACCTCGTACCAGTTCTCCGCCTACCTCGCGAACCAGCAGCCGAACATGTGGGCCGCCTTCGCCCGGGACAACAACATCCCGGCCGCCCCCACCTCCAACTGGCCCACCCTCACCGGTGCGACCGGGCAGGCCTTCTCCGACGGCGTGGCCAACTACGTCGCTCGCGGCGACGGCGCCATCACCTACGTGGAGGCGTCCTACGCCAAGGAGCGCAGCGTCCCCGTCGTGGCGGTGCGGAACAAGGCCGGCTCCTTCACCGTGCCGACGGCCCAGGCGGTGGCCATCGCCCTGACCAAGGCCCGCATCAACCCGGACCGCACCCAGGTGCTCGATGGCGTCTACAACACCACCGACGCCGGCGCCTACCCGATCTCGTCGTACAGCTACATGCTCGCCCGGACGTCGGGGATCAGCGCCGACAAGGGCCGGGTGATCGCCCGCTTCGTCTACTACTTCGCCTGCCGGGGCCAGCGCGCCGTGGGCGACAACGGCTACTCACCGCTGCCGCCCAACCTGGTCCGGCTCGCCTTCGAGGCCATCGTCACGACGCCCGGCGCCGAGCCGCCGCCCAAGCTCACGCCGGCGGACTGCCCCAACCCGCAGATCACCGGCGACTTCGGCGGTGTCGGCGGCGGGCAGACCACCACCACGACGACCACCACCCAGCCCGGTGGGGGCGGCGGGGGGAACGGTGGCGGCGGGGGCGGCACCGGTGGCGGCGGCGGGGGCACGGGCGGCGGGGAGACCGGCACCACCGATCATGGTGCCGGCACCCAGATCGACCTCGACGGCGACGGCCAGGCCGATGCCGTCGACCTCGACGGCGACGGCATCGCCGACCAGACGATCGACGGCGAGCAGATCGCCGCGGCGTCGGACCTCGACACCCCCGACGGGGCCGTGCGGGTCCGGGGCGGTGGCGGCTCCGGCGTGCCGCTGGGCCTGGCCGCCCTGGCCATCGTCCTCCTCGTGCTGGCTCCCCCGCTGCTGCTCAGCTCGGGCAGCCCCGGCCGCAAGCTCTGGCACCGGGCCTTCGGCGAGGACTAGGCGCCGGTGCCGGGGCGCCAGGCGGGCGAGGCGTCGGCCCGGGGCGAGCGGCTGACGGGGATGGCCCCGCTGCCGTCGCCGTTGGCCACGAAGACCTCCTGATCGCCGCCCCGGCGGATCGAGAAGGCGACGAGGCGGGCGTCGCCGGTGGGCGTGGGCTCGGCCTCGACGCCGATCGGGTCCTCGGTCACCACCGCCACCTCGCCGGTCCCGACGTCCACGAGGAAGACGTCGTCGGCGAAGCCCCCGTCCTCCTCCTCGTTGGGGGCCTCGCCGGTGAAGTAGAGGGCGTCGCCGTCGGCGGTCCACGTCGGGAAGGCGTCGGGGTGCTCGCTGCCGCCCGCCCTCTCGGTGGCGCCGGTGGCCACGTCGACGACGTAGATCTCGCTGGTGGCGTCCCCCTCGTCCTGGCCCACCACGGCCACCGAGGCCCCGTCGGGCGAGAAGCGGGGCATGGCCGCACCGGGCAGGTCGGTCAGGCGGCGGGCACCGGTGCCGTCGGCGCCGACGACCCACACCTCGCTGCTCACGCCGGTGCCGGTCACCGCGTAGGCGAGCCGGGTCCCGTCGGGCGACCAGTCGAGCCAGCTGACGACCTGCTCGGGCGGCGTCACCCGAACCGGCGCGCCGCCCTCGACCGGGACCACGTAGCCGGCGAAGCCGCCGTCGACGTCGGAGAAGTAGGCGACACGCTGGCCGTCGGGCGACCAGGTGGCCCCGCCCTCCGAAGAGCCCGGCGCCGCGCTCAGGTTGCGGACCGCCCCGCCGTCGACCTCGACGACGTACACCTCGAAGTCGCCGGTGGCGTCACCGTCGAGGAGGAGGCGGCCACCGTCGGGCGACCAGCGCAGGGCCTCGGCCCGGCCGTCGAGCTCGGCGACGACGTCGGTCTCGGACCCCATCCCGTCGGTCAGGAAGATCGTCGTCCGCTCCCCCTCGGTCGACAGGTACGCCAGCTCGTAGGCGTCGGCGTCGTCGACCAGCGGGCGGGTCGTCGTGGTCGGCGGCAGCGTCGTCGTCGGACCCGCGGCCGGCCCGTCGCCATCGCTCCCGGTCAGCAGCACGACGCCCGCGGCGAGGGCGACGATCCCGACCCCGCACCCACCGACCACCTTCCACCTCTTCTGGATCACCGCCGCACAGTACGGACGGCCCCGGCGGCGGCCGAGGCCGGGTGGGACACCTTCGCCGAGCGTTCACCAGGGATCCCCCGGCCCGTCGCCCCCTCCTCGCCCGGCGGGGTAGGACGCGGGGAAGTTCCAGCGGGGTTCAGCCGGCGGCGATCCGCCGGACAGGTGCCGCGCAGAAGATCCCCGCGGGCGTCCGGAGACAGGCATCGGGCCGGTCGGCGCCCACGGAGGAACACATGCACATCACCCCCCGCCGTCTGGCCGCCACCGCGGCCGTCGGCCTGTCGCTCGTCGCCGGCAACGTGTTCGGCGCGGCTCCTTCGGGGGCGGCCACCGCCTTCACGCCCAACCTCAGCTCGGACTGGATCCGCATCGGCGGCTCCGACACCACCGAGACGATGATGAACGACCTCTCCGAGCTCTACAACGAGTCGCCCGGTTGCATCCTGACCGGCACCCCGCAGAACCTCGACGGTCGTTGCTTCGACTTCAACACCGGCACCGCCGGCATCCAGGCCCAGTACCAGAACGACGCCCAGGGCAACCCGACCGACGCCGCCAACACGGACCACGACGTCGCCTTCGGGTACCACGCCGTGGGCTCGGGCACCGGCATCACCCAGCTGGCCCAGCGGGGCGCCACCGGCGTCCAGCTGATCGACGTGGCCCGCTCCTCGCGGGCCCCGCGGTCGAGCGATGCCGACGGCCTCCGGTTCTTCGCCTACGCCAAGGACGCCATCCCGTGGGTCAAGTTCCCCGGCACCCCGGCCGCCTCGGTCGGCTCGCTGACCGTCGCCCAGCTGGCCGCCATCTTCTCCGGCTGCTCGGGCTCGGCCCAGCCGGAGATCGACCTGACGGCCAACGGCGGCAACAACAACGGCGTCGCCGACTGGGGCGACGTCGGTGGCGTGACCGGCCAGCCCATCGTCGTGTGGGCGGCCCAGGACGGCTCCGGCACCCGGACCACGTTCGACGGCTTCCTCGGCTCCGGCAAGAACTCCACGAACTGCATCCCCACGCAGTACAAGGACAACAACCTGGCCAACGGCGAGCGGCGCATCTTCGAGAACAACGCCGCTCCGATCCGCGACGCCGCCGCCGTGGACTGCGCCGACGCCATCCCGTCGCCGGCCAACCCCAGCAACCCCTGCGCCCCGAACTCGATCTTCTACTACTCGATCGGGCGCCACAACGCGACCGGCGGCGAGACGTCGATCCCGGGCAACATCACGGTGTCGGGCTCGCCCGTCGCCCCCACCGAGGCCAACATCCTGAGCGGCGCCTACCCGTTCAGCCGTGACCTCTACAACGCCGTCCGGAACGACACCTTCGCCAGCGGCCTCGCGTCCAACGCGGTCCGCAACTTCGTGTCGGCCAACGGCTTCATCTGCAAGACGGCCGCCAGCTCGGCGACCAACCCCCGCACCGGTGTGAACTTCCGCACCGAGGTGGAGGCCATCATCCGGGACAACGGGTTCATCCCCCTCCCGGTCGGCGCCACCGGTGCCGGCGGTGGCCAGAGCCACTGCCGCGCCACCGACACCGCGTCGCTCTAACCCTCTCACCACCACCGAAATTGCGACCCTGACCGGGCGAGACGCCCGGTCAGGGTCGCAATCTCCGCTCTTGGTTGCGGGATCGCTGATCGGGTGATCAGACTCGGCCCATGGAGCTGAGCGACAAGGTTGCGATCGTCACGGGGGGCGGGACGGGGGTGGGGGCGGCGACGTGCCGGCGGCTCGCCGGGCTCGGGGCGAACGTCGTCGTGAACTACTCCCGGTCGGTCGACGCCGCCGAGGCGGGGGCGGCCGAGTGCCGGGCCGCCGGGGTCGAGGCCTTCGCCCACCGGGCCGACGTGTCGGTCGATGCGGACTGCGTCGCCCTCGTCGCCGCCGCGGTCGAGCGGTTCGGGCGGCTCGACGTGCTGGTCAACAACGCCGGCACGACCGAGTTCGTCCCCCACCAGGACCTCGACGCCATGGCCGAGGACGTCTGGGACCGGATCATGGCCGTCAACCTCAAGGGCCCGTTCCTCTGCTCCCGTGCCGCCCTCCCCCACCTGAAGGCCGACGGCGGCGGCGAGATCGTCATGACCTCGTCGGTGGCCGGGCTGGCCGGGACCGGGTCGTCGATCGCCTACTGCGCGTCCAAGGCCGGGCTCAACAACCTGGTCGTCACGCTGGGCCGGGTTGCCGGGCCCGAGGTCCGGGTCAACGCCGTCGCCCCCGGGTTCATCGACGGCGAGTGGCTCCAGCAGGGGCTGGGCGACGCCTACGAGGCGATCAAGGCCCACTACGCCGGCCAGTCGCTCACCGGCCGGGTGTCGACCCCCGACGACGTGGCCGCCGCCATCGTCGCCCTGATCACCGGGAGCGACCAGGTGACCGCCCACGTCGTCCCGGTCGAGGGCGGCGCCCTCCACCACCTCTAGCCTCCGGAGGGTGGTGACCCGCCCCTCCGCCGACCCCACGCGCGACCGGATCCTCGCCGCCGCCCTCGACCTGTTCTCCGAGCGTTCGTTCAAGGACGCCACCACCCGCGAGATCGCCCAGCGGGCCGGCGTCACCCAGCCGCTGCTCAACTACCACTTCCGGTCGAAGGACGACCTCTGGCGGGCCGCGGTCGACGGGCTCTTCGAGCGGCTGCGGGGCTCGATGGCCGACCGCCTGGAGGGGCTCCGCGGCGTCGACGCCCTCACCAGCGCCAAGCTGATGGTGCGCGACTTCGTCACCTTCTCGGCCCGCAACCCGCAGCTCCACCGGATCATCACCCAGGAGTGCAAGGCCGACGGCCCCCGGATGGACCACCTGGTCGAGACCCACGTCCGGCCCCTCTACGAGCGCACCGTCGCCCTCTTCGAGCAGCTGGCCGCCGACGGCGCCGTGCCCGCCATCCCGGCGCCGCACCTGTACTACATCCTCACCGGCGCCGGCCCGTCGATGTTCGTGCTCGGCCCCGAGTGCCGTCGCCTGAGCGGGCTCGACCCCACCGCCGACGAGGTGATCGAGGCCCACGCCGACGCCGTCTGCCTCCTCCTCTTCGGCCCCGGGTGACGCCCGTGCCGTCGGACCTCGGAGACCTGGCCCGGCTCGTGGCCGAGCGGATCGAGGCGGCGGGGCGGCGGCCGTTCGTCATCGGGATCGGCGGCAGCGTCGCCGTCGGCAAGAGCACGACCGCCCGGGCCCTGCAGGAGCTGCTCGCCGCCGGGCCGGGCCGGCCCCGGGTCGAGGTCGTGCCGACCGACGGCTTCCTCCTCACCAACGCGGCGCTCGCCGAGCGGGGCCTGACCGACCGGAAGGGCTTCCCCGAGAGCTACGACCGCCCGGCCCTGCTGCGCTTCGTCGAGCAGGTCAGGCGGGGCGAGCCCGACCTGCGGGCGCCGATCTACTCCCACATCACCTACGACGTGGTCGCCGGCGAGGAGCAGGTGCTCGACCGCCCCGACGTGGTGATCGTCGAGGGCCTCACCGTGCTGGAGACCGGGGCGGTCGACCTCGGGATCTACGTCGACGCCGACGAGGCCGACGTCGAGCGGTGGTTCGTCGACCGGGTCCTCCACCTGCGGGCCACGACGGGGAGCGACCCGCGGTCGTTCTTCCACGGCTTCGCCGCCTTCGGGGACGACGAGCTGCGGGTCGCCGCCCACCACATCTGGACGGCGGTCAACCTCCCCAACCTGCGGGAGCACATCCTCCCCGGCCGGGCCGGCGCCGACATCGTCGTGCGGAAGGCGGCCGACCACTCCGTCGAGCGGATCGAGGTCCGCCCCGCCAGCTAGCGGGCGCTGGCGCCCCGAGACGAGAGCCGAGCCACGACGACCCCGTTCCGTGTGCGGGTTCGTGCGGATGCGGCGTACTTCCGCACACGGAACGGCTGGTGCAGCGCGGTCCGCCGCAGCTCGCACACCGCCTAGTGCTCGGCGGCGGCACCCCGCTTCGGGATGCGGGCCACGACCTGGGCGACGACGAAGCCGACCGCCAGGCCGACGACCGCCGAGCACAGCGTGTTGACGACCCACGCCAGCACGCCGCCCACCGCGGCCACGTCCTCGACCCCGTGCTCGAGGTCGTGGACCAGCCCGTAGGGGCCGTGCCAGCCGAGCTCGTCCGCCCCGACCAGCAGGATGTGGCCGCCGACCCAGAGCATCGCCGCGGTGCCGATCACGCTGAGGGCGGCGAGCAGCCTGTGCATGCCGGTCACGAGGAGCCGCCCCAGGCGCTGGGCCGACGCCGCCGGCCGCTCGACCAGCTTCAGCCCGACGTCGTCCATCCGCACGATGCCGGCCACCACGCCGTAGACGGCGACGGTGATCAGCACGGCGACCACGACGAGGATGGCGGCGCGGGCCGCCAGCGGCTCGTCGATGACCTCCTTGAGCGAGATCACCATGATCTCGGCCGAGAGGATGAAGTCGGTGCGGATCGCCCCGGCCACGGTGGCTGCCTCGGCGTCGGGGCCCTTGGCCGCAGCCGGGGCCTCGTCCTCGTGGTCGTCGTGCTTCGCCAGGGCGTGGAGGATCTTGTGGGCGCCCTCGTAGGCGAGGAAGGCACCGCCGAACATCAGGATGATCTCGACGAGGGTCGGCGCCACCTCGCTGAGGAGCAGCGCCACCGGCAGGATGAAGAGCAGCTTGTTGCGCAGCGAGCCGAAGGCGATCTTCTTGATGATCGGGATCTCGCGCTCGGCGGCCAGCCCCCGGACGTAGGCCGGGGTGACGGCGGCGTCGTCGACGACCACGCCGGCCGCCTTCATGCTCGCCCGCCCGGCGGCCACCCCCACGTCGTCGACCGACGCGGCCGCCAGCTTCGCCAGCGCAGCCACATCGTCGAGCAGCCCGACCAGGCCACCAGCCATCTCTCACCCTTCGTCGAGACCCGAACGCGGCACGCTAGCCCTTGACGGTTCCTGATCAGTTGATCAGGATGGCGGGATGGCCGCGGCACAGGGAATCGGGACGCACGGGTTCGAGACGAGGCGGGTCGACCTGGGCGAGGTCGAGATGCACCACGTCGTGGCCGGCGACCCCGAGGCGCCGGCCCTGCTGCTGATCCCGGGTCAGACCGAGTCGTGGTGGGGCTACGAGGCCGTCATCCCGGCCCTGGCCGAGCGGTTCCAGGTCTTCGCCGTCGACCTGCGGGGCCAGGGCGGCAGCACCCGCACGCCCGGCCGCTACACGCTCGACCTGATCGGCGGCGACCTGGTCCGCTTCCTCGACATCGTCGTGGGCCGGCCCGCGGTGGTCAGCGGGCTGTCGTCGGGCGGGGTGATCAGCGCCTGGCTGAGCGCCTACGCCAAGCCCGGCCAGGTGCGGGCGTCGGTCTACGAGGACCCGCCGCTGTTCGCCTCCGAGGTCCGCCCGGCGATCGGCCCCGGCATCCGCCAGGGCATCGGGCCGCTGTTCCACATGTGGAGCACGTACCTGGGCGACCAGTGGTCGATCGGCGCGTGGGACGCCATGCGAGAGGGGGCGGCCGACTTCCTGCCCGAGCACCTCGCCTTCATCCCCGTCCCCGAGGCGCCGGCCGAGAACATGCGGGAGTACGACCCCGAGTGGGGCCGGGCCTTCTGGACGGGCACGGTGGCGGCGAGCTGCGACCACGAGCGGATGCTCCGCAGCGTCAAGGTCCCCCACGTCCTGCTCACCCACCACATGCGGGCGGTCGACGAGGAGACCGGCTTCCTGCTCGGCGCCCTGACCGACCAGCAGGCGGCGCGGGTGCGGACGCTCCTCACCCGGAACGGGGTCGACGTGACCTACCGGTCGTTCCCCGACTGCGGCCATTCGATGCACGGCGACAAGCCCGAGCTGTACGTCGAGACGCTGCTGGCGTGGGTCGACGCCGTGGGCCTGTGACCGGCCTGATCGACGCCGGCCTGATCGACGCCGGCCTGATCGATGTCCACGCCCACTTCGTCCCGGACGCCTACCGGGACGCCCTGGTGCGCCACGGCCACGACCGGCCCGACGGCTTCCCCCACATCCCCGAGTGGTCGGCGGCCGAGAACGTGGCGATGATGGACCGGCTCGGCATCGCCACGTCGATCCTGTCGATCTCCTCGCCAGGCGTGGCCATGGAGGAGGGGCTGGCCCGGCTCACCAACGAGGAGGGGCGCAAGGCGGTCGTCGACCACCCGGGCCGGTTCGGGCTGTTCGCCTCGCTGCCGCTGCCCGACGTCGATGCGTCGCTCGCCGAGATCGCCCACTGCTGCGACCACCTCGCCGTCGACGGCTTCGCCCTCCTCACCCACACCGACGGCACCTACCTCGGCGACCCGGCCCTGGCCCCGGTGTGGGCCGAGCTCGACCGCCGCCGGGCCCGGGTCTTCCTCCACCCGACCTCACCGCCCTGCTGGGAGCGCACCGCCCACGGCCGGCCCCGGCCCATGATCGAGTTCCTGTTCGACACCACCCGGGCCGTGGTCGACCTGATCCTCTCGGGCACGATCGCCCGCCACCCCGACGTCGCCGTGATCGTCCCCCACGCCGGCGCCGTGCTGCCGCTGGTGGCCGACCGGGTCAGCGTCTTCTCGCTGCTGCTCGACGCCCCCGCCGACGGACCGGTCGACGTGCTCGGCGACCTGGCCCGGCTCCACTACGACCTGGCCGGCTACCCCCTCCCCCGCCAGCGCGACGCCCTGCTGAGCCTCGTCCCACCCGACCACCTCCACTACGGCAGCGACTTCCCGTTCACCCCCGACTTCGCGGTCGCCGCCTCCCTGGAGAGGCTCGCCGCCGAGGCCGACCTCGCCACCCTCCGGGCCCACACCGAGGCCCTCCTCCGACGATGACTGGACCAGCATGAAGCACCAGCTCGAGCTCTCCCACCTCGTGATCGAGGTGCCCGACCCGACCAGCCTGACCCCCACCCTGGCCGAGGTCGTGGGCCTGGAGGCGGGCGATCCGACCCCGGCCGGCGCCCTCACCTGGCGCGACGACGACAGGGCCCAGCGCCTGGTGATCGAGGAGGGCCCGGCCAACGACGCCGTGGCCGTCGGGGTCGAGGCCGTCGACGCCGCCGCCTTCGAGGCCGTCGTCGGGCGGCTCCGGGCCGCCGGCCACGAGGTGGTCGAGGACGCCGACCTGGCCGCCGAGCGCCGGGTCGAGCAGCTGGTGCGGACCGCGGCCCCGTGGGGCACGGCCCTGGAGGTCGTGCTCGCCCCGGCCGCGGCCGAGACCCCCTTCGCCTCCGACCTCGTCCCCGGCGGCTTCCTCACCGAGGGGGTCGGCTTCGGCCACGTCGTGCTGGCCACCACCGCCTTCGACGAGTCGGTCGCCCTGCTCCGCACCCTCGGCTTCACCCAGTCCGACTGGCTGGAGATGGAGATCGCCGCCGGCATCGAGCTGGAGGTGCGGTTCTTCCACTGCAACGCCCACCACCACACCATCGCCCTGGCCAAGGCCCCCTTCGCGCTGCCCCAGAACCTCCACCACGTCATGTTCGAGATGCGGGAGCGGGACGACGTGGGCGCCGCCTTCGACCGCCTGTGGGCCACCGACCTGGGCATCCCCAACGGCCTGGGCCGCCACGACAACGACGGGATGTTCAGCTTCTACCTGGCCACCCCGGCCGGCTTCCAGATCGAGGTCGGCCACGGCGCCCGGGTGATCACCGACGACTGGGACGACGACCGGGCCTACGACGCCATCAGCGCCTGGGGCCACCAGCCCCTCCGGCCGTGAGCCAGGCGGGCCCCGAGGTCGACACCGACGTCGCCATCGTCGGGGCCGGGCCGGTCGGCCTGGTCCTGGCCATCCTGCTGGGCCAGCAGGGCCGCTCGGTCACGGTGCTCGAGCAGTGGCCCGAGCCGTACCCGCTCCCCCGTGCCGTCCACTTCGACCACGAGGTGGGCCGCATCCTCCAGGCCTGCGGCATCGGCCCCGAGGTCCGGGCGGTGTCCGAGCCGGCCGAGGTCTACGAGTGGCGCAACGGCGCCGGCACCACGCTGCTGCGCTTCGGCCGGGTCGGCGTGGCCGCGTCGGGCTGGCCCTTCTCGTCGATGTTCTGCCAACCCGAGCTGGAGGCCGTCCTGCGGCAGCGGGCCGAGGCGTTGGTGACCGTGCGCCGGGGCGTGAAGGTCCACGGCCTCGTCCAGCACGACGATCACGTGGCGGTCCAGCACAGCGAGGGCACGCTGACGGCGGGCTACGTCGTCGGCTGCGACGGGGCCAACTCGACCGTGCGGGAGCTGCTCGGCGTCGGCGTCGACGACCGGGGCTTCCACTTCGACTGGCTCATCGTCGACGTCGTGCTCGACGAGCCCCGGGTGTTCGACCCGATCAACGTCCAGGTGTGCGACCCGGAGCGACCGACGACGGCGGTCTCGGGCGGCCCGGGCCGGCGGCGCTGGGAGTTCATGCGCCTGCCCGCCGAGACGCTGGAGGACCTGGGCCGCGAGGGGCGGGCCTGGGAGCTGCTCGCCCCGTGGGACGTGCACCCCGGCAACGCCCGGCTGGAGCGCCACGCCGTCTACACCTTCCAGGCCCGGGTGGCCGAGCGCTGGCGGGTCGACCGGGTGCTGCTGGCCGGTGACGCCGCCCACCTGATGCCGCCGTTCGCCGGCCAGGGCATGTGCTCGGGCCTCCGGGACGCGGCCAACCTGGCGTGGAAGCTGGGCCTGGCCCTCGACGGCACCGCCGACGTGCTCGCCACCTACGACGAGGAGCGCCGGCCCAGCGCCAACGCCGCCGTCGACTTCTCGATCGACCTGGGCAAGGTCATCTGCGTCCCCGACCCGGTCGAGGCAGCGGCCCGCGACGCGGCCATGGCCTCCGGCTACGACGGCACCGTCAGCGAGGCGCCCGGCCTCCCCGGGATCGCCACCGGCATCGTCCGCCCCGCCGATCCGGCCGCCGGCGACCAGATCCCCCAGGGAACGGTCGACGGCCGGCTGTTCGACGACGTCCACGGCGTCGGCTGGCGACTCGTCACGACCGCGCCGGACGGGACCGGGCCCCGCCCCGAGCGGGCCCGGTGGTGGGCCGACGTCCTCGGCGGGACGACCGTCTCGGTGGCCGGCCGCAGCCCCGACCTCGAGGCCTGGTTCGAGCGCCACGGCGTCGCATGGGCCATCGTGCGACCCGACTTCCACGTGTTCGGCACCGCCGCCGACCTCGACGGCCTCGACGCCGCCCTCGCCGACCTGCACCACCAGATCGCCCCCCAGGAGGAACCCGCATGAAGATCGCCAACCACGACGGCCGCCTGGTGCTGGTCCGCGACGACGGTGTCGTCGACGTGGCCACCGCCTCCGACGGGCGCTTCGGCCCCGACCCGATGGCCGCCTACGAGGACTGGTCGGCCTTCTCGGCCTGGGCCGCGGGCGCCACCGAGGTGACCGGGCCGCTCGACGAGGCCGCCCTCGGCTGCCCTGTCCCCCACCCCCGGCAGGTCTTCGCCATCGGGCTCAACTACCGGAGCCACGCCGAGGAGTCGGGCATGCAGATCCCCGACGTGCCGGCCACCTTCACCAAGTTCCCGGCCTCGCTGGGCGGGCCCTTCGACGACATCGAGGTCCACGGCGGGTCGGTCGACTGGGAGGTCGAGCTGGTCGCCGTCATCGGCACCACCGCCGACCGGGTCGACGAGGCCGACGCCTGGGACCACGTGGCCGGGCTGACCGTCGGCCAGGACATCAGCGACCGGGCCCTCCAGTTCGCCGCCGGCATGCAGTTCTCGCTGGGCAAGTCCCGCCGGGGCTACGGCCCGATGGGCCCGTGGCTCGTCACCCCCGACGAGGTCCCCGACCGCGACGACCTGGCCCTCGGCTGCTCGGTCGACGGCGAGGTGGTGCAGGACGGGCGGACGAACGACCTCGTCTTCTCGGTGCCCCGCCTGGTGGCCGAGCTCTCGGCCGTGCTCCCGCTGCTGCCCGGCGACGTGATCTTCACCGGCACCCCGTCCGGCGTGGGCATGGCCCGCCAGCCTCCCCGGTCCCTCCGGCCCGGCCAGGTGCTCGAGACGTGGATCGAGGGGATCGGCACCATCCGCAACACCTGCGTGGCGCCGTGAACCGGATCGTCCTGACCGGCACCGGCGTGCCGGTTCCCGACCCCCACCGCGCCGGCGCCGGCACCCTCGTCGAGCTCGACGGCGTCCGCCTCCAGGTCGACGCCGGGCGGGGCACGGTCATGCGGCTGGCCGGGGCGATGGTGCCGGTGGCCGAGATCGACGCCGTGCTGCTGACCCACCACCACTCGGACCACCTGACCGGGCTCGACGACCTGGTGCTGACCCGCTGGGTGGCCGAGGCCCACACCACGACGATCGTGGCCCCCGAGGGCCCGACGGCGCGGTTCGCCGAGCGGCTGCTCGACATCTGGGCCGACGACGTCGCCGTGCGCATCGAGCACGTCGGCCACGGCGGACCGCCCGCCGTCGACGTCGTCGCCTTCCCGGCCCCGGCCGAGCCGGCCGAGGTCTGGCGCACGGGCGACGTCACCGTGACCGCCGTCGCCGTCCACCACGAGCCGGTGCTCCCCGCGGTCGCCTACCGCATCGAGGGCCCGAGCGGGTCGGTCGTCGTCAGCGGCGACACCGCGGTGTGCGCCGAGGTCGAGGCCCTCGCCGCCGGGGCCGACGTCCTCGTCCACGAGGTCCGGCTCCGGTCCTTCGCCGAGGCGGTGGTCGGCACCCACTACGAGGCCATCGCCGCCTACCACGCCGACGCCGTCGACCTGGGCGCCGCCGCCGAGCGGGCCGGTGTCGGCCGGCTGGTGCTGACCCACTTCATCCCGCCACCGGTCGAGGGCTACGAGCCCTTCGTCGAGGAGGTCCGCAGCGGCGGCTTCACCGGCGAGCTGGTGGCCGGTGAGGACCTGACGACGGTCGCCTGGTGAGCGTCGACCTGTTCTCCGACGAGGTCCTCCTCGACCCGTACCCGCACCTGCGCGCCCTGCGCGATGCGGGATCGGTCGTGTGGCTGGAGGACCTGGGCGTGCACTTCGTCGGCCGCTGGGCCGAGGCCAGGGCCGTGCTCGACGACGACGCCACGTTCGTCTCCGGCGAGGGTGTCGGCCTCAACGACTTCATCAACGCCGGCGGCCGGGGCACCACCCTGATGAGCGACGGCGTGGAGCACGACGTGCAGCGGGAGGTCATCGGTCGACCGCTGACCCCCCGGGCCCTGGCCGACCTCCGTCCCGACGCCCAGGCCCTGGCGGATGTCCTCGTCGACCGGCTGGTCGCCCGGGGGACCTTCGACGCCGTGCCCGACCTGGCCGAGGTCCTCCCCTCGACCTGGGTGCCCGACCTGCTGGGCTGGCCGGCCGACGGGCGCGACCAGCTGCTCGCCTGGGGCGCGGCCAGCTTCGACGGGCTGGGCCCGCTCAACGACCGCTGCCTCGCCGCCGGTGAGGGGATCATCGCCATGACCGCCCACGCCCAGCAGCTGGCCACCGCCGACCTCCCCGAGGGCTCCTTCGCGGCCCGCATCCGGCGCGCCGCCGAGGACGGCGACATCGAGCCCGACCGTTGCCCGATGCTGATGATCGACTACCTGGCGCCGTCGCTCGACACCACGATCAGCGCCCTCGGCAACGCCGTCTGGCTGTTCGCCACCCACCCCGAGCAGTGGGCGCTCCTCCGGGCCGAGCCGTCCCGGGCCCGCAAGGCCCTCGACGAGGTGCTGCGCCTGGAGAGCCCGATCAGCGGCTTCACCCGGGTCGCCCGGGTCGACACCGAGCTCGGCGGGGTCCCGATCCCGGCCGGGTCCCGCCTGCTCGTCAGCTTCGCCTCGGCCAACCGCGACGAGCGCCGGTGGGACGACCCCGAGCGCTTCGACATCACCCGGGAGAGCGCCGGCCAGCTGGCCTTCGGCCACGGCGCCCACGCCTGCGTCGGCATGGGCCTGGCCCGGCTGGAGGGCGCCGCCGTGCTCACCGCCCTCGCCGAGCGGGCCGGCACGATCCGCCTGGCCGGCCCGCCCCGCCGCAAGCCCAACAACCTGATCCGGTCGTTCGCCTCCCTGCCGGTGGAGGTGAGCCCCGCCTAGGGGTGGCGGCGCTCCTGGAGGCGGGCGGCGTAGACGGCGGCCTCGGTGCGCCGGCTCATGCCCAGCTTGGCCAGCAGGTTGGCGACGTAGTTCTTGACCGTCTTCTCGGCGAGGATCATCTCGTCGGCGATCTGGCGGTTGGTCAGCCCGTCGGCCAGCAGCTCCAGGATGCGCTTCTCCTGCGGCGTCAGGTCCTTGAGCCGCTCGTCCTCCTCCGGCCCCCGGCGCAGCCGCTCGAGCACCCGGGTGGTGACGGCCGGGTCGAGCAGGGTCTCCCCCGCCGCCACCCGGCGGATCGACGTCACCAGCTCGCCGCCCCGCACCTCCTTGAGCACATAGCCGGCGGCCCCGGCGAGGATCGACTCGAAGAGGGCCTCGTCGTCGGAGAACGAGGTCAGCATCAGGCAGGCCAGCTCGGGCCGGGCCGAGCGCACCTCGCGGCACACCTCGACCCCGCTCCCGTCGGGCAGGCGCACGTCGAGCACGCACACGTCCGGGTTGGTCGGGGGGATGCGGGCCAGGGCCTCGGCCACGCTGCCGGCCTCGCCGACCACCTCCAGGTCGTCCTCGGACTCGAGCAGCTCGCGCACGCCCCGCCGGACGACCTCGTGATCGTCGAGGAGGAAGATCCGGATGGCCACGGCCCCATCATGGCCCCCTCGCTACGGTGGCGACGTGTCTCGGCCGACCTTCGGGCTGCACGCCGGCCCCGCATCCCTCCGGCGCCTCCTCGATGCCGTCCTGGTCATCGGTTCGGAGCTCGACCTGCCCACCGTGCTGCGCCGGATCGTCGAGGCCGCCACCGAGCTGGTCGGCGCCCGCTACGGCGCCCTGGGCGTGCTCGACGAGAGCCGCACCCACCTGGCCGAGTTCATCACCGTCGGGATCGACGACGAGGGCCGGGCCGCCATCGGGCCGCTGCCCAAGGGCCACGGCATCCTCGGCCTGCTGATCACCGACCCCCACCCGATCCGGCTCCCCGACCTCAAGGAGCACCCCGACAGCTTCGGGTTCCCGCCCCACCACCCGCAGATGACGTCGTTCCTGGGCGTGCCGGTGTGGGTCCGGGGCGAGGTCTTCGGCAACCTCTACCTCTGCGACCGGCAGGGCGACGAGGTCTTCTCCGACGTCGACGAGGAGATGGCCGTGGCCCTGGCCGCGGCCGCCGGCATCGCCATCGACCAGGCCCGGCTGCACGCCCAGGTCGGCGAGATGACGATGATGGCCGACCGCGACCGCATCGCCCGCGACCTCCACGACCGGGTCATCCAGCGCCTCTTCGCCATCGGCCTCAGCCTGGAGGGCATCAGCCGGGGCGACCTGCCCCCGCACGTCACCGAGCGCCTCCGCCGGGCGGTCGACGACCTGGACGAGACGGTGCGCCAGGTCCGCTCCTCGATCTTCGAGCTGGAGGAGCGCCGGGTGCCGGGCCGCAGCCTCCGCCACGAGGTCCTGGCCGAGTGCTCGGCCGCGGCCCGCAGCCTCGGGCACGAGCCGGTCGTCCGCTTCGCCGGGCCGGTCGACTCGGCCGTCGACGCCGGCACCGCCGACCACCTGATCGCCGTGCTGCGTGAAGCCCTGGCCAACGTGGCCCGCCACGCCCGGGCCCAGGGGGTCGACGTCGAGGTGACCGCGGCCGACGGCGAGCTGGTCCTGACCGTCGCCGACGACGGCGCCGGGATCGACCCGGCCGCACCGCCCGGCAACGGACTGCGCAACATCGAGCACCGGGCGTCCGGCCTGGGCGGCACGGCGACGATCGAGCCGGGCGCGGACACCGGCACCCGCGTCACCTGGACCGTCCCGCTCGCCTAGGGCCGAAGGTCCCCTCGCGTCGGGACCCGCGCCCCTGACCATCGGCGGCGCAGGGGCGGACGATCGGGCCATGCTCGACGTCCTCCTCCTCGAAGCCACCCCCGGCGACGGCCGGGCCGACACCCTCGCCCTGGAGGCGGCCGGCCACCGCGTCCACCGCTGCTTCCCCGAGGGGTCGCCGCCCGGGGCCGTGCACCCGTCGGGCTGGGCGCCGTGCCAGGCCCTGACCGAGGGCCGCTGCCCGCTCGACGAGCCGATCGACGTCGCCCTCCTCGCCCGCCACGGCATGCACCCCCGCCCCGAACCGGGCGAGGCCGGCATCCGCTGCGCCGTGCGCGCCGGGGTGCCGGTCGTCGAGGACGGGGGCGACCTGCTCGACCCCTTCGCCCCGTGGATCGCCCGCCGGACGGATGCCGGCGGCGTCGTGGCGGCCTGCGAGGAGGCGGCGCGCGACGCCATGGCACCGGTGGTGGACCGGCTGCGGGTGTCGAGCGACCGCCTCCTGCGGGCCGCCGGCGTCCACCCCGACGAGGTCGATGCCGCCTTCGAGATCGACCGGGACCGCCTCGTCGTCCGGCTCACCGGACCGGAGCTGCCGGCCCACACCGCACGGGCCCTGTGCGACCGGGCCCGGGGCGCGCTGTCGGTGCTGCCCCGCCGCTTCGCCCGGGTCGACGTCGGTTACGCCGCGACGTAGCTCAGCGGGTGCGGTCCTCGGGCCGGGCCTTGGCCTCGCGGACGAAGCTGGCGATCAGCTCGTCGGTCGGGCTCTCGCCGGACAGGTCGTCCTCGGTGGCGAGGGTGTCGATCACGACCCCGTCCCGGAGCCGGTCGAGCCGCTGGAGCCCGCCGGGCAGGAGGGCCCGCACGACCTCGTCCCGCACGTCCTCGACCCGCACCGTCGAGCCGGTGCTGGCCGGGGACGGGGCCTGCGGGTTGCGGACCGACATGGCCGGGATGACCACCATGGCGATGGCCAGGAACATCGTCGCCCCGGCGAAGGCGCCGATCAGCAGCCGGACCCAGAGGCCCCAGTCGCTCAGCTCGAACGGCAGGGCCACCAGGGCCCCGAGCACGGCGCCGACGGCGACGACCACCGGCAGCCACCGCACGGTCGCCCGGGTCACCTCCTTCGGGTAGGCGACGCCGACCGAGCCGTGGCCGACGGACTGGGTGACCTCCTCCCGGACCTCCCCGTCGAGCGACCGGACGACGTCCTCGACAGCATCGACGAAGATCACGGCCGGGTCGGTGCGGGCCTCGACGACCCGGCGGACGGCGGCATCGGCCGCGGCCCGATCCGGGTACACGGCGAGCAGGGCATCGGCAGGCAGGCGCTCGTTCAGCATGCCGATCCGCTCACCAGCGACCCCGGCGTCGAAACGACGCGCCCTCAGACGGAGTAGGTGTCGACCTCGGTGGCCTTGACCGAGGTCCACACGTCGTCGCCGAGGCGCAGGCCCATGGCGGCCAGGGCGGCCGGGGTGATCTCGGCGACGAGGTGGAGGGGCCCGTCGAGGTGGAGCCGGACCCGCTCCCCCAGCAGGTCGACGGCGGTGACCGTGCCCGGCCAGGTGTTGCGGGCGCTGCCCTCGGGCCTCTGCCGGTGCACCGTGACGGCCGTGGGGGCGATGGTCAGGTGGACCCACCCGGACGCCGCCTCGGCCACCTCGACCACGGCGTCGCCCACCCGCACGGCGTGGCCCTCGGCCGCCCCCCGGTAGAGGTTGGTGCCGACCAGGTCGGCGACGTAGCGGGTCCGGGGCCGCGAGGCGACCTCGGCGACCGGCCCGGCCTGGGTGATGCGGCCGTGCTCGAGGATGACGATCTCGTCGGCCAGCATCAGGGCGTCGAGCGGGTCGTGGGTCACCAGCACGGTGACGCCGCGGTAGCCGTCGAGGTGGTGGCGGAGGTCGCGCCGGGTCGCCGCCCGGGTGGTGGCGTCGAGGGCCGAGAGGGGCTCGTCGAGCAGCAGCAGCTCGGGCTCGGTCACCAGGGCCCGGGCCAGGGCGACCCGCTGCGACTGCCCGCCCGACAGCTGCCGGGGCCGGGCCCCGGCCCGGTCGCCCAGGCCCACGGCGTCGAGCTGCCGCTGGGCCCGGGCCCGGGCCTCGACCCTGGCCGTGCCGGTGGCGCGGGGGCCGAAGGCGACGTTCTCCAGCACGCTGAGGTGCGGGAACAGCAGGTGGTCCTGGTGGACGAAGCCGACCCGCCGCCGCTCGGGCAGCACGAAGGCGCCGCTCGCCGGCTCGTCGAGGACCCGCCCGCCCAGCCGGACGTGGCCGCCGTCGAGGGCGTGGTCGCCGGCCAGGGTGCGCAGGATCGTGCTCTTGCCGGCGCCGTTGGGGCCCAGCACGGCGAGGACCCGTCCGGCCTCGGCGGCGAAGGCGGCGTCGAGGTCGAGCGTCCCGAGGGCGAGCCGGAGGTCGGCGTCGAGGATCACGCCCGCACCAGCCACCGGTCGCGGAGCGCGACGAGCACGACGAAGGAGACGGCGAGCAGGACCACGCTGAGGGCGAGGGCGGCGTCGGTGTCGGACTCCAGCTCGAGGTAGACGGCCAGCGGCAGCGTCCGGGTGCGGCCGACGATGTTGCCGGCGAAGGTGATCGTCGCCCCGAACTCGCCCAGGGCCCGCGCCCACGCCAGCACCGCCCCGGCGGCGATCGACGGGCCGACGAGCGGCAGCGTCACCCGCCGGAAGACGGTGGACCGGGAGGCGCCCAGCCCGGCGGCCACCGCCTCGTAGCGCTCGTCGAGGTTGCGGAGGGCGGCCTCGACGGTGATGACGAAGAAGGGCATGGCCACGAACGTCTCGGCCAGCACCACACCGGCCGGGTGGAAGGTCAGCTGCAACCCGAACACGTCGTACAGCCAGCCGCCGACCGCGCTCCCCCGGCTGAACACCGACAGCAGGGCCACGCCGCCGACGACCGGCGGCAGCACCATCGGGAGCAGCACCAGGCCGCGCAGGACGGCCTTGCCCGGCACGTCGCTGCGGGCCAGGACCCAGGCCAGCGGGATGCCCAGCACGACCGACACCGCGGTGGCGCCGAGCGAGGCGGTCAGCGAGAGGCGCAGGGCCTGGAGCGACTCGCGCCGGCCGAGGTCGTCGAACAGGTCGGACCAGGCGACCCGCTGGAGGATGCCGCCCAGCGGGAGGGCGAACAGCGTGAGGGCGACGATCGCGGCGCCGACCACCAGTGCGGGCGGCCGCCGCCGCGAACGTCGGCTCATGCCGGGGCCAGGAAGCCGTGCTCCTCGAGGACCGCGAGGCCCTCGTCGGAGGCGACCCAGTCGGCGAAGGCCTGGGCCACGTCGGGGTTGGCGGCATCGGCCAGGACGGCGATCGGGTAGGTGGCCAGGGCGTTCTCGTCGTCGGGGATCTCGACCGCGTCGACGGTGTCGGCGGCCGACTCGGCGTCGGTGACGTAGACGATGCCGGCCACCGCATCGCCCTCGGCCACCGCGGTCAGGGTGGCCCGGACGTTCTGGCCCCGGGTCACGCTGCCCTCGGGGATCTCGACCCCGGCGCCGTCGAGGACCTCGCCGGCGAAGCGGCCGCACGGCGCGTCCTCGGCGCACAGGGCGACCACGCCCACGTCGGCCAGGTCCTCCAGCGTCTCGATCCCCTCGGGGTTGCCCGGCTCGGTCACGATCACCAGCTCGTTGCCGGCGAACACGGTGGGCTCGCCGGCCACCAGGTCCTCGTCGGTCAGCTTGGTCATGTTGCCCTCGTCGGCGGAGGCGAAGACGTCGACCGGCGCGCCCTCGACGATCTGGTCCGACAGCGTGCCCGACGAGTCGAAGGTGAAGGTGACCGTCGTGTCCGGGTGGGCCGCCTCGAAGTCCTCGCCGATGGCGGTGAAGGCGTCGGTCAGCGAGGCCGCCGCCGACACCGTGATCTCGCCGGACAGCCCGTCCGACCCCTCCGGCTCGTCATCCCCGCCGCACCCGACGAGAGCGGCGACGAGGAGGGCGGCGACGAGCAGGCGGCGGGTCATGGCCGGCGACAGTAGTCGCCCTGCGACTACCGGCCGGCACGTGCGAGGGTGGGGTGTGGCCGACGAGCTGTCGCTCAACTCCTGGGCCGTCCTCGCCCTGCTCGCCGATGACGGCCCGCAGCACGGCTTCGCCCTGGCCCGCCAGCTCCGGCGCTCGGGCGAGCTCGGGCGGGTGTGGTCGGTGTCGCGGCCCCTCGTCTACCGGGCCCTGGAGCGGCTCGAGGAGCGGGGCTTCGTCGTCCCCGGCGAGGAGCTGCCGAGCGCCTCGGGCCCGCCCCGCCGGCTGGTCTCGGCCACGCCCGCCGGCGTCGCCGCCGCGGCGCGCTGGCGGACCGAGCCGGTCGACCGGCTGCGCGACGTGCGGCCCGCCCTGATCCTCAAGCTCACCCTCTGCCGGCGGGCCGGGATCGACGTCGGGCCATTGGTCGCGGCGCAGAGGGACGTCTTCGCCCCGCTCTTCGCCGAGCTGCGGGCCGGCGCCGAGGCCGGGGCACCGGTCGTCGACGTGTGGCGACAGGAGCTGGCCGCCGCCGTCGAGCGCACCCTCGACCGGGTCGCCGCCGAAGGCTGACCCGTGCCGGCGGCGCCTGCGTCAGCCGTCCTCGAGCCCGGCGAGCAGGGCGGCGCCGGCCGACAGGGCCAGGGCCCAGGCCACCGGCCGCCACGCCTCGGGTGCCCAGCGCCGGGCCGCCCCGACACCCCCGGCGACCCACATCCCGGCGCACCAGCGGCACGTCACGAGGGTGGCCAGCTTGGGCGGGGCCGGGTCGGCCGCCACCAGGCCCTCGGCCGTCGTCGGCTCCTCGGTGTCGGCCCCGGGACCCGGCACGGCCACGCCGACGCGCCGCACGACCGACTGCCGCACGGGCTCGCTGATCACGTCCGCGGTGGCCAGCCGGGTCAGCCGGTAGGCGGCCAGCACGTCGACGGCCAGGTCGAGCGGGGTCAGTCCTCGTCGAGCAGCGGGGTCCATGCACCCTCCAGGGCGGCGTCGAAGCGCTCGAGCACCGTGCACCCGGACCGCGCCCGGCGCCGACGGTCGCGCCGCCGGCGCCGAGCGGTGGTCGGGGTCACGAGCCCGTCACCTGGTCCTTGGCGTCGATCGCCTGGCCCTTCACGTCCTCGGCCGCGCCCTGGGCCTGGTCCTTGACCTCGCCGGCCGCCTCCTCGGCCCGGCCCCGGACCTCCTCGGCCGCCTCCTGGGCCTGCCCCTTGACGTCCTCGACCGCCTGCTGGGCGTTGTCCCGGGCCGACTCGGCCACGGCCTGGCCGATGGCCTTGGCCTCGTCCTGGACGGCGGGCAGCACCTTCTCGGCGACCCTCTCCTCCTCGCGGGTGGGCGGGGCCAGCGAGCCGAGCAGGACGCCGAGCCCGAAGGCCACGGCACCGGCGGCGATGGGGTTGCCCTGGGTGCCCTCGGTGATCCGCTGGGGCGCCTGCTGCACCTGCGAGCCGACGGTCGAGACGGCGTCGGACACCGTGTCGGTGGCGCTGCCGGCGGTCTCCTTGACGCTGCTCGCCGCGCTGCGGGGCGGGCCCATGATGTGGTGGCGGACCCGGGTCGAGGCCTGGCGGGCCCGGTCGACCCGGCGGCTCACCACCCGGCCCGGGCTCACCCGGTCGCCGATGGCGTCCATGGTGCCGGACATGCGATCGCGGGTCGCCTCGATGTCCTGCCTCAGCTCCGTCGTTCGCTCAGCCACTGTGCGTCCTCCTTGAGGGTCTCGATGGTCTGCTCCGGTGCCGGATCGATGTCCTGCACCTTGTTCCGGCCCTGCACGCCGAGGGCGGCCGCGACGGCGCCGAGCACGAGGGTCACGATCAGGAAGGCGGCCCACGTCGGCAGGAAGGTGTCGAGCAGGAAGCCCAGGAACATCACCAGGGCGACCCCGGCGAGCAGGCCGGCGACGGCGGCCCCGCCGAACGCGGCACCGGCCTTCCCGGCCTTGCGGCCCTCCTGCTTGAGCTCCTCCTTGGCCAGCTCGACCTCGTCGCGGAAGAGCCGGGTCATGTCGCCCGTCAGCTCCGACAGGAGCTCGGGCAGCGAGCGCTCCGCTCGCAGCGGTTCGTCGGACATGGACATGTCAGCTGCCCACCCAACCCGAGGCGGAGCCGCCGGGGTCCATGCCCGGTGCGGCGGGCGGCGGCAGCGGCGCCGGATCGGGTGGCGGCAGCGGGGGCGTCGGCCCCGTGACCCCGGCGCCGGCCAGGCCGGTCTCCCCGGAGGACACCCCGGCGCCGGCCGCACCGAGCGTTCCGGTGGCCCCGGTCGCGGCGACGGACGGCTGCGGTGCTGACCCGCCGCCGCTCCCGGAGCCCTGGACCTCCTTGCCGGCCCGCGCCATGCGGCCGACGAGGAGGCCGGCGGTGGCCGCCCCGGCCAGGAACAGCACCGGGCGGCGGCGGGCCAGGTCGGAGACCTCCTCGACCACGCCCTGGATGCCGAGCTCGTCGGCCCGGTCGGCGAGCCGGTTCACCTGCTGGCTGGCGCTGCGAGCCAGGTCCCGGGTGCGGCCGGCCTCCTCGGGCCGACCGTCGACCAGGGCCTGGAGCTCGTCGGCGGTCGTTCGGGCCGAGTCGACGAGGGTCCGCAGCCGCTCCTCGAGCTGGTCCCGGACGTCGCCGGAGGCCGAGTCGAGCACGGTGCGGGCCTGGCCCAGCGCCTCGTGGCCGAGGGTGGCGACCTGCTCGGTGCCGACGGCCGCGACCTCGCGGACCTGGTCGACGGTCGTGGCGGCCACCTCCCGGCCCTGGGCGACGGCCTCCTGGGCGGTGTCCCCGGCGGCGTCTCGCGCCACCGCGGCCCGCGACGTCTCGGTGCTGGTGTCGGTCATCGATCCTCCTCGGTCGGACCGGCGGCCGCTCTCCATGACGAGGGGGGTCACGCACAGACAGCCCGAAGGGGTGATCGGCCCGACCTAGGGGGTCGCTCCCACCGCGTAGGCGAGCATGCGGTTCGCCAGCCGCACCGCGGCGTCGGTCCCGTCCACCCCGTCGCCGGTGGGGCGCTCGAGCCCGGAGCGGATCCGGTCGGCCAGCCGGGTGTCGACCGGGCACGCCTCCAGGGCGATCTCGACGGCCAGCCGGACGACGTCCCGCTCGACGGTCCAGATCGCCTCGAACGACCGGCCGGCGCCGGCGACCGGGGGTCGCTCCCACGCCGCCAGGCAGGCCGCGAACCGGGGCCCGTGGACGGCGACGGCCCACTCGTGGCGGAGCGGCGTCCCCGCCGGCAGCGGCACCTCGGCCGGTGCGCCCCGGGGCCGGCGGGCGCGGGGGAAGGAGGCGATGGCCACGCAGGCGCACGCGCTCCCGGCCAACCGCCGCCACCGGACCTCCGACCGGCGGAAGGCGTCCTCGTCCTGGAAGGCGCCGACGACGACCAGCTCGTCGGCGGCCAGCGCGCCCTCGTCCTCGAGGGCGTGGCTGAGCCCGACCATCACCGGCTCGGAGAAGACGGCGGGGGCGAGGGTCGGGACCCGGCGGCGCAGCTCGCCGTAGATCGACGAGCGGGGCGGCTCGGCCGCGGCCCGCACCCGGGCGATGGCGGCCGGCAGGGCCAGGCCGGCGTCCCGGGCCGCCAGCACCTGGGCGATCCGGGTGCAGTCGTCCTCGCGGTAGCAGCGCTGGCCCGACGGCCCCCGCTCCGGGGCCGGGAACCCGTGGCGCCGCTCCCAGGCCCGCAGCGTGGCCGCCTCGACACCGGTGCGCTCGACGACGTCCCCGATGCTGAGGGACGCATCCTGCGGGCTCACGCCCGGGAACCCTAGGACGTGGCGGCGAACAGCTCGTCGAGACCGGCGACCGCCAGCAGGCGGCGGACGGCGGGCGTGGTGCGGACGAGGGCGACGGAGTCGACACCCGCGGTGCCGCGGATCGAGACGAAGGCGTGGAGGCCGGCTGAGTCGCAGAACCGGAGGTGGGCGCAGTCGACGACCACGGCCGTGCTGCCCGCGCCGACCAGGGACCGGCCGACCTCCAGCAGCGCCGGGGCGGTGGCCGCGTCGAGCTCGCCGTCGAGTCGCAGCAGGGCGGTGCCGTCGGCGGACAGCACCCCGATCGTCAGGTGGTCGCGGCGGACCTCGATCCCGCTGCGGATCTCGTGGGGTGGGCGGACCGCTCCGGTGGAGGACATCGCAGCTCCTGGTCGCACGAGGACGGTGAGCTCCGGGTTGAACCCGCCGTGACAGTAGGTGCCCCCCGCTCCCGCCGGCCTCGCCCTGACGGGTGATCGTCGCTCAGGCCGGGGGCGTCTCCTCCAGCGGCTCACGGGCGACGACCCGGCGGGCGACCTCGCGGAGCTTGACGTTCATCCGCTGCGAGGCCCGGCGGAGGATGTCGAAGGCCTCCTCCTCGCTCAGGCCGGACTGGGCCATCAGCATCCCCTTGGCCGTGGCGATGACGTCCCGGCTGGCCAGTGCCCGCTCCATGTTCTCGACCTTGCGGGCGCCGTCCATGGCCACCGCGGCGTGGGCGGCGAAGACCGAGCCGACGTGGCGGTCCTCGTCGTCGAAGGCGTCGACGTCCTCGGAGTAGAGGTTCAGGGCACCCATGGTCTCGCCGGAGAAGAGGCGGAACGACAGCATGCTGCGGATCCCCGACTCGTCGGCCACGCGCGAGGCGAAGGCCTGCCAGCGGTGCCGCTCGGCCCGGATGTCGCCGGTCTCGAACACCTCGTGTTCCCGGATGGCGTCGAGGCAGGGGCCCTCGCCGGTGTCGTACTGGATCTGGTCGACCTGTCGGGGCACGTCGTCGCTGGCGCCGGTGGTCTCGACCCGATCGCGGTGGACGGTGGTCACCCCGCAGTGCCGAGCCCCGTCGATCGTCTCCACGGCCAGCCGGCTGATGCGGGTCAGCACCGCAGACAGATCCGCCTCGGCGAGCAGGTCGCGGGCGACCTCGGCGAAGACGTCGGCGAGGTCGTCCGGGGGGTGGGTCTGGTGGTCGCCGGGCGCGGCCATGGTGTCTCTCCTGTGCAGTCGGCCAGGTGAGCTCGGTGGTGCGAACCCCGTGGGACCCTATGGCCCACCTGACCGGGTGGCAATGGTCGCCCGTCCGTGGTTGGCGGGCCGGCACACCCGCGCCGACCGACCGGCGTGTGCCCGACGGCACGTGTCACCGTTGACACACGTTTGCTATGGCACATATGTTGCAGCACATGTCCGGGTCGAGCTTCCGCGAGCTGTCCAGCCCCACGCTCGCCGACCAGGCCTACGACGCCCTGCGCGAGGCCATCATCTCGGGCGAGCTCACGCCGGCCGAGAAGATCACCGAGCGGGGCCTGGCCGCCCGGCTGGCCGTCAGCCCCACCCCGGTGCGCGAGGCCGTGCGCCGGCTCGAGCAGGACCAGCTGGTCGAGCGCACCGGTCCCCGCTCGGTCCAGGTCGTCGATCTCGACGGCGACCGGGCCGCCGAGATCCGGCTGATCGAGGGGACGCTGCGGGCCACCGCCGCCCGCCTCGCCGCCGCCAACGCCACCCCCGCCCAGCTGGCCCGGCTCGGGCAGCTGCTCGACGAGGGCGACGCCGAGCGGGCCCGCCTGCGCGACCGGGTCGCCGCCGGCGAGCGCATCGGCGTCGACGACCTGGGCGACCTGCTCGCCATCACCCGCCGCTTCCACCATGGCCTCAACGAGGCCTCGGGCAACCCGGTCCTGATCCGCCTGCTCGGGCTGGTCGACGCCTTCAGCCTGGCCTACCGCCGGGGCCGCCTCCGCGACGAGCTGAGCGACGACAGCTCCGGTGGCGCCATGGTCAACCGCTACGCCGAGCACCGGGCCGTCCTCGACGCCGTCCGGATCGGTGACGGCGACCTGGCCGAGCGCCTCATGCGGGACCACGCCGCCCCGACCACACCCACCGTCGCCGCGACCACCTGACCTCGGGCCCACCGCCCCAACCGCCCCGACCGCGCCGTCCACGTCTCGGCCCACCTCGATCACGTTTGCTATAGCAAACAGCAAGGAGACAACAGCATGTTCACCCGACGGGCTGCCGCCCTCCTCCTCGCCACCCTGCTGGCCACCCCGCTCGCCGCCTGCGGGGTCGGCTCCGAGCCGGCCGACGAGGCCGACGGGCCGACCACCACCGCGGCCGGCGACACCGAGGAGGGCGCGGCCATCGACATCGACGCGGTGGTCGAGGCCAGCCGGGACGAGGACCGCCTGGTGGTCTACGGCAACCCCAGCCCCGACCAGTGGGAGCCGGTGCTGGCCGCCTTCGAGGAGACGTACCCCTGGATCGACGTCGAGACCTTCGACCTTGGCGGCACCGAGGCCTTCCAGCGCTACCTCAGCGAGGAGGCGACCGGCGCCGAGACCGCCGACGTCATCGTCAACACCGACGGCGCCGGCTGGCTCGACCTGGTCGAGCGGGGCCAGGTCGTCGACTACGTCGACCCCGAGCTGGAGGGCCTGCCCGACCTCGCCGTGGCCGCCCCCGGCGTGTTCACCATGTCGGTCGACCCGCTGATCGGCGTGTTCAACACCCAGGCCCTGCCCCTCGACGAGCAGCCCACGAGCCTGGCCGAGCTGGCCGAGGCGGCCGAGGACCTCGACGGGAAGATCGGCACCATCGAGGTCGAGAACGGCCAGGCCGGGCTGGGCACCTTCGGCTTCGTCGACGCCCGGGGCGACGAGGCGTGGGAGGTGCTGGAGGCGATCGGCCCGCACGCCGGCGTCGAGAACAGCAACGGCACGATCCTCGGCAAGCTGACCAGCGGCGAGTACGTGGCCAGCTTCATGATCTCGGGGTCGATGCGGGCCCTGATCGACGGCACCGAGACCGGTGACGTCCTCAACTACCGCTACTTCGCCGACGCGACCGTCATGCCGACCCGCGGCATCGGCGTCACCACGGCCGCCAGCCACCCCAACGCGGCCCGGCTCCTCGTCAACTTCATCCTGTCGGAGGAGGGCCAGGCCGTGATGTGCGACGGCGGCTTCACGCCGTACCGGGAGGGGGTCGAGTGCCCGCAGGGCCTGGCCGCCATCCAGGAGGAGGTGGGCGAGGACAACGCCATCGTCGTCGGCTACCCGGAGGAGCTGGTCACCGAGGGCGAGGACCTGCGGTCCCGCTGGAACGAGGCCTTCGGCCGATGACGGTTCCCCTGCCCACTCGGCTGGCGCCTCGCCGGGCTGCCCTCACGCATCAGAAGCCCCGGCGGAGCTGGATCCCGGCCACCGCCTCGCAGTACCTGCTGTGGGGCGCCGGGCTGGTCGTGATCGTCGGGCCCATCGTGCCGGTGGTGTGGGCGTCGCTCTGGTCCACCCCGCTCTACGAGGCCGGCGGCAGCCTGACCCTCGCCAACTACGGCGACCTGTTCGGCGATCCGGAGTGGTGGGACGCGGTGCGCAACAGCGTCACCTTCGCCGTCCTCACCACCGTCGCCTCGGTGGTCCTGGGCACGGCCATGGCGGTGCTGTTCACCCGGACCGACCTGCCCGGCCGGCGGGTGTTCGGGGCCGCCGCCCTGCTCCCGGTCGCCGTGCCCGGCCTGCCGCTGATCCTGGGCTGGTCGGCCATGTACGCCCCGTCGGGCTACGTGACCCGGTGGCTCGAGCAGAACACGCCGATGCCGATCTTCTGGGACCTCTACAGCGTCCCCGGCATGGCCATGCTGGCGACGGGCATCGCCGCCCCGGTCGTGGCCATGCTCGTGCGGGGGTCGCTGGCCAGCCAGGACTCGGCCCTCGAGCTGGCCGCCCGCACCGCCGGCGCCTCGCCCCTGCGGGTGCTGGTGAGCGTGACCGTCCCGCTGCTGCGGCCGGCCCTCCTCGGCTCGGGGATGATCGTCTTCGCCCTGTCGCTGGAGGTGCTGGGCCTGCCGCTGATCCTGGGCAGCTCCCGCAACATCGAGTTCGTCTCGACGTACCTCTACGACCGCTGGCTCAACGAGGTGCCGCCGCAGCAGGGGCTGGTGTCGGCCGGGGCGGTCGTGCTCCTCGCCGTCGTCACCCTCCTGCTCGTCGTGCGCAATCGGCTGACCGGCGACCTGGCCCGCTTCGAGACCGTCGGGGGGAAGGCCACCGCGGCGACGCCGATCGCCCTGGGCAGGGCCCGCTGGCCCCTGTGCGCGCTGGTGGTCGGCTACCTCACCGTCGTGCTGGTGCTGCCCCTCGCCGGGCTGCTGCTCACCGCCTTCACCACCACGCTCACGCCGTACGTCGACCCGTGGACCGTGCTGTCGACCACCCACTTCGAGACCGTGCTCGACGACCCGGTCTTCAGCCGCTCGATCACCAACAGCCTGCTGGTGGCGGTGATCGGGGCCGCCGTGGCCACGGTCGCCATCGCCGCCCTGTCGGTGGTGGCCCACCGCTCCCGGTTCCGCTTCCGGGGCTCGCTGCAGTACGTGATGCTCTACCCGCGGGCGATGCCCGGGCTGGTCACCGGCATGGCCTTCTTCTGGGCCTTCGTCGTGCTCGA
>JBQGCF010000338.1:0-11415 GCA_052038315.1 Iamia sp.
CAGCTCCTCGGCGGCGTGGGGGGCCAGCGGGGCCAGCAGCAGCACCAGGGCCTCGGCGACCTCGCCGGGCACGCCGCCGTCGGGGTAGGTCGACGTGAGGTGGTTGGTCAGCTCGGTGATGCGGGCGATCGAGGTGTTGGACCGCAGCCCCTCCATGCCCTCCCGCACGGCGGCGATCGTCCGGTGCAGCACCCGCCGGGTCTCGTCGGACGGGGTGGCGTCGGCCGAGGTGGCGACCCGGACCGCACCGGTCTCCTCGTCGACCACGACCCGCCAGATGCGCTGCAGCAGGCGGAACATGCCGACGATGGCGGTCGAGTCCCACGGCCGGCTCTGGTCGAGCGGGCCGGTGAACATCTCGTACAGCCGCAGGGTGTCGGTGCCGTACTGCTCGAAGATCTCGTCGGGCGTGACGACGTTCTTGAGCGACTTGCCGATCTTGCCCAGCTCCCGCGAGACGGGTTCACCCTCGTAGGTCCACGCCCCGTCCGAGCCGACCACCTCGGCGGCCGGCACCGGGAAGCCCCGGTCGTCGCGGTAGACGTGGGCCTGGATCATCCCCTGGTTGAACAGGCGGTGGAACGGCTCGGCCGAGCTGACGTGGCCCAGGTCGAACAGGACCTTGTGCCAGAAGCGGGCGTACAGCAGGTGGAGCACGGCGTGCTCGGCGCCGCCGACGTAGAGGTCGACGCCGCCGTGCGGCTTCCGCTCCTCGGGACCCATCCAGTAGCGCTCGTTCTCGGGGTCGACGAAGCGCTCGTCGTTGGTCGGATCGAGGTAGCGCAGCTCGTACCAGCACGACCCGGCCCAGTTGGGCATGGTGTTCACCTCACGACGGAACGTCTCCACCCCGTCGCCCAGGTCGAGCTCGACGGTGGTCCAGTCGTCCACCCGGCCCAGCGGCGGCTCGGGGTCCGAGTCCTCGTCGTCGGAGGTCTTGGGCGTGAAGTCCTCCATCGGCGGCAGCTCGAGCGGCAGCTGGTCCTCGGGCAGGGCTCGGGCCTCGCCGTCGGCGCCGAAGACGATGGGGAAGGGCTCGCCCCAGTAGCGCTGGCGGCTGAACAGCCAGTCCCGCAGCTTGTACTGGACGGTGGCGGTACCGTGGCCGTGCTCGACCAGCCAGTCGACGATGGCGGCCTTGGCATCGGCGATGCCCAGCCCGTCGAGGAAGCCGCTGTTGACGGCCGGGCCCTCGCCGGTGAAGGCCTTCCCGTCGAAGCCCTCCGTCGGCTGGACCGTGCGGACGATCGGCAGGTCGTAGGCCTCGGCGAAGTCCCAGTCCCGCTGGTCCTGGCCGGGGACGGCCATGATCGCCCCGGTGCCGTAGCCCATCAGGACGTAGTCGGCCACGAAGACGGGGATCTGCTCGCCGTTGACCGGGTTGGTGGCGAAGGAGCCGGTGAAGACGCCGGTCTTGGCCTTGTCGGCGGCCTGGCGGTCGAGCTCCGAGCGCCGGCTGGTGGCCTCCTGGTAGGCGGTGACGGCGGCCCCGGGCGTGGCCTCGCCACCGGTCCACGCCGTCGGCGTGCCGTCCGGCCACGCATCGGGCGTCAGCCCGGCGACCAGCGGGTGCTCGGGGGCGACGACCATGTAGGTGGCGCCGAACAGCGTGTCGGGCCGGGTGGTGAAGACCGTCAGCGGGCCGGCCGGGGTCGGGAAGTCGATGCGGGCGCCGGTCGAGCGGCCGATCCAGTTCCGCTGCTGGTTCTTGATGGCGTCGGTCCAGTCCAGCTGGTCGAGGTCGTCGATCAGCCGGTCGGCGTAGGCGGTGATCCGGAACATCCACTGCTGCAGGTTCCGGCGGTAGACGGGGAAGTTGCCCCGCTCGGAGCGCCCGTCGGCGGTGACCTCCTCGTTGGCCAGCACCGTGCCCAGCCCCGGGCACCAGTTGACGGGGACGTCGGCCAGGTAGGCCAGGCGGTGGCGGTTGACGACGGCCCGGCGCTCGGTGGCGTCCAGCTCGGCCCACGGCTTGCCGGTGTCGTTGGTGCCGGGGTCGGGCTCGCGCTCGCCGGCGTCGAGGGCGGCGACCAGCTCGTCGACCGGCCGGGCCCGATCGGCCTCGGTGTCGTACCAGGCCCCGAAGATCTGCAGGAAGATCCACTGGGTCCAGCGGTAGAAGTCGGTGTCGGTGGTCGACACCGAACGGCGGGCGTCGTGGGCCAGGCCCAGCCGGCGCAGCTGGCGCCGCAGGTTGGCGATGTTCGCCTCGGTGGTGACCCGGGGGTGGGTGTTCGTCTGCAGGGCGTACTGCTCGGCGGGCAGGCCGAAGGAGTCGTAGCCCATGGCGTGGACGACGTTGTGGCCGGTCATCCGCAGGTAGCGGGCGTAGACGTCGGTGCCGATGTAGCCCAGCGGGTGGCCGACGTGGAGCCCCGCCCCCGACGGGTACGGGAACATGTCCAGGATGTACCGGGGTGCCTTGCCGGCCATGGCCTCGAAGCCCTCGGACAGGGCACCGACCGGGTTGGGGGTGTGGAAGGTGCCCTCGGCCTCCCAGCGGTCCTGCCAGCGGGCCTCCACCTCGTTGGCGAGGGCGGCCGAGTAGCGGTGGGCGGGGGTGTCGTTCGTCGTCGTGGCGGTCTCGGCCATGGGGTCCGACGGTAGCCGTGCCGGCGTTCTCGACCTCTTCTGATCCGGATGTGACGATCCCGTAACGGAACCGATGTGACCAGGGTCAGAACCCCCGTGCTGACCCTCCCCCTCCGCATCGAAGCGGCCGCCGCCCGTGGCCGCGGCGCCATCACCTTCCTGCACGGCGACGACGCCCAGCGGGTCCCCTGGTCCGAGCTGCACGACGACGCCCGGGGCATGGCCGCCGCCCTGCAGGCCCGGGGGATCGGGCCCGGCGACCACGTCGCCCTCCTCGGCCCGACGAGCCGGGCGCTCGTCACCGCCATCCAGGCCACGTGGCTGGCCGGGGCGACCGTGATGGTGATGCCCCTCCCGATGCGGATGGGCTCGATCGAGGAGTTCGTCGACCAGACCCGGGCCCGGCTGCGCCAGGCCGACGCCGCCATGGTCCTGATCGACGAGCAGCTGGCGCCGTTCGTCGAGGCCGTCCCGTCCGATCCGCCCTTCGTCGCCCTCGGCGACCTGGCCGCCTCGCCCGACGCGTTCATCGCCCCCCGGGTCGATCCCAGCCGGCTGGCGATCCTCCAGTTCACCAGCGGCTCGACGTCGGAGCCGAAGGGCGTGATGCTCCCGCACCGGGCGGTGTGCGCCAACCTCGACGCCATCCAGCAGGCCACGGACTACGACCCGGACGGCGACGTCCTCGTCTCCTGGCTGCCGCTCTACCACGACATGGGGCTGATCGGGATCCTGACGCTCTGCATGTCCTTCGGCGGCGACCTGGCCCTGGCCGGGCCGCAGGACTTCATGGCCTCGCCGTCGCGGTGGGTCCAGTGGATGTCCGACTTCAAGGCCACCGCCACCGCCGGTCCCAACTTCGCCTGGGTCCTGACCACCAAGGCGATGCGCCGGCTCGAGGGGCTCGACCTCTCGCCGATGCGGGTCGCCCTCAACGGGGCCGAGCCGGTCGACGCCGAGCAGGTCGAGGCGCTGATCGAGGCCGGCGCCCGCCACGGGCTGCGCCCCGGCGCCATCTTCCCGGCATTCGGCATGGCCGAGACCTGCATCGCCGGCGCCTTCCCGAAGCCGATGCAGGGGCTGCGGATCGACGTGGTCGACGCCCGGGTCCTCGAGACCGAGCGCTACGCCGCCCCCGCCCCCGTCGACCAGCGGGACGGCACCCGTCGCCTCGCCCTGCTCGGCCGGCCCGTCCCCGGGCTGGAGATGCGGGTCGTCGACCCCGAGTCCGGAGGCGTGCTGGGCGACCGCGAGGTCGGCGAGCTGGAGATCCGGGGCACCTCGGTCACCAGCGGCTACTACAAGCGCCCCGAGGTCACCCGGGACACCTTCCACGACGAGTGGCTGCGCACCGGCGACCTCGCCTACCTGGTCGACGGCGAGCTGGTGCTCTGCGGTCGCATCAAGGACCTGATCATCGTCGGCGGCCGCAACGTCTACCCGCAGGACGTGGAGCGGGCCGTCAGCGACGTGGCCGGCGTGCGGCCCGGCAACGTCGTCGCCATCGGCGTCGAGGGCCGGCGGGGCGAGGAGGTCGTCGTCGTGGCCGAGGTCAAGGCCGACGCCGCCCTGTCGATCCGCGACGACGTGGCCGAGCGGGTCCGCTCGTCGGTGGGCCTGGCCCCACGGGAGGTCGTCCTCGTCGCCGCCGGGACCTTGCCCAAGACGTCCTCGGGCAAGCTCCAGCGCTCGCTGTGCCGTGACCGCTACCTCAAGGCCGAGCTGGTCGGCGTGTAGATCGCTCACTCTCGGGGGCCCCGTGCCGATCGAGAGGAGAGCTGCGGAGGCCGTGTGCCCGGCGATCCGCTCACCGGAGCCCCACAAAGATGTGGGGCTCCGGCGCGTTCAGCGGCGCCGGGCGAGGACGACGGTGTCGCGGACGGGGACCTGGTCGGGGCCGGTGCCGTCGCCGTGGCCGTGGCCGCCGCGCTGCTCCATCCTCGTGGGGTCGGTGGCGGACACGACCTCCCAGACCTCGGGGTCGAGGTCGGCGGCGATCTCGGCGGCGGGGCGCATCAGCTCGGCCATGTCCCAGCGGCCGACGGCGATGTCGTCGGCGTGGTGGCCGACGTGGAGCAGCGTCCCACCGGGTCGGACGACCGCGGCCAGCAGGCCCAGCAGACGGCGCTGGTGCTCGAGCGGGAGGTGGAGGTAGCACATCGTCACCAGGTCGACGGGGCCCAGGTCGGGCTCCGGGGTCCACGTGCGGAGGTCGGCCTGGCGCCAGGTGATGCGGGCGTCGCCGACCAGGCCTGCCGCCCGGTCGAGGGCCACCTGGGACACGTCGAGGGCGGTCACCTCCCACCCCTGCCCGGCCAGCCAGGCGGCGTCGCCCCCCTCCCCGGCGCCCAGGTCGAGGGCCCGGCCGGCCGGCAGGTCGGACACGTTCTCGACCAGGCGCTGGTTGGGCTTCCCGCTCCACGACCGCTCGACGCCGCCGTAGCGCTCGTCCCAGAACCCGGGGCTGAACAGGGTGTCGATGTCGACGTCGGGGACGGAACCGTGGTCGTGGGCGTGGTCGTGGCTCATGGCCTCAGCGTGCGATGGTCCCCGAGCAGCCGCAACGGCCCTTGCCGATCCGGCAAGGTCAGTCCTCGGCGCGGGCGCGGCTGGGGTGGACCCGTCGGGCCTCGTCGGGCATCTTCGGGTAGACGGGGGGCCAGGGGGCGTCGGGGATGCCCTGCTCCAGGTCGCTGCGGTAGCGGGCGACGAGGGGCTCGATCGACTGGGGGACGTCGTCGATCGCCTCCCAGGGGTCGCCGCCGGCCTCGACCCGGGCGGGGACGGTGGCGATCGTCAGCTCGTCGGGGTGGATCGTGGGCAGCTCGTCCCAGTGGAACGGGGTCGAGCACTGGGCCCCGACCCGGGAGCGCACGCACCAGGCACCGAACACCGTCTTGTGCGGGGCGTTCTGGTTGAAGTCGACGAAGATCCGCTCGCCCCGGTCCTGCTTCCACCACTCGCCGGTGATCAGGGTCGGGTGGCGCTCCTGCATCGTGCGGGCCACGGCGATGGCGGCCTGGCGGGTGCCGAAGGAGTCCCACCCCGGCTCGACCCGCACGTAGAGGTGGAGGCCCCGGTTGCCGGTGGTCTTGGGGAAGGCGGTGATGCCGACCTCGGCGAGGAAGTCCCGCACGAGGTGGGCCGCCTCCCGCACCATCTCGAAGGTGGTGCCGGGGGAGGGGTCGAGGTCGAGGCGCAGCTCGTCGACGTCCTCGGGCGCCGCCGCCCGGTACGGCCACGGGTGGAAGCCGAGCACGCCCTGGTTGGCCGCCCACAGCACGTGGGCCAGGTCGGCCATGACGATGGCCCGGGACTCGGTGCCGTTGATCGTGGCGACGGTGGTGGTCTCCAGCCAGTCGGGCGCCGAGTCGGGGATGCGCTTCTGGAAGAAGGACTTGCCCGTGACCCCGTTGGGGAACCGCTGGAGGAGGGTCGGGCGGTCGCGCACGGTCCGCATCAGCGGCTCGCCCACCGCGACGTAGTACCGGGCCAGGTCGAACTTGGTGAACGCCGGCCCGCCCCGCTCGCCGGGGAACATCTCCTTGTTCGGGCTGGTGATCTCGACCGTGCGCCCGCCCGCCTCGACGGGGACGGGCTCGCCGTGATCGGACTTGGCCATGAGAGGGTCCCCGAGGTGCTAGCCGGCTGCCTGCAGGGTCGACCGCACCTGGGCCCACATGTCATCGCTCCCGCCGTAGGGGGCGTAGAAGCTGAGCCGGTCGACGACCCCGCCGAACCGGTCCAGCAGGGCGGCGGCCACGTCGTCGGGCTCGGCCACCACGGCGAAGGCGGAGAGGATGTCGTCGGTCAGGACCTCGCCCATCTCGGCCCACCGCTTCTCCTTGGAGAGCCGGTTGAGCTCGGGCTGCACGTCGTCCCAGCCGTGGTGCTCGAGGACGCCCTTGTAGGCGGGGGTCGAGCCGTAGAAGGCGATCTGCCGGCGCACCGCCACCGCCGCCTTCTCCTTCTCCTCGTCGGTGGTGCCGGTGACGATGAAGGCGGGTAGGGCGATGGTCAGGTCGGCGCGGGTGCGGCCCCCGGCGGCGGCGCCGGCCTCCAGCGCCGGGAGGGTCACGTCGCGGAGGTACTCGGGCGTGGTGAAGCCGTGGGCCAGCAGGCCGTCGGCCACCTCGCCGGCCACCTTGGTCATCAGCGGGCCGACGGCGGCCAGCATCACCTGCGGCGGCCCGTGCTCCGACGGCGGCGGGGTGAAGAACGGGGTCATCAGGGTGTGGGTGTAGAACTCGCCGCGGAAGTCGAGGTCGACGCCCTCGTCCCACGTGGCCCAGATCGCCCGCAGGGCCTGGATCATCTCCCGCATGCGGGCGGCCGGCTGACCCCACTCCATCGAGAAGCGCTTGGTGATGTGGGGCTTGATCTGGCTGCCGAGGCCGAGGATGAAGCGGCCGCCCGAGAACCGCTGCAGGTCGTGGGCGCTCTGGGCCAGCGTCATCGGGTTGCGGGCGAAGGCGACGGCGATGTTGGTGCCGATCTCGATCGTCTCGCTGTGCTCGGCCGCCAGCAGCAGCGTGAGGAACGGGTCCTGGTTGGTCTCCGACGCGAACACGCCGTCGTAGCCGGCCGCCTCGGCCTTCCTCACGCCCTCGGCGATGCCCGTCAGGTCACCGCCGACTCCTCCGTCGACCTTCATGGCTGCTCTCCTTCGTCTTCGGCTTCCAGCTTGGCCAGGCGCAGCTCGAGCTCTGCGACCTGCTCGACGAGACGGGCCTCGGCATCGCTGACGATGGCACCGGTGATGCGGTCCTGCTCGTGGGCGCCGGCCAGATCGGCCCGCAGGCCGTCGACCTCGGCGGCGACCTCGTCGGCCCGACGGGCCAGGCGGCCGGTCTCGTCCCGCAGGGCGGCGCCGGCCTCCTCGGCGTGGTCGGCCCGGACGGCGCCGTCGTGGACCTTGTCGTTGGTCCGGTCGACCCGATCGGACAGCGCGGCCAGGCGGTCGGCCAGGTCGGCGACGGCGTCGGTGAGGGCGGACACCGCCTCGTCGTGACGGCGGTCGCGCCCGGCCAGGAGCCGGTCGACGACCTTGCCGGCGACCCCGGGGGGTCCGGCCGGCGGGGCGGCGGCCGCGGCCCGGGCCCGCTCGACGGAGGGGACCGGGCGCTGGGCGGCGGCGTCGGGCCGGGGCGGGGTGCGCACGGTGTGGGGGGCGGCGCCGGTCACGGGGACCTCCTCGGGCAGGGGGCGCAGGGCGTCGGGGATCTGGGCCCCGTCGGCCTCGGGCCCGGCGGCCCAGGCCAGCAGCCCGGCGGCGTCGTCGCCGGGGACGTCGGGGAAGCGGCGGACGAGGTCGGGCGCCTCGGCCCGGACCATCGCCAGGTAGGGGCCGACGCTGTCGTCGTCCGTCGGGGTGCGGAGCCACGCCTCCCAGGCCTCGCCGCCGTCGGGGGCGAAGGGGTTCGGCGGCGGCTGCGTGCGGCCGGTGGCATCGGCCTCGGCGGCGAGCAGGGCGTCGCGGAACAGCATGCGGGCCCGGCGGTCGACCTCGACGCCGCGGGCGGTGCGGGACCAGTGGTAGCCGAGGGCCCGGTCGGCCTCGGCGTCGACGGCCCGGCGCCGGTCGAGCCAACCCCGGCACTGGCGGGCCACGGCGGGCACGTCGGCCAGGGCGACGCGGGGTCGGTCGTCGGCGAAGGCGCTCAGCACCCAGGGGCGGGCGTCGGTCAGCCCGGAGTCGTGGAAGCAGCGCACCGGCCGGTCGACCACGCACAGCCGGCCGCCGACCCACGCCGTGGGCCGCTCGTGCAGGTTCCAGTAGGCCAGGTCGTAGGTGGGGTCCCGCAGCACGTGGTGGTCGAACAGCACGGGGACGAAGTCGAGCCAGCGCTGGTCGGCCAGCATCATCATGTCGGGCCGGCCGAGGGCGTCGCGGCGGAGCCGCTCCTCCCACCAGTCGAGGAACGGGCCGCTGCCGCGGCGCACGGCGAGCAGGCCGCCGTTGAACATGCCGGCGCCGAGCAGACCGGGCTCGTCGGGCAGCCGGCCGTCCCGGGGCACCGGGTCGAGCACGTGGGGGACGAGGACGACGTCGTGGTCGGCGGCCGCCGCGACCAGCTCGTCCATGGGGTCGAGGACCTCGACGTCGCCGTCGACGTAGACCCCGACCGCGGCGTGCTCCAGCGTCCGCCGGAGGGCGAGGGGCTTGAGGGCACAGGCGATCTCGAACGGGCTGTAGATCGCGGCCATGGCCAGCAGCTCGTCGGCGGGCAGCCCGAGCTCGGTGGGCGTGACCAGCTCGACGTCGCGGTGCGTCCACGTCGCCGCCGGCATGTGGTCGCCGTCGACGACGACGATGGTGAACCGGCTCCCCGGGTGGTGGTCGACGAACGACCGGGCCGCCAGCCGGGCATCGGCCAGGTACGAGCGGGTGGCGACGGTGCACCCGGCGACGCTCATCGGCCCGGCGACGACTCACATGGTGCCTGGCACCAAGTGAGTCGGTGGGATCCGGGGTTCACGTGCCGCCCTGGTCGCGGAGGAAGCGCTCGAGCTCGGCGGCCAGCTCGTCGCCCGACGGGATCTCGCCCTCGGCGGGGGACTCGTCGGCGTCGGCCTCGAGGGCCCGGAGCATGGCCGTGTGCTCGTCGTTGCGGGCGATGGCGGCGTCGAGGCGCTCGTCGGTCTCGACCGCCTCCTCGACCAGCACGCCCCGGGGCAGGCGCAGGCCGGTGACGTTCTCCAGGTTCTCCAGGAGGGCGACGCTGCCGGCCGGGTAGGGGCCGCCGCTGGCGTAGTGGGGGATCTGGGCCCACAGGGTGAGCGACTCCATGCCCCGGTCGGTGGCGAACCGCTCGACCACGGCCTGGGCCCCGGCGGGGACGTCGAGGCTGCCCCGGAGGTAGGGCCAGCGGCCGGCCAGCTCCTCGCTGCCGGCGGTGATCGACAGGCGGATCGGCCGGGTGTGGGGGACCGTGGCCGGGTTGGCGCCGACGCCCACGACCATCTCGACGCCCAGGTCGGCGGCCAGGCCGGTGACGGCGTGGCCGAAGGCCCGCCACGAGTGGTCGGGCTCGGGGCCGGCCAGGATCAGCAGGTCGCGGCCGTCGAGGTCCTGGGCGGCCAGCACCTCGATGCTCGGCCAGCTCATACCCTCGGACACGCCGGCGACGAGGTGGAGGACGGGGCGCCGGGCGCGGTGGTCCAGCAGCTCGTCGGCGTCGAAGGTGGCGACGACCTCGGTGTCGAGCTCGGACAGCAGCGTCGAGGCGGCGCCGCTGGCCGCCATGCCGGCGTCGATCCAGCCCTCCAGGGCGACGATCAGCACCGGGCGCTCGAGCGGGCGGTGGGGCCGCTGCTCGTAGGTCGCGGCCACGTCAGCCGCTCCCGCTCGTGCGGTCGATCGCCGCGGCGGCGGCGTCGGCCAGCATCTCGACCTGCTTGCCGAAGACCTCCCACGTGCCGTCGGACGTGGTGCCCATGGCCCCGCCGCGGTAGCGGGCGTAGACGCCCTCCAGGATGCAGGCCAGCTTCCAGTACCCGAAGGCGACGTAGAAGTCGATCTGGCTCACGTCGCGGCCCGAGGCGGCGGCGTAGCGCTCGACCATCTCGCCGGCGGGCGGGAAGCCCTCGGCCCGGGTGGCGGCGCCGGGCAGGGCCGAGAAGCCGCTGCCCTCCTCGCCCCAGTAGACGACGAGCAGGCCGAGGTCGGCGAGCGGGTCGCCGAGGGTGCAGATCTCCCAGTCGAGCACGGCGGCCACGTCGCCGTCGTCGGTGAGGAGGCAGTTGTCGAGCCGGTAGTCGCCGTGGACGATGGCGGCCGGGCCCTGCTCGGGGACGGCGGCCAGCAGGGCGTCGTGGACGGCGTCGATGTTGGGGATCTCGCGGGACTTCGACTTCTCCCACTGCCCGTACCAGCGCTTGAGCTGGCGGGGGATGTAGGCCTCCTTGCGACCGAGGTCGCCCAGGCCGACGGCGTCGACGTCGACGGCGTGGATGCGGGCCATCACGTCGACGATCTGCTCGCCGGCGTGGCGCCGGGCCTCGACGCTGAGCTTCTCGGCCTCGGCCTCGCCCCGGACCACGTGGCCCTCGACGAACTCCATGACGTAGAAGGGGGCGCCGTTGACCGAGTCGTCGAGGCTGGCGCCGACCAGCGGGGCGACCGGCACGTCGGTGGGGGCGAGGGCCTCGATGATGCGGCTCTCCCGGCCCATGTCGTGGGCGCTGGCCAGCACCTGGCCGAGGGGCGGGCGGCGGAAGACCCACTTGAGGCCGGTCTGGTCGAACACCCGGTAGGTCAGGTTCGACTGGCCGCCGGCGATGCGCTCGAAGCGCAGCGGCGGGACCACCTCGGCCCGCTCGGCGAGCCAGGCGGTGACGGCGTCGGGGTCGATCCCCTGGGGCACCTCGTCGGTCATGCTCGCCGGACTCGCTCGCTGCGCTCGCTCATCGCCCCGACCGTATCGGCTGGTGGGGTGTGACCCACGACGTCCCGCCCCCGGCTGCGCCCGTTCTGATCACTGAGCGTTGCGTGGACGCAACGCTGGCTGATCAGAACGGGAGCGAGCCGGTTCTGATCACTGAGCGTTGCGCCGGCGCAACGGTGGCTGATCAGAACGGGGATGGGGTCAGCGGCGTCGGGCGGTGACGCGGTCGGCGGACCAGGTGACGGCGAGGTCGAGGCCGAAGGCCTCGGACAGGGCGGCGTCGGCGACGACGTCCCGGATGGGGCCGGAGGCCACCGCGGCGCCGTCCCGGAGCAGCAGGGCGTGGGTGTAGCCGGCCGGGATCTCCTCCGGGTGGTGGGTCACGAGGACGGTGGGCGGGGCGGCGGGGTCGGCGGCCAGGGCGCCGAGCCGGTCG
>JBQGCF010000339.1:0-5677 GCA_052038315.1 Iamia sp.
ACCACCTCCCGCCGGTCCTCGACCTCCCGGGCGGCGAGGGCGCCCTCCCGCAGGGCCGCGACCGGCAGCCCCTCGGCCAGGCCGCAGCACACCGCGGCGCACAGGTCGAGCACGGCGACGTCCGATCGGACCTCGAGCTCGTCGACCCCGACCACGTCGTGCTGCTCGCCGGCGAACCGGACCCACAGCCGGCCGGCGTCGGTCCACGCCCCGTCGCGCCCGAGCGCCAAGGGCCGGTCGGCGAACCAGAGCCGCTGGCCCCCGCTCACCCCGGCGGCAGCCAGGGAAGCGTCGACGTAGTCGACGGTGGCGGCGTCGTCGGCCGGGAGGACCAGCCAGTCGTCGGCGGCCTGGTGGAGCCAGATCGACGCCTTGGCCGCCCAGTAGGCCTCGACGGTCAGGTAGACGTCGAGGTGGTCCTCGTCGAGGTTGGTCACCACCGCCACCTCGGGCGACAGGGCCTGCTCGCCCAGCCCCTCGAGCTGGAACGACGACAGCTCGATGACCGCCTCGGCCCCCTCGGGCGCCCCGCCGGGCAGCAGGGCCAGGATGGCGCTGACCCGGAGGTTGCCGGCCTTGAGTGTGGACCGCTCGGCGCCGAGGACGGCGTCGGCCAGCGTCGTCGTCGTCGACTTCCCCTTGGTGCCGGTGATGCCGACGATGCGGCCCGGCCACCACCGGAAGAAGAGGGTCATCTCCATCTCGACGGGGATGCCCCGGGCCCGGGCCGCGGCCAGCAGCGGGTTGCCGAAGCGGACCGCCGGGTTGCGGACGAGGACGTCGACGCCGTCGAGGTGGCTGTCGTCGTGCCCGCCGAAGTGGGCGACGGCGACGACCTCGTCCAGCCGGGCCAGGACGTCCTCGGGGAAGGCGTCCCGGGGACGGGCCTCGGTCAGGACGACGCGGGCGCCCATGGCGGCGAGGAAGTCGACCATCCCGGCGCCACCGCCGTGGTCGCCGTAGCCCATGACGCAGACGGTCGTGCCGTCCAGGGCGGCCCGGGCCGCGCCGGCGCCCCCGCGGGCACGATCGGACACCGGGTCAGCCCTCGACCGGGTCGGGGCGGCCGCCCTCGAGGAAGCGGCTGACCACCTTCCACCAGCGGTCGGGGTTCTCGAACTGCGGGGCGTGGGCGGCGTCGGCGACGACCTCCAGCACGGCCCCGGGGATGGCCTCGGCGAGCCGCTCGGACGGGCCGACGAAGCCGGCGTCCTCCTCGCCGACGAGCACCAGGGTGCGCACCGGGAGCGCCCGCAGGGCGTCGAGGCGGTCGGCCACGGCGTGCATCTCGTGGAGCATCGCCGCGTACATGGCCGCCGCGCTGGCCCGCATCTTGCGATCGCCGAACTCGATGTAGCCGGGGCGGTCCTCGCGGACCCGCACCTCCGACGGGGTCCGGGGCTTGCGGACCGGCTCCAGCTCGGCCGAGATGGCGAGCAGCCGCTCCATCCCCTCGGTGCGGGCGATCTCGGCGGCCAGGGCGACGACCTCGGCGTCGAGGTCGGCGACCGGGCCGTGACCGGTGTCCATCAGCACCAGCGAGCGCAGCCGCTCGGGGTGGTCGAGGGCGATCACCTGGGCGATCATCCCGCCCATCGAGTGGCCCAGCAGGTCGAAGGTGCCCCAGCCCAGCTCGTCGGCCAGGGCGACGACGTCGGCCGCCATCTCGGCCAGCGAGTAGGCGCCCTCGTCCTCGGGGGCGTCGCTCGCCCCGTGGCCCCGCAGGTCGGGGGCCACGACGTGCCACCCCCGATCGGCGAAGCCGTCGAGGAAGTCGGCGAAGTCCTCCTTGGCCCCGGTGAAGCCGTGGACGAGGAAGAGGGGTTCGCCCGATCCGGCCTCGGCCACGCTGTGGCGAAGGCGGGCGGTGGTGACGTCCCGGATCTTCACGGCGCGCACTCTAGGCAGGCGGTGGCGGCCCGCTCCCGTTCGGGGCCCCGTCCCCCGCGGATGGACCCGGGACCAGGGCGGAGGGTGCACTACCGTCGATGCCCCGTGCCCGGGAGGATGCCGCGAGAGGAGGCCGCATGTCCGACACCGTGCGCCGGCGGCTGACCCTCGGGCTGCGGCTCCTGGTGAGCGCGGCGATGCTCGGCTTCCTCCTCACCAAGATCGAGTCGCGCGGCGCCCGGGTCCTGCCCGAGTGGTCGACCTCGACGGCGCTGTGGCTGGGCGGGGCCATGCTGCTGACGCTGGCCAGCATCCTGCTGTCGGCCGTGCGCTGGCAGACCGTCCTGCTGGCGATGGGCCAGCCCGCCCGCTTCAACCGGCTGCTGTCGCACTACCTGGCCGGCCAGTTCGTGGCCAACGTCCTGCCCACCACGATCGGGGGCGACGTCCTGCGGGTGTCGCGCCTGGCCCGGGACAACGGGCGGATGCCCGACAGCTTCGCCTCGGTGGTGCTCGAGCGGCTGACCGGCTGGCTGGTGCTGCCGATCATCACGTTCATCGGGCTGCTGCTGAACCCGCCCCTCCAGGAGCTGGGGCAGGCCACCCAGATCGCCTTCAGCCTGGCCTGCGGCACACTGGTCGCCCTGATCCTCGTGATCGTCGCCGTGGCCGCCCACCGCTTCGGCGAGGTCGACGCCGAGAAGGGCTGGAAGCGCTTCCTGGCGGCCGTCAGCCTCGGGCTCGACCGGCTCCGGGCCCACCCCCGCCAGGCCGGCTACGTGATCGCCGTCGGCTTCGCCTACCAGCTCGTCCTGGTCGGGGCGGCGGTGATGGCGGCCCGCTCGCTCGACATCCCCGACGCCGGGCCCACCGCCCTGCTCGCCTTCTTCCCGGCCGTCGCCATCGCCCAGGTGTTGCCGATCAGCATCTCGGGGCTCGGCGTGCGGGAGGGCCTGTTCGCCCTCTTCCTGCGCCCGCTCGGCGTCCCCACCGCACAGGCCGTCGCCCTCGGCATCCTGCTCTACGTGCTGAACCTGCTCGTGAGCCTGCTGGGCGCCCCCGCCTTCGCCGTCGGCGGCCGCAAGGGCCGGGGCGAGGTCCTCGACCCCGACGACCTCGAGCCCATCGTCCCGCCCCCGCCGGGGAAGGTGGCATGACGGCGGTCGACACGGCCGACGGGGCGGACGAGGCGGCGGACCGCTCCCCGCTCCCCGAGACGGCGTCGGGCCGGCGGCTGCGCTGGTGGCGCGAGGTCGGCTACTGCATCGCCTTCTACGTCGTCTACTCGTGGATCCGGAACCAGTTCGGCTCGGCCGGCGAGGACTCGGCCCGCATCGCCTACGAGCACGCCCGCGACGTCATCGGCGTCCAGGACGCCCTCGGCCTCTGGATCGAGCCCGAGCTCCAGCGCTGGTACCTCGACCTGCCGGCGATGGGGCTGATCCGGGTCTGGAACATCTACTACGGCACCGCCCACTTCATCATCACGGCCGTCGCCCTGATCTGGATCTACCGGCGGCTGCCCGATCGCTACTCGCTGTGGCGCACCACGCTGGCCGTCATGACCGGCGTGGCCCTGGTCGGCTTCGCCTCCTACTCGCTGATGCCGCCCCGGCTGCTGGGCTCGACCTCGACGTTCGGGGCCTGCCACGCCCAGGGCGTGGAGGACTGCCACGGCGACGGGGTGGTCGACACCCTCTCGGCCCACGGCGGCTGGCTCTCGTTCGACGACGAGGAGGTGGCCGAGGTCTCCAACCAGTACGCGGCGATGCCCTCGATGCACACCGGCTGGTCGACCTGGAGCGCCTTCGTGATGTGGCAGCTGGTCCGGCGGCGCTGGGCCAAGGTCCTCGTCGCGCTGTACCCGATGGCCACCGTGTTCTGCATCATGGTCACCGGCAACCACTACTGGCTGGACGCGGTGGGCGGGTTGGCGGCCTTCGGCATCGGCCTCGGGTTGTCGACGCTGCTGACCCGGTGGAACGAGAAGCGCTTCGCGGCGAGGGAGCTCAGGCGAGCCACCTGACCGGTGGGCCGTGGAACGCGGTGCGGGCCAGGACGTGGGTCCGCACCGGCGCCGGCTTGGGCCAGAGCGTGAGCCGGACCTCGGCCTCGGTCTCGGGGGCCGGCTCCATGCACAGCCAGGCGAGCGGGGCGGCGGCGGTGGCCCGCTCCCCGGCGGCCCGGATGGCGGCCTCCAGGGCGGCCCGGGTCGCCGGGTCCAGGTACTGGGCCACGATCGTGTGGACGAGGACCGTGACGACGCCGTCGGTCGGGGTGGCGAGCTGCTCGGCGGCCCAGTCGGCGGCGTCGGCCTGGTCGACCGGTGCGGGGACGGCGGCGGCGACCTCGATGGCGCCGTCGAGGCGGGTGCGGCGCTCGGGCTGGTCGGGCCACAGGCACGCCCGCAGGCGCAGCTGGTGGCCGGGGTCGGTCGGGTCGAGGGGGTGGACGTCGCAGCCCCTCCGCTCGGCCACGGCCAGCGGCGCGTCGAGGCGGGGCCGGCCGTCACCGGTCCACGGCTCGACGAAGCGGACCGGGCTGTCGGCCGGTCCGAAGGCCTCGTCCCCGGCCTCGTAGCGCAGGTGGTCGAAGCGGAGGTTGAGCCCGGCGCTGGCCCCCACCTCCAGCACCCGGAGCGGCAGGCCGGTGGCACCGAGGAGGAGGAAGCCGCCGAGCAGGGCGGCCGAGCGGCCCACCTCGTTGGTCTGGATGGGCTCGGCCGTGCGGGTGACGACCTCGTCGACGTGCTCGCCGACCGTCGCCACGAAGACGGCGCCGACGTCGGGGCCCGGGGTGCCCCCGGTCGACGGGTAGTGGGCGGCCAGCGCTGGGGCCGCCCCGGTCAGGACCAGCTCGTGGACGGCGGCGAGGAGGCGGAGCACGGTGGCCCGGGAGTGGGGCTCGCCGGCGTAGGGGGCCAGGACCGTCCGGCAGGGCCCGTCGACGGCCAGGTCGGCGAGGACCGCGTCGAGGACGGTCTCGTAGAGGGCCGATCCCCCGATGGCGCAGCCCTTCCGCTGGGCCCGCACCAGCGCCTCGAGGTCACCGGTCACCCCATGATCGTGTCAGACCGGGGACCCCTCCGACCGAAACGGCGCCGAGCGTGAGCGGTAGCCTCTGACCCGATGCTCCTGGATCGGATCTCCTGCCCGGCGGACCTCCGCCGCCTGTCCTACGACCAGCTGGACGAGCTGGCCACCGAGATCCGGGAGTTCATCGTCGACGCCGTCGACAACGTGGGCAGCGGTCACCTGGGCTCCAACCTGGGCGCCGTCGAGCTCACCCTGGCGGTCCACCGGGTCTTCGACTCCCCCCGCGACATCGTCCTGTGGGACACCGGCCACCAGGCCTACGTCCACAAGATCGTCACCGGGCGCCGGTCCGACTTCGAGCACCTGCGCCAGGCCGGGGGCCTCTCGGGCTACCCCAGCCGGGAGGAGTCCGAGCACGACTGGGTCGAGAACAGCCACGCCTCGACGATCATCAGCTACGCCCACGGCATGGCGGTGGCCCAGGAGTCCGACCAGGGCGAGGGCCGGCGGGTCGTGGCCATCATCGGCGACGGCTCGATGACCGGTGGCATGGCCTACGAGGCGCTCAACAACCTGGGCCACTCGGGCAAGAAGGCCATCATCATCCTCACCGACAACGGCCGGTCCTACGCCCCGACCGTCTCGCGGCTGACCGAGACCGTGTCCCGGGTGCGGGTCGACCCCCGCTACGTGCGCCAGCGCCAGCGGGTCGAGGAGACGGTCCGCAAGGTGCCCTACGTGGGCGACCACCT
>JBQGCF010000340.1:0-45680 GCA_052038315.1 Iamia sp.
GCCCTCGTACTTGCCGGGGATGACGATGTCGACGCCGTAGGGGTGGTCGCCGATGTGCTCGTCGATCCACTGGAGCTCGATCTCGAGCTGCTCCGGGCTGAAGCCCACGGCGCCGAGGACGCCGAAGCCGCCGGCCTTGGAGACGGCGACGACGACGTCGCGGCAGTGGGTGAAGGCGAAGATCGGGAACTCGATGCCGAGGTCGTCGCAGACGGGGGTGCGCATGGGTCAGGGGCTCCTGTTGGTCGAACGGTCGTCGGTGGTGCGGGTGTTGGCGGTCAGGACGGCGGTGAGGGCGCTGACGGCGACCTGGTCGGTGACGGCGCGCGGGTCGACCCGGCGCATCATCTCCAGGCCGAACAGCAGCCCGATGACGGTGGGACCGATCCGCTCGGGCAGGTCGTCGACCCAGTGCGACGCCGCCTCGCGGATGCCGGCCCAGGCGGCGCGGTAGCGCTTGGCCAGGTAGCGGCGGGCGTCGTCGTCCTTGGCCGCGTAGGCCCACAGCTCGTGCTCGAGGGCGATCCACCGCCCGTCCCCGCTGGGCGGCCGGGCGACGGCGTGCCACATCGCCGCGACCCACTCGTCGAAGGTGGTGGCGGTGGCCTGCTCGGCAGCGATGGCCACGCTGGCGTCGCCCACCCAGGTCTCCAGGAGGGCGAACAGCAGGCCCTCCTTCGACCCGAAGTGGTCGTAGAGGGCGCCGCTGGTCCGGCCGGCGGCCCTGGCGATGGCGTCGACGCTCGCCCCGGCGATGCCCCGCTCGGCGAACAGCGCGGCCCCGGCCTCGAGCAGGGCGGCACGGGTCTCCGTGCGGCGCTCCTCCTGCGTGGCCATCAACTTACATTGGCACCGTTACATAACGGAGTCAATCTATGTAGTCGAGGACCTCGACCCAGCCGGCGTCGGCGGCGCTCGGGATGACGTGGGTGGCGTGCTCGGTGGCGGCCGGGTGGGCCACGGCGGGCACGAGGGCGACGGCGGCGGAGGACAGCAGCTCGACGTCGTTGGCCCCGTCGCCGAGGGCGAGGACCCGGGTGGGGTCGAGGTCGTGGAGGGCGCAGTAGGCGAGCACCCCGTCCCACTTCGACTGGCCGTGGGGGGCGACGGTGAGCGTGGCCAGGCCCGGGTAGTCGAGCGAGCGGTCGAGGTGCGTCTCGGCCATCGTCCCGAGCGCCTCGGCGGCGGCGACGCAGGTGCCGTGCTCCACGCCGATCATGCTGAACCCGAGCACCGGCAGGTCGGCGACGACCTCGGCCAGGTCCCCCGTCGCGCTGTGCGCCGCCAGCAGGGCGCGGGCGTGGTCCGGGTTGGTCGACGGCGCGGGGGCGAGGAAGGCGTCGACCTCCGGGTGGTCGACGTGGGTGACGGGCCGCAGGTCGAGGCCGGTGAACACGTCGAGGACGGCGGCGGCCTCACCATCCGGGAACGGGGCCCGGTGGAACCGCTCGCCGGTCGCCAGGTCGACCCCGAGGGCGCCGTTGAGCACCACCGCCGGCGGCGTCAGCCCGGCCCCCACGAGCGGCCTCCGGGTCGACGCCAGCCGCCGGCCGGTGGCGACGAGCAGCGGCACGCCCCGCTCGCCCAGCACCCCGACGGCGGCGACGACCTTCGGGTCGAGCTCCTCCTCGGTGTGCCACAGCGTCCCGTCGAGATCGGTCACGACCAGCTCGATCGATGGCATCGGGCCATCATGACCGCCATGAGCGAAGAGCGAACCCCCGCCCTGGTCATCAGCGGCTCGATCGTGATCGATCCCGCCGACGTGGACCGTGCCCGCCGGCTCCTGGCCCCGCTGCTGGCCGCCACCCGGGCAGAGGCCGGCTGCCTGGCCTACGGGTTCTACGCCGACCTCGACGAGCCGGGCACCTTCCGGGTCTACGAGGAGTGGGAGTCCGCCGAGGCCAACGCCGCCCACTCGGCCTCGGCCCACCTCGCCGACTTCATGGCCGGCGTCGCCGAGCTGGGCGTGCGCAGCGTCCGCCTCGACCGCTACCAGGTCGCCGGGGCCGAGCGGATCATGTGATGCGCGCGCCCGGCCCTAGGGTCGCCCCATGCGAGCTGCCCAGGTGCTGCGGTTGGACGGTCCGGAGGGGATCGAGGTCGCCGAGGTCGACGAGCCCGTCGCCCGCGACGGCCAGGTGGTGATCGACGTCGAGGCCGCCGGCATCACCTTCCCCGACCTGCTGATGACCCGCGGCCTCTACCAGATGAAGCCGAACCCGCCGTTCGTGCCCGGCTCGCAGGTGGCCGGCACGGTGCGCTCGGCGCCCGACGGGTCGGGGCTGGCGGCCGGCGACCGGGTGGCCGCGCTGTGCGGCCTCGGCGGGCTGGCCGAGGTGGCCACCGCCGGGCCCGACGCCACCTTCCCGCTGCCCGACGGGGTGTCCTTCGCCGCCGGCGCGGTGCTGCCGGTCAACTACCTCACCGCCGAGTTCGCCTTCGAGCGGCGGGGCCGGCTGCAGCCCGGCGAGACGGTGCTCGTCCACGGCGCCGCCGGCGGGGTCGGCACGGCGTCGATCCAGGTGGCCAAGGCCATGGGGGCGCGGGTCGTCGCCGTCGTCTCGACCGACGCCAAGGGCGACGTGGCCCGGCAGCTCGGCGCCGACGACGTCGTCCCCGTCGACGGGTTCAAGGACGCGGCCCGTGAGCTCACCGGCGGGAGGGGCGTCGACGTCGTCCTCGACCCGGTCGGCGGCGACCGCTTCACCGACTCGCTGCGCTCGCTGGCCACCGAGGGCCGGCTGCTGGTCGTCGGCTTCGCCGGGGGCGAGATCCCCACGGTCAAGGTCAACCGGCTGCTGCTGGCCAACACCACCGTGGTCGGCGTGGCGTGGGGCGAGTACGCCTTCTCCCACCCCGGCTACCTGCAGGAGCAGTGGGCCCGGCTCCTCCCCCACCTCGCCTCCGGTGCCGTCGACCCGCTGATCGGCGGCACCTACCCGCTCGCCGCCGCGGCCGAGGCGGTCGCCGAGCTCGACGCCCGCCGCGCCGTCGGCACCCTGGTGGTCGAGCCCCGCCGCTGACCCCGCCGCCGACCCGGCCGCCGACCGATGAGTCGGGGCCGTGGCGCGGGTCGGACCCGGCATGGCCCCCTTCGACCTCACGCCCGCCACCGACCACCTCTCTGCCCTGGTGGCCGGCGTCCCCGACGACGCCCTGGGCGACCCCACCCCGTGCCCCGACATGACGGTCGGCGCCCTGCTCGACCACATCGCCGGGCTCAGCCTGGCCTTCACCGTGGCCGCCACCAAGGAGCCCCTCCCCGACGGACCGGCGGCGCCCTCGGCCGACGCCGCCGCCCTGCCCGCGGACTGGCGCACCCTGATCCCCTCCCGCCTCGGTGACCTGGCCGCGGCGTGGACCGCCCCCGAAGCCTGGGAGGGGATGACGATGGCCGGGCCGATCGAGATGCCGGCCGACCAGGCCGCCCTGGTCGCCCTGGACGAGGTGGTCGTGCACGGTTGGGACCTGGCCCGGGCCACCGGCCAGCCCTACGACCCCGACCCGGCGCTGCTCGAGGCCGTCCACGGCTTCGTCGCCCAGTTCGGCGAGGAGCGCCCGCCCGGCCTGTTCGGGCCGATCGTCCCCGTCGCCGACGACGCCCCGCTCGTCGACCGGGTCATGGGCCTGACCGGTCGCGACCCGGGGTGGTCGCCGACCGCCGGCTGAAACGCCCGCGGCCCTACCCTCGGGCCGATGTCCCGCCGCTCGACCGTGCTGGTCGCCCTGGCCGTGGCCCTCGCCGGGCTGGTCGTGGGCGTCGTCGTCAACGTCGTCGACGACGAGCCGACCACCCCGGCGGCGGCGCCGACGACCGCCGCGGGGACGTGCGCCGACACCGACCCGCTCGTCGCCCTGACCGTCCTGGAGGGGTCCCGGGTGCGCATCGACGTGCTCCGCCCCGACGGCACCCGGGAGCAGGCCACGCCGCCCGACTGGTCCGCCCTCCAGCCCGACGTCCACGGCGACCGCATCGTGGTGGCCCGCACGACGGGTGAGACGACGGTGACGTCGCGCATCTGGACGATCGGGCTCGACGGCTCGGACCCACAGGCCGTCACCGAGGGGGGTGACGACTCGTCGCCCCGATGGTCCCCCGACGGGGCGACCATCGCCTTCACCCGGGTCGACGCCGAGCAGGAGGGGACGGCCGTGGCCACCGTCCCGGCCGACGGCGGCGCCGTGCAGGACGTCGTCCCCGTCGAGCCCGGCGTCACCGTCCTCTCGCCCGCCTGGTCCCCCGACGGGAGCCGGCTGGCCTACCTCCGGCGGACGCCGACCGCCGACGACCCGCTCGGCGGGGGCACGATCTGGACGGTCGCCGCCGACGGCTCCGACCCGGTCGAGGTCGGACCGGCGCCCGAGGACTCGATCGGCCTGGACTGGCACCCGGGCGGGTCCCGCCTGCTGGTCAGCTCGAGCGCCATCGACGACGGATCGCTGTCCGTCGTCGACCTCGCCACCGGCGCCACCTCGGTCCTGGCCCGCGGGGCGATCGCCGGCCGCTGGTCCCGGGACGGCACGCACGTCGTCCACGAGACGAAGGTCGGGACGATCGAGACGCCGACCTGGAACCTGGTCGAGCGGCCCTTCGACGCCTCCTCCCCCAGCGGGCCGACCCTCGGCCCCACCCGCCCCCTCGGCGTCGAGACCCCCGACGGCCCCACCCCCCTGCACATCGCCGTCGCCCCCTGCGACCCGTGAGCCCGTCCCTGGGTGCGAGTGGCTCCACGTCGACCTCGAGCCGGCGGCCCTCGGTGACCTCTACGTCGAGGCCTGCGGCTTCGTCCCGACCAACGGCGCGCTGCTCCGCCTGCGCTCGTCGGTCGAGAAGTCGACGTCGGCGGTGGTGACCGTCCGGCCGCGGCGGCCCGGCGCCTCGCTGTAGGACCAGTACAGGTTGGTGTGGGCGATGACGGCGGCAGCGTCGATCGGGACGCCCCACTGGCTCGGGTCCTCGGTGGTGTGGGCATCGCCCACGAGGGTCGCGTCGTAGCCCCGGACGAGGGCGCCGTGCAGCGTGCTCCGGATGCAGGCGTCGGTCTGGGCGCCGGCGACGACCAGGTGCCCGACGCCCCGCTCGGCGAGCAGCGCCTCCAGGTCGGTGTCCTCGAAGCTGTCGCCGTAGCGCTTGGCGACGAGCGGCTCGTCCTCCGCCCGCACCAGCTCGTCGACGTACTCCCACGCCTCGGTCCCCTCGGCCAGGTGCTCGTCGGAGTGCTGGACCCAGATGACGGGCGTCCCCGCAGCCCGGGCCCGCTCGATGAGCACGCCGATGTTGGCCACCACCGCATCCCGCTCGTGGGCCTCGCCGACCACCCCCTTCTGCACGTCGACGACGACCAGTGCCGTCCCGTCCCGGCCTTCCAGCGATGCCATCCCCCGATCCTCGCGCCGGCCGGTGGCGTCGCGGTATCGTCCGTCGTCGTCCGATCGGGAGAGCTCGTGTCAGTGCTGCTGCGGTACGAAGGTTCGCCCGACGGCGCCTTCCAGGTCGTCTCCGTCCTCCGACGCCACGGCGTCGAGGTCGAGTGGACCCCGCCGCCCGAGGAGCGCTCGAGCGTCGTCGAGACCGTCCTCGTCACGATCGCCGCGCGAGGCGCCTACGACCTGTTGAAGGCCGCCGTCGACGAGGCGAGGAGGCGAGTGGCGGGGCGGGGCACGGTCGCCATCGACGAACCTCCCGCCGAGGATCAGCAGGACACGACGAACCCGGCCCAGAAGTAGGGGTGGACGAACGGTCGGTGGTCCCGCTGGGCCTCGATGGCGTCGAGGTAGCGGTGCGCTCCCGTGCACCGGGGATCCGCCCGAAGTCGCTCGATCCCCGGGTGCGACAGGACGACCTGGGAGGGGGCGTCGCTGACGAGCTCCTGTGCCGCACGGAGGGCCGCCGGAGGGGACGCTCCCGCAGCCAGGTGGCCGTACAGCTCCTCGATCAGGAGGGTGGTCGCCACGTCCGGGGCGGGCCAGAGCGACGCGATCGTCCACGAGGCGCCGGCGATGCCCAGGGCCAGGCGCATGCCTCGACTGCCCGCCCCCCTGCTCCCCCGCCCGAGCGCCGCTGAGCAGGCCGACAGCACGGCGCAGTCGACGGCGCCGAGGTCCATGCCGGCGACGTCGGCCGCCGTGATCAGACCCATGTCCTCGGCGTCCCGCCCGTCGTCACCCAGCCACGTGTTGACGTCGGCCAGCGCGATGCCGGCCCGGGCGAACGGGTCCTTGATCGTCGTCCCGTTCAGGGGACCGGGGATCAGGTCCTCCCGAGCGATCCACATCTCGGCGCCGGTGTGGTCCGTGAAGACCTCGTGCTGGGCCTCCTCCATGCGGCCACGGAGGTAGAAGGCGTGGGACGCGACGTGCACCACGCCCGACGGGGTTCGCGACAGCACGGCGTTCGCGGTCGCGTCGGCGTCCAGCAGCGGCGCGGCGCCGCATCGGGCCGCCACGGCGACCGCCTCGACCCCCGTCGAGGGGAGGTCGGCGAACGATCGGACGCCCTCGGGCCGGGCATCGACGGTCGCGGGCGGCCCATGGCTCGGGCGACCGACGACGAGCGAGCCCTCCTCCAGCCGGACCTCCTCCGAGCGAGGCACGCCGACGGACCGGTAGCTCTCGACCAGCCGGACGTCGCGATCGTCGAGGACCAGGGACCACGGGACCTCGGCCAATGCCCCCTCGCCCATGAGGTAGATCGGCCCGCGTCGGGCGTCGAGGACCGGTGCGAGGACCGGGAGCAGCGCCTCGCGGAGCGGGGCGACGAGCTGCCCCCACGACCCGCGCCGCTCGAGAGCATCGTTCCGGATCTCGCCGACGATCGCTTCGGCCATCTCGTCGATGACGGTGACGGGCCCCAGGGGACGCATCGTCCGCTCGTCCGCCGTCACGGTGACGACGAAGACGTCCTCGGCACCCCCTTCGAGCCGGTTCGAGAGCGGGGCGCGGTCGAGCCGGGGGTCGCCGACGACGAACAGCCCGACGAACACGGCATCCTCGGCGAGGAGCTGCTCGTCGCTCCGCTCCCAGGACCGCCGGAGGGCACGGCCCAGGCCGTCGGCGTCCACTCCTTCGGCACCGGCGATCTCCAGCTCGTCCCGCTGCCGTCGGAGCGTCCACCACCTGTCCCGGTGGTCGCGGCCTTCCTCGTCCTGGCGACTGGGACCGTCGAAGCCGAGGCGGGTCAGCGCACGGCGGGCGGCGGTGATCGCCGGCCCCTGCGCCGATGCCGCGTCGGCACCGAGCCGGCGACGGGCGATCCGCATGTCCACCCACAGCGCCCGATGCCCGACCAGCGCCTCGACGATCTCCGGCTCACGCCGACCCGCCGACCCCGCAGCCAGCGCCAGCCGCACCGCCACCTCCATGTGCCTGCCCATGGCGGCACACGGCTCGCGCAGGTCCTCCAACGGGGCGACGGCCCCCAGGGCTGTGACGTGATCCGACTGGAGGTCGACGGCGGCGAGCCAGTCGTCGAGGGCCGCATCGAGATCCCCGGCGGCGGCCCGGGCGAGGCCACGCCGGAAGCGCATCCCCGTCGCCATGAGGCTGCGGTCCCGATCGGACCCCGAGAGCAGCTCCAGCGCCCGGGAGATGCTGTCGACGAGGCCCTCCATGTCGTCCGCGAGGTGCCGGTCGACGTGCTCCTCGGTGATGGCGTCGAGGTCCGTGGACCACCCGGCCTTGCCCGATGGCTCGGGGTCCTCTGCGACCAGCTCGACGACCCGCTCGTTGTAGGCATCGTCGGAGGCCGAGTCGAGGGCGGCCCTCACCAGCCCGAGGCCCGTCATCGAGCGCTCCCGCACCCGGTCCGAGCGATCGGCGAGATCGTGGCGCAGCACCGGTTCCCAGAAGTAGCGCTGCGCGCTGCCGGGCGCACCGATGAACTGCTGCAGGACGCCGAGCTTGGTCACCACCTCGCTGCGCAGGTCGTCGGACCCGACGGCCGGGTCCGCCAAGAGGCACCTCAGCTCGTAGGTGGGGGCGACGGCGGCCTCCATCCGGTGGGTGAGGAAGGCGACGCGCATGAGCGCGGTGAGCAGGTAGATGCGGACGTCCGACGATCGCCCGAGGTGGCCGGTCGTCCCGAGGTGGCCCACCAGAGCGGCCAGGGCCTCCCCGTCCCGGCCCAGCCCCATGAGGGCCGCCGACCGGCTGGCCACCAGGTCGGCCTGCTCCCGGTCGTCGAGCACCTCCGTTCCGGCGAGGGCGACGTCGGCCACGGCGAGGGCCAGGGCGGGTTGGCCCGCCGCCTGCGCGGCACGGGCCAGTCGGGGCAGCGCCCCGGCGATCGGTGACGCGGCGTCGCCGCGCCGCACCACCTCGGCGGCGAGGGCCAGGACCGTGCTCTCGTCGTCGGCCGTGGCGCACACGGCGCCCAGCGCCCTGACGTGGATCGACTCGAGGTGGCGGTCGACGACCGTCCGCACGACCTGCTCGCGGATGATGTCCGTGTGCCCGTTCCGGAGGTGGGCGAGCAGGTTCAGGATCACCAGGTCCGTCTCGTCGTCGGCGGGGCGATCGGCGAAGGCGGCGGCCACGTGGCGTGCCGCCACGGCGGTGCCCTCCAGCTCCGGTGGGGCGGCGTCGATGATCACCGCGACGTGGACGAGCCGCGCTCCGGACGCACCCGGGAGGTACGGCCCGACGTCGACCAGCCGCCGAAGGGCGTCGGGCCACAGCCCCCGGGTGGCGCACGAGTCGGCGGCCGTGCAGAGCGCTTCGGCCACCGCATCGGCATCGTCGGCGGCCATGGCCATCGCAACGAGCTGCTCGGCCGCCGGGACCAGGTCGTCGTCCAGGTCCAGCTGGTCGAGGACGCGCACACGGAGCCGGACGACCTCCATGGCGCTGGCGGGAGCCGGATCCTGCCGGGGCGGCGCCATCAGCGCGACCTGGGCCAGGATCGTCTCGAGGGTCCGCGGCTCCTGGGCGGCGATCGCGTCGAGCACGGCCATGGCCTCGGCGTCGCCGGCGTCGTGGCGCAGGAGCGCCGCCCAGAGCTCGGCCGTCTGACCCCGGGACGCCGCTGGACCGCCGTCGAGGCCCAGGACGACGGCGGCCGCCTCGAGGAAGCCGTCGCTGCTGCGATCGGCCAGGCCCACCAAGCGCTCCCACATCGAGGTCTGCAGGGCGGCCATCAGCTCCGGGTCGCCGAGCTCGTTGACGGCGGCGAACAGGAGCAGGATGTTCGGCTCGCACGTCTTCGGCAGGTGGGGCAGGAGGCGCATCACGCAGCCATGTAGGTCCCCCTCCCGGAAGGCTGCGTACGCCTCTAGGTGGAACGTCTCGATCCCTCACCCTCCCCGAACCCGGATCGCCCTGTCGCGCCCGACCCTACCCGCCCCGACCTCGGCGCTCGACGGCCATGATCGGTGCCCGGGGTGGGGGTCGAACCCACACGGAGGCGTGCCTCCCGAGGGGTTTAAGCCGATCACTGCCAGTTCACGCCGTGCTGTTTGGTGCGTGCGAAATGCCGCCTGACCAGGTCCGATCCACATCGCCCGTGCCGCCCCGTTCCACCCGCTACCGGCGTATCTCAGCCCGTCCGTGAGCAACTGGTGAGCAACGGCAGCGGAAGATCCGCCCTGTTCTCCATCCCATCAGGAGAACGCACCCTCGCGGCAGAGCAGCCGCTCGATCGGCGGGCCGCCCCTGCCGCCCAACGAGAAACCGAGCCGCTCACCGAAACGGTGCCGTAACCACCGCAGCTGCCGCCTGGGCGGTGAGCACCGCCGCGGTCTTGGTGGCTGCCGCTGCTGTCACCGCGGCTTGAGCCGCAGCTGCGGCCGTCTTCAGCGCTGCATCGGTTGCCGCAGCGGCGCTCCGCGCGGCGACATCGGCCGCCAAGGCCGCCCCCTTCGTGGTGGCCTCTGCCGCCATGCGGGCGGCACGCTTCGTCATCTCTGCCGCTCTGGCGAGCTCCTTGGCGGCTTGCACTCTCAGTTGCTCGGCCGCTGCGGTCAAGGACGCAGCCATCTGGACCGCCGTCGCCGCCCACAGAGCTAGCCCCTGGGCCGAGGTGCCGTTCGCCCGGGCCACGATCACCCGCGACACGGCTTGCATTCGAGCGTTGGCGGCCGCAAGTCGTGCTAGTGGCGCTTCCAACGAGCCGACGAGGTTCGAGGCCGCGGCTGCGGTTCTGGCTGTGGCCGGCAGCGACGTCACGACTGATAGCGATCTCCCGGCGCCCATCGTTGCGTCTGCTGCGGAGTGAGCCTGGTCGGTGATCACGGTCTTGAAGCGAGCTAGACGCATCGGCGCACCACGAGGATCATGAGGCTGCCCATCTCGGCCCGGAAAGCGCTCCGCTCTGATGCCCAGCAGGTCCGCCGTTGAGTACACATCGTCGCGCATCATCAGGCGTCCATCTCGGATGCCCAGATGCCCGTGGCCATCGTGGAAGTCGCCACCGTGCTTCACGTCGGCGATGCCGAGTGACCCTGTCACGCCCCTCTTGAAGTAGAGATTTGGCCCGTCGCCGTCCGTGCCGGTCACCCGGAACGACACCCGATGGAGGAGACCGTCCGAGCCCTGCCACGAGATCACCTCGATGGGGTTCGCCGTTCCGAAGGCGCGAACCGTTGCGCCCGGAGGGACAGCCGTCATCACCCTGGGAACTCCGTTCGCCCCTCGAGCGAACTTGTTCATGAGATCAGCCGACTACGCATCCGGCCCCTTCTTCACATCACTCATCGCCGGCTTCGAGGTTGGCGCGGATGCCGTCGCGCAGCTTCTCCGTCTCGGCCGTCATCTCGTTGACCGCCTTGACCAGCGTAATGGGGATGTTCAGCGAATGCTTCCGAACCTCGTCGATCTCGAGCATGAGCAGCTTGTTGGCCCGAAGGTCTCGTTGGGCCTTCAGCGTGCGCAGTTGGCGAGGGATGTGGTTGTCCACATTCGTCCTCAGGCCGTCGTAGTGCTCCAAGAATTCCGGGTCGTACGCACGAGCGCCCTTCTGCTTCGGGTCGTGCAGTTCCTTCTCCATCAGGAAGAGGATGATCGGTAGGAAGGTGGCGATCCCCGACACCACCACTGCGAGCACCGCCAGATCGCCCGTGCTGTCCTCCGATATGAAGCGCATGAGGAAGAGGAAGGCTTGGATGATGATGGCGATCGCCAGCGCGACGAGGAAGGTTCCGAGCTCCGGGTTCTCATACGGGACGGACACCGGCTCGTCCTCGGCGCTCTCGAGCTCGCGGGAGACCTCGGATGCCTTCTTGGCCCAGAGGTACTCCTTGTAACGACGGCCGGCGATGATGACAGCTCCGGCGCCGGCGCCGACGAACACCAACACGATCGTCGCGGCCGCGATGCCGACGAGGATCGAGTCCCACGTCGGCGCGTAGTCGCGGACGAGCGAGGTAAGCGGCGGCGCCAGTAGAGCCAGCTCGAGAGCTATCACGGCCCCGGTCGCAGCGACGAGGCCACGAGCCGAGCCCCGACTGCGCGGCAGCCGGTGGCTGAGGCCCTTGCCCTCGAGGGCCTCGTCCCATCGGATCTCGGCGTCGCGCAAGCGGCTCTGCGACTCGTAACGACTCGACTGCGCTTGCAGCTCGACCCGCCCCTCGTCACGCTCTCGCCTGAGCTGATCCATCCTCTCATCGAGGTCCAGAATCTCAGCGTCACTCGTGCCTCGGTCCCGTGCGGTCGACTCAAGGTGCGCACGGAGCGCCTCCGCGGCCTCTGCCCCATCCTTCGCCTCCAGGGGACTCAGCCGTTCGAGGAGACGAGCGATGTCACGCTCACGGAGGATCGCCTCCTGATCACGCAGGTCGTCCTCGGCTCTCAACCGCTTCGTCTTGTTCTTGCTCTCCGCTCGGTCCATGCGTTCGCGGTAGACGCTCATCTGATCACTCCTCGATCACGCCGGGGTCGGAATCAACATCCTTCAGGGGATCCACACGTTCGGAGCGCCTCGATCATGTCGTCCGTCGCCTCGATCTGCCCCGCTGTGCTCTCGAGGAAGTCGAAGCCCTCGATGTGCAACCGCTCGGCCTCGATGACCGGCATCGCACCGGAAGACACGCAATCCGAGACCAGCTGTTGAGCGGTCACCTCTTCGGAGTCCACCGGCGTCAGGCAGTCCCCGACCGTCGAGACAAGGGGGGAGATCATCGCCAACTCCCCTTGTGACGTCTCACCCTCCTTCCAGAGCGTCAGGAACGACATCTGCTGGTCACGCCCTTCGAAGGTCGTACCGAGCACCTCATCACGAAGCGCGCTGGCGACCACATCGATCTGGTCCGTCGTCTCCGACTTGAACCGCCTCGCCATGTCGGACCTGGTGTCCTCTGTCGCCCGCGCGAACGTCGTTCGTTCCGCCTCGTCGGGGCCGAGAACAAGTCGCCCGGTGAGACAGGCGGAACTTGCCATGTAGATTCGCCCGCCCTTCGAGAGCGCGATGTGGACCGCGATCGCGTCCTCGGGTCGGTCGGCCGTAGCCCCTGTGAGCCGCCTCACGACGAAGTCGCTGACAGCAGCGGCCCACTCAGTGGTATTACCCCCGAGCTCGATCAGGAGGGTTGTCGTCCGATCCACCTGCTCGCCGCTCCGTTCCAGGTCTTCACAATCCGTCGTCTGACCGAGGAACTGGACCGTCAGCGCGACGACACCTGCAATCGCGGTCAACACGACGATGACGAATACCGCAATGGTGATGCCCTTCCTCATCCGGCGTCACCCTGCATCGGGGCGCAGGCGCCTTCATGCAGAACGGTTGCCGCCGCTGTGACCTCGACTCGGCGGGATCCGTCGTCGTCCCCCGCCACGCCCCCTGCCGTCGTGGTGACGTGGTCGAGATCGATTCCGAGCTCGCTCGACAGGATCTCGGCGACAGCGTCGGCTCGCTGCCCGCTAAGAAGCTGGTTGCCCTCGGCCGTGCCGGAGCTGTCGGCGTACCCTGTGACCGACAGCGTGAGGGCCTCGAGACAGCAACTCGACGATGGGTTCGATTCGGAGAGCTGGTTGTTCAGGTCCTTCAGGTCCGTGACCAACTTCTGCCATTCCGGCCTCCGGACGTCGGGCTCCGGGTTCCCGACGGCGAAGACGGCCGCCGGCGCCGCATAAGGCTTCAGTGCCTCGCCGCGGCAAAGCGACTCCAACACTTCGTCTCTGGTCATCGCTGCTTGCTCCGGAAGCGTTCCCGAGTACGCGTCGGTTGCGACCTTGCTCGCACCCCCATCGTCGCCACAAGCGACTGCGTGCGACGCCAACGTCAACCCCACGGCGATCAGACGGGCCAATGGTCTGCGATTCCTCCCCTGCCGCACCCCAAGCCCTCCGTCTCATCCCCGGCTGACGCAACCTAGTAATGGCGACCGCGGATGACAATAGGCCGATCGGAACGGCTCGGCATCAGTACCCGGGTTGGGAGTTGAGCCACACTCGGTCGCCAATGGACTCGCTCCGAAAGGCGATAGACGATGAGAAGCTCGCTAGGCGGTGCCGCCCTGAACAAGAAAGTGGGCTGCAAGGTCGGCCAACATCGCATCAGCGCTCACAAAGAGCTTGGTCACCTCGCCCACCAGGTCGGCGTCGACGCCCTCTTTGGCCAACATGGCCTCGTAGTCGGAACCCTTCCGGTGGGCCGCCGACTTGGAGCGCAGGCGCTGCAGGCGCTTGAGGAAGTCCCGGTCCCGGTCCACCTCGGGGTAGCTGGCGGCGGTAAGCCACCGGGCGAACTTGTCAATGCCCTTCTCGCCTTCGACCTTGCTCCCGAGCTCTTTGGTGAGCGCCCTCTCGTTGAGGGCGTCGACCAGCACCTTGGTGAGGCCCAGCACCTGATCCTCGAACTCCGGCTGGGTCCCGTTGAGGGGGATCCGCAGGCGTTGCAACACGTGAGTGTCGGCCTCCTCGGGCAGCCGGAACAGGTCCCATCCGAACCGGCTCTGCCACTGGCGTCCAAAAACGTCGGAGGACCGCTTGAACTGGAGGTCGGGGGCGCCGGGGTCGGTGAACTGAGCTAGGAACGACCGGCTAAAGGCGGTCTGGCTCATGCCTCCGAGCGGTGCCACGTTGAAGGTCACCCAGTAGGAGCGCTCGGCCTCGGGCAGGTCCCGACCGAGGTCGCCAAGGAAGACCATCACGTGGTCGGGGTGGTCGTTGTCGATCTGGACCCCCCAGAGCGACCCGCAACTCAGGCGTCCGTCTCGGACCTCGTAGCGGTCGGTCCGCTCGTAGTACCGCTGCAACACCTCGCGCCGGAAGAAGACCGGCGTCAGGTAGTGGGGCGCATCCGGGTTGGCGCCGAAGTAGTTGGCGAGTCGTTCGTGGTCGCAGGTGAAGCGGATCGGCCGACCGTCCTGATCTTCGCCGATGATGAATTCGGGGTAGACCTCGTCGGCCTCGTCGTATGGCCAGATGCCCGCCATCCGTGCAGGCGGCGGGGGCAGGATGTGCTTGCCGAGCAGGCGCGAGAAGGTGACGCCTCGCCGGATGCTCCCCGCATGCACGTAATACCGGAGCAAGTCGGTCTGAACCTTCACCGTGAAGGCCCCGCATTCGGTTTCCGTTAGCTCGATCGGGACTTGCACTCGGGAGTCGACATACAGCACAAGGTCGAGTTGGCGCCCGGCCTGGAACTGCCGCAGAAGCCGGGTACGGATGCGCACCCGCTCGTGCGAGATCTCGGCGGCAATCTCCTCCTGCCCGTCGGACCCCACCGAATAGAGCGCGGTGCCATCGGAGGACATCCACAGGTTGTGGTAGAGCCGAAATTCCTCGCTGATCTGCGGCAGCATCTCGGGCAGCACACCGTGGTGCTCCTGGTGGAGCGTGATCGGCTCGATCCCGTCGTGACTGCCGTAGCGGAGGTAGGTCGTAACCGGCTCCTCCTCGCCTCCATAGCTCTGCATGAAGCCGGGCATGCCCCCGTCGATGTGCAGGTCCCAGGACTCGTCACGCAAGACTCGCTTCCGCTGTTCCGTGGGCGAGAAGGCGGCGAACAAGGTCTCGTCGCCCACTGTGGGCGATTGGTACACCGTGGTCCACGGCTGCGAGCCCATCTCCTCGAAGGCCGCCCGCCGGTCTCGCTGGTGGAGTACCTCCGTCGGATCAGGCTCGGTCACTCGGTCAGCCTAATGGGCCGTTCCGCACCGGACAGGAACAAATGTACGTTCGCACTGAAGACCACCTGCCTCGAGCTTCCAGAGTCGCTAGGCGCCTCGTCCTCTCGACCAGAGGTCCACGTCCTGACGACGCCAGAGCAGGAGCCGGCCAGCCGCCTTGATGATGATCGGTTCGGGAAAGTCGTCGTAACGCGCGCGATACACGCTGATGGCTCGGGCGGAGGAGAGGCCGAGGATCTCGGCGACCTCCGTCGAGTCGAGGAGGTCGTCGGTGTCGATGATCACGGCATGACCGTAGTTGACAGCACGCAACCGGCTGGTAGGTTGTGATGCGTCAACTGATGAGTGGCCCCGGCGCAGCGCGAACTGCCCGGGGCCGTGGACGAAGCCCACTAGGAGGCTCCGACATGAACGATCGTACGATCCTGTCTGGCGCGCCAGAAGACGAGCATGTGTTGGTGATCACACCTGCTGTTGCCGTGCCGTCCGACTTCCCGACACGGGTAGCCCAGGCAGTCACTTGCCTCACGGCCATCGAGCCCGTTCTCTCGGCGGTAGCCGAGCGGATCGGCACCGAGGTGATGCCTACGGCCCGACGGGTCTGGGAAGGCAGCGGCGCCCCCGCCTCGGTCGGCGAGGAGTTCGATGCCCGCACCGGGTGGCGAGAGCTGAACAGCACGCTGCACCGCCTGGCGATGACGCTGCTGTGCGCCGCCGGCGAGCCCGACGAGCCGCCCGAGTCCAACCGCCCCCACTGGTTCCACGACCTCACCTGACCCAGCCCCACCACCCCGAACGACCGATTCACCGACCACTCCGCATCACAACCGCCCGAAAGAATCACGACTTCACCCGTAGCACCAAGGCCACGTCGAAGGCCTAGGACCACATCGGACAGACGAGTGCATTGCGGCGAGCGCGATCGCTCGCACGACCTCGGCGGTCGGGGCCGTGATGCGGGTGACGACGCTGAAGGCGTCGGGCGGACGCCTCGCGGACCTGCTCGCCTACTACGCCGGTCTGGCGGACGACCGGCGTGCGACGCCAGGACGTGGACCGGTCGACTACTACCTCGATCCCGACGAACCGCCTGGGCGCTGGCATGGCCGAGGGCGGACGGCGCTCGGGCTCGACGGCACCGTCGCTCCGGACGAGCTGGAGGCGCTGCTCGAAGGGCGCCACCCCGTGACCGGCCGTCCTCTCGGCCGGCGGTTCGGTGACACCTCGGCGCGTGGGTTCGACGCGAACTTCTCGGCGCCGAAGTCGGTCTCGGTGCTGTGGGCGCTCACGCCCGACCCCTGGGTGCGGGCCGAGGTGCTCGCCGCCCATGACGCCGCCGTGCTGACGGCGCTCGACTGGCTCGAGGACCACGGGGCGGTCACCCGGCGGGGGAAGGACGGCGTCCTCCAGGTCGACACCCAGGGTCTGAGCGTGGCGGTGTTCCGCCAGCACACCTCCCGCACCATCGATCCGCAGTTGCACACCCACGCCGTGATCGGCGCCAAGGTCCAAGACAGGCCCAGCCGCTGGCTCTCGCTCGACGCTCGCTTCCTCAAGCAGCAGCAACGCACCATCGGCTGGATCTACGACACCGCCCTCCGCACCGAGCTGACCGCCCGCCTCGGGCTCGGCTGGGAACCGCTCGACGGCGGGCAGGCCGACACCACGTGCGTTCCCGAGCCGGTGCGTGACCTCTTCTCGGCTCGGAGCGCCCAGGTCGAGAGCAAGCTCTCCGACCTGCTCCGGGCTTGGACCGACGAGCACGACGGCTCCGACCCCGACCCGCGCACGATCGCCCAGCTCGAACGCCGAGCGGTCCTCGCCTCCCGACCGACCAAGGTTCACGGGGTCGACGGCGCCAGCTTGCACCGGACCTGGCGCGAGCAGGCCGCCGCCGTCGGCTTCGACCCCGATGACCTGACGCCCGAGGGCTTCCGCGCCCCTGCCGACGTCCCGATCCTCTCGGACGACGAGCTGATCGCCGAGGCGCTCCGCCGCGTCTCAGAGGAGGCGTCAACGTGGCTGCGAGCAGACCTCGCCCGCCACCTGGCCACGCTCATCGCTCCGATCGAGCTCACAGGCGCCGAAGCGGTGATGCGGATCGACCGTCTCGCCGCCTTGGCAGACGCGCAGTGCGTCCCGCTCGGCCCACCAACTGAACCTGGTGCGCCACGCCGCCGGGACGGGCGCCCGGTCACCGAGGCCGTCACCGATCGTCGCCTCACCACGCAGGCCGTGCTCGACCAGGAGACCGACCTGCAGCGCCGGGCGACCGCCAACTCCACCCCGGTGGGACCGGCCGCCGACCCGCATCGGGGCGCGTCCGATGCGATGGCATCGCACCAACCGCTCGTGTTGGTCGTCGGCCCCGCCGGCACGGGCAAGACGACCACGACCGCCCGAGCGGTCCGGATCCTGCAGCACCAGCGCCGACCGGTCGTGGCGCTGGCACCATCGGGCAAGGCCGCCGACGTCCTGGGCCTCGAGCCGGTTGCCCGGCCGAGACGCTCGCGTCGTTCCTCAACCGCCATCGGCAGCGGTCGCACACGCCATGGGCTCCCGGCACCACGGTGGTCGTCGACGAGGCCGGCATGGCCGCCACCGACGACCTCCACAGCCTCGTCACCATGGCCCAGCGGCACCGGTGGCGGCTCGTCGCCATCGGCGGCCCCCTCCAGCTGCCCTCCGTCGGCCGGGGCGGCGTCTTCGCCCACTGGACGGCAACGCTCCCGGCCCACCACCTGGAGACGCCCCGTCGCTTCGAGGAGGAGTGGGAAGCAGGCGCCAGCCTCGGACTCCGCAACGGCGAGCCAGCGGCCGTTGCCGAGTACGAGCAGCATCGACGCCTGAAGACGGTCCACCCGACGCTTGCCGCGGCTCGCGTCGCAGCGATTCACCGCCGCCACGCGGACACCGGACGAAGCGTCGCCATCACCACAAAACACCGCCGAGACGGCCCGACGGATAAACATTGAGATCCAACGCCAGACCAACCGCCGCCCCGGCCGAGGCCGCGTCGCCCTGGCGGATGGCACCCGAGCCGGGCCCGGCGACCGTATCGCCACCCGCCGCAACCAACCGTCCCTTCGGACCACCGACGGCCGCCAGGTCCGGAACCGACACACCTGGACCGTCGAGACGACCGGCCCCGACGGCTCCCTGACCGTCGCCCACCCCGACCGCGGTGCCGTCCGCCTGCCGGCCGACTACGTCGCCGAGCACGTCGAGCTGGGATGGGCGGTCACCGGCTACGGCAACCAGGGCGACACCGTCGACATCGGCCTCGCCGTCATCGAACCCGGCACCACCCGCAACCACGCCTACGTCGCCATGACGCGAGGTCGCCAGACGAACCTCGCCCTCCTCACCGACCCGGCCGGGACGGCCCACGCCGGCGACCTGCTCGCCTCGATCGTCGACCGCACCCCTCGCCATGGCTCGGCTTTGGCCATCTATGACGCCCTCCACCGTCAGGCGGGACTGCGCGCTGCAGAGGGTGGGGTTGACGTCACTGCTCCGCAACCGGCCCAAACCGAAGTGATTCGGGCACGGTTGGCACACGTCGTACGACATTCCGCCGCCGGCCGCGCCTTGGAACGTTGATCGCTGGCCCGGCTCCGTATTCAGACCGAGCAACTTTGCGTGGGGATACCCCCGAACGAGCAGCCCCACCCTCAGAAAGGCGCGCCTCCGCCCGCCACCAGAGAATGGCGTACATTCGGCAGCCATGGGGGAGCACCTGTGACCAACTTGGCTCGCATCACCGCGGAAGGTTCCGGCCTCTCGACCGATACCGCCTCAGATGGGACAACGGTCGATGTAGTGGACCTCTACGATCCAAATGGACTCACAGGTGTGGTCGGGCACTTGAAGTTCGCGTTTGACCCTCGGTCCACGATCGTTTTCCGTGGTCAAGCAACCCTTCATTCGGGAATGGTACCGAGTGCGTTCCGAGGGAGGTCCGCCCGTCGCCGCGCAGAACAGAGCAAACGAATCGGGACTTACGTCTCTGCGGTCTTCGGCGGGATCTGCCCTTGCAAGGTCAACGGCGGCTTACCCACCTGCAACCCCTACTGGCCCTGCCAGCAAACGATGCAGGCGGGTCGAAGGGATTCGCCCATCGTCGGTAGCACACCCCGAGTTTCTGTTGAACCGCTTCTCCAGCACTACGGACTCGGTACGCGCTGGCTCGATGTCGTGGATAATGTCTGGGTCGCGTTGTGGTTTGCCTGCCACCGGTTGGTGACCAAGGCCGGTCGGTATGCACACCACGCACGACGATCCACATCACAGGAGCCGAACGGCTACGCCTACATCAAAGTGATGTCGGTCGGTGAGCTGAGGTCTACCCCAGTGCCGGGCGTCTTCGTCAGTGATCGAGCCAAACTGACCGATCTCCGGTACGCAGCGCCTTCGATATACCTTCGCCCTCATGCTCAACATGGCGTAGTGATTGCGTCCCACACCTGGTCCGAGCATGCCGACCCGGACCTGTCCAGGCTGGAACTGGCGACACTTCGGATCCGGTTAGGCGACGCGCTCGAATGGCTGGGCGAAGGGGCGATGCTCAGTCCCTATGTGCTATTCCCCCCGGCCTCCCGAGACGAGGGCTTCCGTCGCCTACTGGATTATGCACCCACACCACCCGGCGCGCTCGGCCAGTTCCTCATCTATGGGCCTGGATCATAGGCTGTCACATTGAGGAAGGCTCTCAGGATCGGCTCATAGAGCCTTTCGAACAGCGTCGCGAAGGCCGGCGAGATTGACGTCGATCGATGCTAGGAGTTTAGGCCACGGCGCTTCACCCAGGTTGAGGGACTCCATCTGTGGCGTCAGCAGAAGAACTTCGGCCTCTCCGTCGATCTGGCGAGCCGCCGCGTGCAACTGCTCGCCTAACGCCTTCTCGCGTCGGCCCAGCAGGGCACTCCGGTCGGCCACACGGCGGATGACCGCTGCGTACTGCTGCGCCGTCTCAAGCCCGATGTTGAAGTGCATGTCAGCTCCGTAGCGCTTGTTCGCGGTGGCATCTTGCGCTGCTGGGAGCTCATCAAGGTGCAGCGCGTGGCGGTTTCTCTCACGCAGGTCTGACTTGGTGGCCCATCTGGCGCCGACAACGGCGGCCGCCGCGCCGACGATGGCGCCGGCGAGGCCGATGAGGGCGGTTGTCAGATCTGCGCCGGCCATATCAGCCAACAGAAGGCTCATCTAGACAAATCTCCCATACGGATCAGTGGTCGCGGGAGGGCAGCGCCATCGACGGCGGTCCGATGGGATTCAGTGGCAGATTGACGAAGGTCGACCAGCCCCGCTCCGAGTCTCACAAGTTGGGTGCTGGGGCTGACATGTTGAGAAGGGACCGAGAATTCGTTGTCGCGATTCGGGCCGTCGATGGGCCTAGGTCATCGGACGGCACGACACAGGAGCGGACGATGACCACCCCGACGAGCACGCAGCCGGCAACCCTGACCGTGGAGGAAGCTGCCAAGATCCTGCGCATCGGCCGCACCGCCGCCTACGCCCTCGCCCGAGAGTGGCGCACCACCGGCGGCCGCAGTGGCCTCCCCGTCCTCGAACTCGGCCGAACCCTCCGGGTGCCTCGGGCTGCGCTCGATCGCTTGCTCGACGCGTCAGGCACGTCTCAGACCCGGGATTCGTCACTTCAGTGATCGAGACCCCGCCGGCCCTGGGCCTGCACACGACATCTTCTCGAGCCGCCTAACTCGCGCCTGATTGATCGGAGCGCGCCTTCTGGGCCACATCGTGGAACACCTTCACGATCCTCGGCTGCTTGGGATTGTCGTTGAGCCTGACGTAGTAGGTGTGACCCGACCTGAGCATCTCGCTCGAGTAGAGCCAGTCAATGTTGCCGAAGTACGGGCTCTTCTTGGACAGGACCTCGCAGCGGTAGCGAACGATCTTCTGCGTTGGCAGCCAGCGGTCGCTCACCACGCGGAGGGTGATCCGCTGGCCTTCGCACCGGATGCTTCCGACTTCCGTTGCCTTGCTCGTGAGCTTGCGCCGGACGGTCTCCACCTTGAGTGGGCCCTTCAGCACACCCTTCGCCGACTTCTTGGCGAGCTTGTCGACGGCCTTGTTGTCGGCCGAGGCCTTGTGGCCCTTCACCCACTCAAAGTTGACCCGCACCGGCTGCACCCGATGAATCGCCTTCACGAGCGCCTTCCACAGGTCCGCGTTCACGACCGGGTTGCCGTTGCGATCCAGCCACCCGGTGGTCGGCCAGGTGTAGAGCGCCGTGCTCACGTTGTTCTTGAGGTAGAGCGAATCCGTGTACACGACCACCTTTGAGAAGGCGCGCACGTCGTACTGCGAGTGTCGTCCAGCGATGTGCTCAAGTGCCGCGGTTGGCGCCAGGAGCTCCATCTCCTGGTTAGTCGCACCTTCGTACCCCTGCGGTTGATGGTCGTCGTTGACCGGGTGACCGTCCGCTCCGACGGTGAGGATGCGGAACGCGTACCCGCCTCGCCGTGGCGACCCGTACGACGATCCGTCGGTGAAGATGTTGAGCGCGGTCTCGTCGAGAACAGGTGCACGCGCCCGCTCAGCCATAAGCAAAGGCTAGGACCACAGCCCCTCTGGTCGCACTCCAGATTTCACCCAGAGACCTCGACCGGGACGAGAAACGCGCCTCCGGACGAAGCAGTTGTAACTGCATCTGGCACAGCGGTGGCAAGATGAGAGACGCCGAGGGCCGAGGGCTCGAGGGAGTGGGCCCAGCTCACGGCCGGACGGCCGGCGGCTGGGCCTGCGCCAATCAGGGGTCGATGCTGGCCGGCGGCGAAGCCCTACGGCGGCGGTCGGGACCATCGCTATCGTGTCGAGCAGTCGAGGGGCCCAGGGCCCGAGAAAGTGAACCCAGTTGACGTCCGGACGGTCGGCAGCTGGGTTTGCGCCTTTCGAGCCCGACTCCCGCTCAGGGGCCGGTCGGCGCAGCGTCGAGGAGGTGGCGGTTGACTTCGACGGTGCCTCTGACCGGGCGCACGTGGACCAGGCCGTCCTCGGCGACGTCGACGACCTGGGCGACGGCCACGGCATCACCCGCCCCGGCGATCACGTAGCGACCGGGGACGATGCGAGAGCGGTCGGCGTCGCCGAGGTACGTCCACGGGAGGCCGGTCTCGTCCTCGGTGTTGAAGTCGATGCGGAGGTCGACGGTCTGGTCGCTCATCGGCGGTCCTCGGGTCGGTCCCGCTCATGATACGGGTTGCCCCGCTCCTGGTGGCGGGCGCTGGCGAAGCGGCCCAGGCCCTCGTCGAGGTCCGTCGCCCATGCCACCGTCACGTGCGGGGTGCGGAAGGTCGGCACCAGCTCGAACCCTGCCGCTTCGAGATCGGCCACCCGGTAGACCCGGAGCACGCCGAACTGGTGGAGGCGATCGAAGGCGAGGTCGTCGACCTCGTCATCACTGCGGGCGTAGAACGCCGACAGGCCCCACCGTCCCCAGTCCGGGAAGCGGCGCCGGAACATGTCCGCCTGCTCGCGGGTGATGCGCTCGTCGCCGGGATCGCCACGCACGACCACCACGGCATCCGCCGGAAGCGGCGCACGCCGGATGCGGGGCACTCGCTCACCGGTCACGGCTCGTCTTCCTCCTCATGGTCGAAGAGCTGGCTGGCCACCGTTGCTGCGGCGTCGGCGTCGAGACTGGGGATGGCGTGGGAGTAGGTGTCGATGGTGATGGAGATCGTGGAGTGGCCGAGGCGGTCGGAGACGACCTTGGGGTGGACGCCGGCAGCGAGGGCGAGGGACGCCCAGGTGTGGCGGAGGTCGTGAGGGCCGCGCAGCGGGGGGAGGCCGCTCTGGCGGACCAGGGTCTTGAAGCGGCGGGTCACGACGTCGGGGTGGATCGGCTGGCCGTCGGGCTCGGAGAAGACCGCATCGCCTCGGCCGACGGGACTGCCCTGCAGATCTCGGTCTCGGTTCTGGGCGTCTCGGTGGGCGACCAGGACTCGCACCGTGTCGGGGTCGAGGACGAGGCGGCGACGGCTGCGGTCGCTCTTCGGCGGGGAGAAGACGATCTTGGTGCCGACGGTCGTCACGGACTGGTTGACCGAGACGGTGCCTCGGTCGAGGTCGATGTCGCTCCACCGGAGGCCGACGGCCTCGCCTCGGCGCATGCCGGTGGTGGCGAGCAGGACCCACAGGGCGAAGAGCGGATCCCCGGCGGCGTGGCGGAGAAACCGGGCGAGCTCCTCTGCCGTCCACGTCGGCGTCTGCGGCCGCACGGCCGTCGGTGCCTTTGCTCGGGACGCGGGGTTGCGATCGATCACCTCGAGGCGCTCGGCGTCGGCGAGAGCCTTGCGGAGGGTCACGTGGTAGTTGCGGATCGACTTGGGCGACAGGCCGGTCCCCTTCCGCCCACCGGTGCGAGCTAGCTCGTCGTAGAAGCGCTCGATCATCAGCGGTGTCAGGTCCCGGAGCCGGACGGCGCCGATGCCCTCCTTGATGTCGGTCACGGCTCGGGCGTAGCCACCGGCGGTCGTCTCCCGCAGGCGAGGTGTGGCTGCCTCCAGCCATTCGTCGAGGTAGTCGCCCAGCCTCACGCCGGCGCCGGCGCCGCCGGACCCGCGGGCGATGGCGTCGCGCATCGCCTCCTCGGCGGCCCTCTTCGTCGGGAAGCCGCCCTTGGACTTCTGGCGGCGTCGACCGGTCGCCGGGTCGGGGGCGAGGTCGATCACGTACGTCCACGTGCTACCGCGGCGTCGGACGTGCCCTCTCATGACAGCCGATGCTAACAAGTCTGTTAGCAATCCGTGTGCAAGCGGCAAATCGAGACGACCACCCGAGTCCAAGCCCGCTACAAATCGGCAGGTCAGAGCGTGCCCGGGGTGGGAGTCGAACCCACACGGTGCTGAACGCACCCGAGGGGTTTAAGCCCTCTGCGTCTGCCGATTTCGCCACCCGGGCGGTGGTGGAGGGACGCTAGGCGTTGGCGGTCAGGAGGTCGATGGCGTTGGCGGTGAGGTGGCCGCGCCACTCGAGGGCGGCGGCCGGGGAGTAGCTGTCCCACTCCAGCGGCCAGCCGCCGTCGGGCTGCTGCTGGGCGGCCAGGCGGGCCAGGTCGGCCGCGATCGTCTCGGCGGTGAGCAGGGACCGGGCCGGGCCACCGGGGCGGGGCGCCAGGTCGAGGGGGCGGAGGCACTCGCCCTCGGCCCCACCGACGACCGGCACGATGCCGTCGTCGGGGACCCACCGGGCCAGGTGGGCGAGGGCCTCGTCGGCGCCGGCCACACCGGCCCGGCCGGCGGCGTCGGCGGCCCGGACGGCGAAGCCGAGCACGAGGGCGAAGGGCTCCTCGTCGAGGGCGAGGGCGGTGTCGAGGCACCAGCGGGTGGCGTCCGCCAGCCAGGGGTGGCCGGCGACGGCCGGGTCGAAGGCGGCGACCCGGTGGGCCTCGGCCACGACGATGGCGGTGATCTGGAGCGAGGGCTCGGCCGGGTCGGCGTCGGCCCAGAACGGTGCCACGCCGGTGCGGTCGGCGACCGGGAGGGCGAAGGGCAGGGCGCCGCCGTCGAGGGCGATCGAGGCGAGCCAGTCGCACAGCGCCACCGCCCGGGGCGTCACCGCAGGGGCGGCGTCGGCCCAGGCCTCGAAGGCGTGGAGGGCGGGGCCCGGTTGGCCGGAGCCGTCCCGCAGGTCGGGCTCGAGGCCCCAGCCGTAGCCGCCGTCGGGGTTGCGGAAGGTCTCGACGGCGGCGTGGAGGCGCTGGCGGTCGGCGTCGGTCCCCCGCAGCAAGCAGCCGAGCCGGTACCGGTCGAGCAGACGCCCGTGGGTGGCGACGAACCGCTCGGCGGCCAGCAGGTCGACGCCGGGGAGGTCGACGCCGGGGAGGTCGACGGACGGGAGGTCGGTGTCCATGGCGTCGATCATGCGCCCTGGGCCGCCGGCGGTCTTGGACGGATGGGACGTCAGCCGGGGAGGTCGACGAGGAAGTCGACGATGGCCTGGTTGAAGGCGTCGTTGCGGTCGCCGGCGACCATGTGGCCGGCGCCGTCGACCCGGGCGTAGCGGGCGTGGGGCACCAGCTCCTGGAGGTCGGCGGCGCCGTCCTCCTCCAGCAGGTCGCTGCGGGCCCCCCGGACGAGGAGGGTCGGCACGGTCAGGGCCCGGGCCGCGGTGCGCAGCCGCTCCTCGTAGCCGATGACCCGGGTCTCGTCGACGACGTCGTCGGGTCCGACGTCGTGGGGTTGGAGGAAGCGGGGGTCCCAGTGCCAGATCCAGCGCCCGTCCTCCCGCTGGCGGACGTTGCGCTTGAGCCCCTCGAGGTCGGTGGGCCGGGGCCGGTGCGGGTTGTACTCGGCGACCGCGTCGGCCACCTCCTCCAGGCTGGCGAAGCCGTCGGGCCGGGCCAGCATGAAGCCGGTGATGCGGTCGACGCCCTTCTTCGAGATGCGGGGCGCCACGTCGACCAGCACGAGCGCCCGGGCGACGGGCGTCGACGACTCGCCCACGGCGACGAGCGAGGCGATCCCGCCCAGCGAGGCGCCGATGAACACCGGCCGCTCGCCGGTGCGCTCGGCGACCCGGAGGGCGTCGGCGGCGAAGGAGCCGATGGCGTAGTCGCCGTCGGGCGCCCAGCTGCTCTCGCCGTGGCCCCGCATGTCCATGCTCGCCGTGCGCCAGCCGGACCGGGCCAGCACGGCGGCGGTGCCGTGCCAGGCGTGCCGGGTCTGGCCGCCGCCGTGGAGCAGCAGCACCGGCGGACCGTCGGCCGGGCCCCGCACGTCGGCCACGATCGTCAGCCCGGGCGCGGTCTCGACCTCGAGCCGCTCGGTGGTGATCGGGTCCGGGTCCGCAGCCATCGGGGCGACGCTACCGACGCCGGGCGGCACCGCCTCAGGTGAGGGTGTCCTCCGGCGGGGTGCCCTCGGGGAGCGTCGGAGGGGCGCTACCGGTCGGCGGGGCGGAGAGGAGCGGGTCGGCGCCGACGGTGAAGGCGATCATCGAGAGCGACCCCATGACCCGCCCGGCGAGCAGGACCTCGGCCGTCTCGTCGGAGGCCGCCGCCGCCCCGGCGACGTAGAGCAGCGGGAGGAGGTGGTCGGGCGGGGGGACGGCCCGGGCGTGGTCCGGGTGCTCGGCGAGACGGGTGCGGCGCCGGGGTCGTCGACCATGAGCTCGATGGCGGCCTCGTCGAAGCGGTCGGCCCAGGCCTCGCCGCCGTCGGGCCGGTGCCAGTCGACCAGGCCGAGGTTGTGCACGACGTTGCCGCTGCCGACGATCATCACCCCCCGGTCGCGCAGCGGGGCGAGGGCGGCGCCGAGGGCGAGGTGCTGGTCGTAGGACCGGCGCATGTCGATCGCCAGCTGGATCACCGGCACGTCGGCGTCGGGGAAGGCGTGGACGCGCACCGACCAGGTGCCGTGGTCGAGGGCCCCAGCTGTCGTGGTCGAGCCCGATCCAGGTCGGCCGGGCGATCTCGACGACCTCGCCGGCGATGTCGGGCGCGCCGGGTGCGGGGTAGCCGACGGCGAAGAGCTCGTCGGGGAAGCCGAAGAAGTCGTGGATCGTGCGCGGGCGGGCCATGGCCGTGACGGCGCTGAGCCCGACGTACCAGTGGGCGGAGATGCAGAGGATCGCCCGCGGGGTCGGCACCGCGGCGCCGAACGCGCGCCACGCATCGGTGTAGCGGTTGCGCTACCCCGCCTGCGGGCCTCGGATCAGACGACCGGGACGGGCGCCGGTGTCGGTGTCGTGCTCGCGGGTGATGGCGCCGGCGACGAGGGTGGCGAGGTAGCCCTCCGGCGACTGCAGGATCCGGCTCGCCCCGGTGGGCAGGTCGTAGCGCAGCTCGGGCGGGTTGATGCGCAGCCGGTCCATGTCGATGACGTTGAGGTCGGCCCGCAGCCCCTCCCTCACCAGGCCTCGATCGGCCAGGCCGTACAGCGAGGCGTTGCCGTGGCTGAGCTTCTTCACGAGCAGCTCGATCGGCAGCCCCTCGCCCCGGCTGCGGTCGCGGCCCCAGTGCGTGAGGTGGAACGTCGAGGCCGAGCAGTCGGAGATCAGGTTCACGTGGGCGCCGGCGTCGGACAGACCGGTGACGGTGTGCTCGGCGAGCAGCATCTCCCGGCAGACGTCGAGGGTGCCGTTGACGAAGTTCGACCCGAGCACTGCGTAGAAGGCCGTGCCGTCCTGCTCGAGGAGGAGGTCGTACATGTGCTCCTCGGGCGTCTTGCCGGCGGCCATGGCGGTGGCCATCACCGACCGGTCCATCGTGGGCTCGTAGTCGACTGGGTCGGTGAGCGGGAAGGTCAGCGGCAGCGCCACCGCGAAGAGGGCGGTGAGGTTGCCCGACAGGTCCGGCGCGGCGTTGGCGGCCAGGCCGTCGGCGATGATCGCCGCCTTGACCTCGGGCCGGCGCATCTCGGCGACCCGCTCGGCGAGGGGCAGGTCGGCGATCTTCTCGTAGTGGGGCCGGCCCCGGAACAGGTGGTAGGTGTCGAGGCTGGTCATGATCGTGACCGAGCGGGGGAGGATCTGCGGGCGGAGGTCCGACCCGGTGGCGTTGGCCGCAGCGGCGGCGTCGAGCACCGTGCGCCAGTGGTCGGGCGTCTCGAACAGCTGGGCCACGGTGAAGGTGACCGGGCGGCCGCTGTGGCGGGAGATGGCGTCGAGCAGCGGCACCTCCTCGATCGGCGTGGCCCGCTCGCCACCGAGGCCCTCCAGGCTGCCGATCGTGCCGGCGACGATCGCCTCGAACACGCCGTGGCCCACCCGCCGCAGCCCCTCGGCCAGGGCGAGCAGCTCGACCTCGGCGGCGAAGGTGCCAGGCACCGGCTGGCCCGACATCGAGCGGTGGCCGATCGTGCGGCTGGTCGAGATGCCGAGGGCGCCGGCCCGGAGGGCCTCCTCGGCGAGCCGGGTCATCTCGTCGAGATCGTCGGCGGTGGCGTCCTCGTTGGCCGCGCCCCGCTCCCCCATCACGTAGAAGCGCAGGGCGCCGTGGGCGATGTGGGCGCCGATGTCGAGGGCGTACTCCCGACCGGCGAGCAGGTCGAGGTACTCGGGGAAGCTCTCCCAGCTGCCCCACGGCATGCCGACGTGGAGGGCGGCGCCGGGGATGTCCTCGACACCCTCCATCAGGTCGATCAGGGCGTCGACGTCGCCGGGCCGCACGGGGGCGAAGCCCACGCCGCAGTTGCCCATCACCAGGCTGGTCACGCCGTTGCTGGCCGACGGCTCCAGGGCGTCGTCCCACGTGACCTGGCCGTCGTAGTGGGTGTGGACGTCGACCCAGCCGGGCGTGACGATCGCGCCGTCGGCGTCGATCGTGCGGGCGGCCGGCTCGTCGACCTCCCCCACCGCCACGATGCGGCCGTCGCGCACCCCGACGTCGCCGGTGGTGGGCGGCGCACCGCTCCCGTCGACGATCGAACCACCTCGGATGACGACGTCCAGCACGGTGGACCTCCTGCGTCGCGCTTGTGGAAACGGGTGTGACCATAATCGCCCCGGCCGACGCGTGCCGGGGGTCGTGGCCCGGGGGCTACGGTCCCGCCGTTCGGGCTCGTTCCACAGGGGGATCGATGGACCGCAGGACCTTCCTCATGCACGCCGGGCGCGCCGGCGGCCTCCTCGTCCTCGGCAGCGCCGGCCTGGCCGCCTGCTCCGACGACTCGTCCGGCTCGGGCTCCGGTACATCCGGGTCCGGCTCCTCCGGCTCGTCGACCACCGCAGCGCCGTCGACCACGAACGCGGCGGGGGTGCCGGCCGGGTCGATCCTCGACGGGGCACCGGGCGACAGCGGGATCGACCACATCGTCGTGGTGATGATGGAGAACCGGTCCTTCGACCACTGGCTCGGCTGGCTCGGCACCGACGACACGTGGCTGGAGCAGGGCCGCAGCCGCTACGGCGCCGACTTCGGGGTGACCGCGAACCTGGAGCAGGTCTTCGCCGACCCGACCGGCCGGGACGTCAGCACCCAGCACCTGCTCGAGCTGCTGGCCGACGAGAACCCGTGGCGGGGCTGCGGCCACCCCGACCCCGGGCACGGCTGGGACCACGGCCGGGTGCAGCGGGACCAGGGGTTCCTGGCCGACGGCAGCCGCAACGACCCCTTCGCCCTCGGCTACTACCTCGGCGACGACCTGCCCTTCACCTCACGGCTGGCCAAGCGGTTCACCGTGTGCGACCACTCCTTCGCCTCGGTCCTCGGGCCGACCTACCCCAACCGGGAGTACCTGCACTCGGGTCAGTCCGGCGGCCAGAAGAGCAACTACCTCCCGCTGGAGGAGGGCGGCTTCACCTGGGAGACGATCTGGGACCGGCTCGAGACGGCCGGCGTCGAGCACGGCTACTTCTACACCGACCTCCCGACGACGCTGCTGTGGGGCGAGCGCCTGACCCCCTACGCCTCGCTCGTCGACGACTACTTCACCCGCTGCGAGGAGGGGACGCTGCCGGCGGTGTCGTTCGTCGACCCCGGCTTCCTCGGCGGGTCGCGCACCGACAACCACCCGCACGGCGACGTCCGGGCCGGCGAGCGCTTCGTCCGCGACGTGTTCGCCGCCTTCGCCCGCTCGCCGCACTGGGAGAGGGGGCTGTTCGTCCTCACCTACGACGAGTGGGGCGGCTTCTTCGACCACGTCGCCCCGCCGACGTTCCCCGACGACCGGGCCAGCACCGACGACGCCGAGAACTTCGGCCAGGCCGGGTTCCGCATCCCGACGGTGCTGGCCTCGCCCCGCTCCCGGCCCGGGTCGATCGACAGCCGGGTGTACGACCACACCTCGGTGCTGCGGTTCCTCGAGTGGCGCTTCCTCGGCGCCCCGCCCGAGGGCACCGACGGCGACGGGTGGTGGCTCACGATGCGCGACCGCAACGCCCTCAACATCGGGGCCTCGCTGGTGACCGAGGCGACGGTGGAGCTGGACCTCGACCTCGACGTCGAGATCGCCCCGGAGTCACCGGCCTGCGCCGAGGACCTGGAGGCCGAGGGGCTGGCCTTCGACCGCGGCGGGGCCGGCCGGCGCGAGACCGACATCGGCGACCCCCACGCCTTCGAGGTCGCCCTCGACCTGGGCTACTTCGAGCGGGTCGGGTTCTCCCCCTCCCCCACCCTCATGGCGCGGGACTGGGTGACCTGACGACGAGGTGCACCGGGGTCGGCCCGGCGCGCGAGCGCCAGACCGGCTCGCCCCGCAGCCCGGCGGCGTGGGCCAGGCGGACGTCGGGCACGAGCAGGGCGACCCCCCAGCCGGCGAAGCGCTCGGCCACGACCTGGCCCAGCCGGGCGTAGAGGTCACGCACGTCACCGGACCGGCCGAGACGACCGCCCCACGGCGGGTTGGTGATGATCCAGCCGGGCCCGACCCCCGACGGCGGGACGAGGGCCGACACGGCGGCCTGGGCGACGTCGACCCGATCGGCCACGCCGGCCCGGATCGCGTTCTCGGTGATGGCGGCGACGGCGCCGGCATCACGGTCACGGGCGACGATCGGCGCCGCGGCGGCTCCGGCTCCGGCTCCGGCTCCGGCTCCGGCGACGGGACCGGACGGCGGCTCGGTGCGGGCCGAGGCCTGGACCGACGCCCACGTGCCGGGGGCGAACGAGGGCCAGCCCTGCAGGGCGAAGCGCCGGTCGGCGCCCGGGGCGATGCCGGCGGCGATCCGGGCGGCCTCGATGGGGATCGTGCCCGAGCCGGCGAACGGGTCGACCAGGGCCTGTCCCGGCTGCCACCCCACCGCGGCCAGGGCGGCCGCCGCCAGGGTCTCGCGGAGCGGGGCCTTCCCGGCCGGGCCCCGCCAGCCGCGGTGGTGGAGCGGGGCGCCCGAGCTGTCGACCCGGACGGTGAGGCGGTCGCGGTCGATCCGCACGACGAGGAGCTGCGGCGGCTCGGTGCCGGCGGTGGCGGGGCCGTCACCGGTGTCGGCGGCGGGGGGCGGGCCGAGGTCGAGCAGACGGCGGAGCCGCTCCTCCACCGCCCCGGTGTGGTGCAGCTTCGACCGGTGGCTGGTGACCCGGATGCGCACGGGACGGCGACGGTCGAGGTGGGGGTCGAGGTCGATGGCGTCGATGCGGTCCTCCAGGGCGGGGAAGGACCGGGCGGTGAGCTCGCCGGCATCGACCAGGATCCGGGTGGCCAGGGCCGAGCGGAGGTTTGCCTCGTAGAGCTGGCGGGTGGTGACCCGGGCGGCCAGGGCGCCGGTGCCGGCGGGGCGGCTGCGGATGCCGAGGGCATCGAGCTCGGTGGCGACGAGCGGCTCGATGCCGGGGAGGCAGACGACCACGGCGGAGAGCCGGTCGGGTCGACCCCGTCGGCCGGGGGACGGGGACGCAGCAGGCATGGGAGCCGCGACCCTACCGGCAGGGGTGGCGTACGCTCCGCGGCGTGGAGGGCATGATGCTGGACGCGGCCGAGCAGCTGGCCGAGCGCTGCCTGGAGGCCTGCAACGACGCCATGGCCGACCGGGGCACGTGGGCCTTGGCCGCGCTGCTCACGCCGGATGCGGTGATCGAGGTGTCGGAGCTGACGACGGACTGGCTCCAGGGCGCCGACGAGCTGGCCGAGCGCCTGGCGGAGTCGGCCCACCACGGCGGGCTGGTGCTGCTGGACGTGCAGGCCAACGGCCCGGACGTGGTGGTCGGCGTGGCCTGGCAGGACGACCCCACCCTGCGGATCGCCGAGGTCCGCCTGGTCCCCCAGGGCGACCGCATCTCCCGCCTCGAGTGGGTCCGCTGAGCGGAGCACGGCCGAGCGCATCAACCGACCCTCAGGCGGCCTGGGCGGCACGGTCGCTGGCGTCGAGGACGGCTTGCCAGAGGGCGGTGCGGAGGCGGGTGGCGTCGGCGCCGGTGAGGCCGTTGACGACGACCACGCCCTCGACCATGTCGGCCACCACCGCCTCCCGTGGCCGGCCCCCGACCTCGACCGACACGGTGGCGCCGCCGTTCGGCCACCGGCGCAGCGTGCGCGACGCCCCCGGCCGGCGGGGCGGGCTGCGGAAGGCGGGGACGACGAGGCGCCGCGCCCGCGCCGCCTCGCCGAGCGTGCGGGCGACAGCGGCGAAGTGCACGGCGGAGGCTTCCATGACCCGCAGTATGAGGACCCCCCGCGACAGTGAAGCCGCCCCTGGTCAGCGGCTCGTCGCCTGCGTCGTCACCCGGCCAGGCGGACCACCATCTCCACCTCGACCGGGGCGTCGAGCCCGAGCTGGTTGACCCCGAGGGCGGCCCGGGCGTGGGTCCCGGCGTCGTCCCCGAGCACCTCCAGGAGGACCTCCGACGCCCCGTCGAGCACCGGGGTCTGGTCGGTGAAGCCGTCGACGCAGGCGATGTAGCCGATCATCCGCAGCACCCGCTCGACCCGGTCGAGCGTGCCCAGCTCGTGGTACAGCACCACCAGGTGGTTGAGGGCGCACTGCCGAGCCGAGGCCTGGCCGGCGGGGACGTCGACGCCGGCGCCGAGCTTGCCGGGGTTGACGACGGCCCCGTCCCGGACGCCGACCACCCCGCCCAGCCAGGCCCGGTCCCCGTCCCGGGCGAAGCGGACGTAGCGGCCCTTCGGCGGGGCCGGTGGCGGGATCACCCCGCCCAGGGCGATCGCCAGCCGCTCGTCCCGGGTCGTGCCCGAGCCCGGGGCCGGAGCAGCAGGGGCCGGAGCAGCAGGGGCCTGAGCAGCAGGGGCAGGAGCCGCGGGAGCAGGAGCCGCCGCAGCACGGGCGGCTCGGCGGGCGGCGGCGGCGTCGACGAAGGCCTGGGTGGCGGCCCGGTGCTCGTCGGTCTGGTGGAGCAGGGCCTGGAGGGCGGCGGAGCGGTCGAGGACGTCGCCGAGCGGGGCCTCGGAGGCGCGCAGCAGGGACTTGGCCGCCCGCAGGGCCGGGGCCGACTTGGCGGCGATGGTCGAGGCGAGGGACACGGCGGCGTCCACCAACGAGGCGGGCTCGTGGACGGCCAACACGATCCCCAGCATCAGGGCCTCGTCGGCGTCGACGATCCGGGCCGTGTAGGTCAGCTCGGCCGCCCGCTGGACCCCGACGGCGCGGGGCAGGAGCCAGGCACCGCCGTCGCCGGGGATGATGCCCAGGTCGACGAACGTCTCGCCGAAGCGGGCGGTGGTCGAGGCGAGGCGCAGGTCGCAGGCCAGGGCCAGGTCGAAGCCGGCGCCGATGGCCGGGCCGTTCACCGCCGCGATCGTCACCGCCCGCAGCCCGTGCACGGCCCGGATCAGCGTCTGGATCCCGTCCCGGTACCAGGCCTCGAGCTCGTGGGGCGGCCCACCGAACACCCCCTGCCGCTCGTGCATGGCCCGGACGTTGCCGCCGGCCGAGAAGGCGGGGCCGGCACCGGTGAGGACGACGGCGCGAACGGACGGGTCGCCGTCGAGCCGGGCGCAGGCGGCGACCAGCTCGTCGAGCAGCGGCTGGTCGGACACGACGTTGCGGGTGTCGGGCCGGTCGAGCGTCAGCACGGCGACCGGCCCGTCGACCTCGATGCGGACGGCGGGTGACGAGCTCATGCGTTCTCCAGGGATGGCAGGGGGTCGGCAGCCGGGGGGCCGGCCACGCCGGCGAAGGACGGGGCGAAGGTGACGGCCAGGACGACCGCCGGGACGACGAGGGCGGCGACCATGACGACCGTGGTCGACGTCGCCGTGAGGGCCAGGCTGACCAGGCCGGCGCAGGCCGAGGCGGCGCCGACCAGGACGCAGCGGTAGACGCCGACGCCCCAGGTCGTCCGGCCCGGCAGGGCGGCGATCACGACCGCGTTGGAGACCGGGAACAGCATCGCCGTGGTGCAGACGAACGGGATGACGGCGAGCAGCCCGATCCGACCCGGCGGCAGCAGCAGGAGCAGCCCGGACACGATCGTCGCGGCGACCACGACCTGGACGGTCCGCCGGCCGCCGTGGCGGTCGAACAGCCGGCCGGCGACCACCTTGCCGCCCACCGACGCCAGCCGCCCGGCGCCGACCAGCCCGGCGGCCAGGCCGAGCGCCACGCCTCGGGAGACGAAGTGCTCGGGCGTCAGGCCGGCGACGACGTAGTGGTTGGGGCCGGCCACGACCCCGACGAGCAGGGCCAGCCGGTACCCGGGCGACGCCAGGTGGCCGCGGGTCTCGGCCCACAGCGAGGCGGCGGTCGGCGGGGTCTCGGCCACCGCGTCGGGGAGGTCGGGGGCGAGGAAGGCGAGCACGCCGGAGCTGGCCGCGGTGGCGAAGAACACCGCCCGCCAGCCGCTCGCCCCGACGTTGGTGGAGAAGGCGGCGGCGGCCAGGCCGAGGGAGTAGGCCAGCCCGTAGGAGGCGATGGCCCGGCCCCGCGACCGCACGTACATCCGCCCGATCAGGGCCAGCCCGGGACCGAAGAAGAGACCGACGCCGAGCCCGGTCACGACCTGCCCGAGCAGCAGCACGCCGAGCCCCGGCGCCGCCCCGCTCACCCCGCAGCCGACCGCGACCAGGAGCGCCGACAGCCGCACCGCGGCCCGGTCGCCGTGACGGGTGCCCATCCAGCCGCCGCCCAGGTTGGCCACGCCGATGGCGATGGTGAGGGCCGCGGTCAGCAGGGCCTGGTCGGCGACCCGCAGCCCGAGGTCCTCCCGGACGATCGGGAACAGCGGCGACACGAACGTCTCGGCCGCCCCGGCCAGCAGGTAGACGCCGAACAGGTACCCGAAGGCGACCGGGTGCCGCTCGCGCTCCTCGTTCACAGCGAGTCGTCGAAGGCGGCGATCACCCGCTCGGAGAAGGCGGCGGTGGTGGCGCTGGGCTCGTCGCCGGCCAGGTCGTAGGTCGGGGGCCCGGAGGCCAGGGCCGCACCCAGGGCGTCGCGCACCGGTCCGGACCAGGCCGCGGTGTCGGGGAACCACTCCAGCAGCGCGGCCAGGGCGAGGAAGCCGCCGGCCGGGTTGACGACGCCCTGCCCGGCCCGCCGGGGCGCCGAGCCGTGCACCGGCTCGAACAGCCCGGCGCAGCGACCGGCGGACGGCGAGCCCGGGTTGACCGACGCCGAGCCGCACAGGGCGATCGACCCCGCCCGCCCGCACGCCAGGTCGCTCAGGATGTCGCCGAACAGCCCCTCGGTCAGGACGACGCCCTCGGGCAGGTCGCCACCGCCGAGCTCGAAGGCGAACCGGTCGACGAGGACGTGGCGCACCTCCACGCCGAGCTCGGCGGCGGCGGACGACACCACCGCTCGCCACAGCCGGCTGGTCGCCAGCAGGTTGGCCTTGTCGACCGAGATCAGAGGACCGCCGTCGCGCTCGGCGTACGAGGCGGCGATGCCGACCAGCTCCCGCACCTGCGGCACGGTGAGGGTGAAGGTGTCGCTGGCCGGTCCCGAGCCGTCGCTCTCGACCCGCACCGACGCGGCCCCGTAGGCCCCGCCGAGCAGGTTGCGCACGAACGTCAGCGGCGCCCGCTTGGGCTGCCAGACCTGGCGCACGCTCACCCGGAGGTCGAAGTGCTCGCGGAGGCCGATCAGGGCCAGCTCGGGGCGGAAGCCGGGGGCGGTCACGCCGGGGTGCTCGCCGATGGCGCCGAGCAGGACGGCGTCGGCCTCCTCGCAGGCGGCGACCGTCGCCGGCGGCAGGACCTCGCCGGTCGCCCCGAACGACGTCGCCCCCGCCGGCCAGGGCCCGGTGAGCCGCAGCGCGCCCCGGGCCTCCAGCCGCCGGGCGATCTCGACCGGCCCGTCGAGCACCTCCTGCCCGACGCCGTCGCCGGGGACCAGGGCGACGGTGCGCGGCCCCACGGCGCTCATGGCTGCAGCAGCTCTCGTCCGGTGGTGGTCATCAGCGCCTCCAGGTGCCGTTCGCCCAGCACCGGGCAGGCGCGGCGCACCCACCCGTTCACGCCGGGCTCGATGTCGGGGTAGCTGCGGTGCCCGAGGTCGCTGCCGAACACGAGCAGCTCGGGCGGGTAGGTCGCCGCCAGCCGGGTCGTGGCCGTGAGGTCCTCGGGTGGCCCGGCCAGGATGTCGGCGAGGACCCCGACCTCCAGGTGGGCGCCCAGCTCCCGCAGCGAGTCGCAGTGGTCGGGCCGCCAGCCGAGGAAGGGCAGCAGCGGGTGGGTCACGACGAGCCGGCGGACGCCCCGCGCCCGGGCGGCGGCGAAGGCGACGACGGTCTCGTCGGCGGTCAGGTGTCCCGACGAGAGCACGAGGTCGTGACGGGCGACGACGTCGAAGACCTCGATCCACTCGTCGCGCAGGACGCCGTCGTCCGTCACCGGGACCGTGCGCAGCGACACGCCCTGGTGGGCCGACAGCTCGGCGCTGCTCGCCGCCGCCTGGTGCGCCTCCGACGAGATCGTGGGCATCCACACCACCCGGGCGCCGAGCCGGGCGGCGACCTCGACGGCGTCGGGGTTGGCCCCGCCGACCGGCGAGTTGAGGACGACCGAGCCGACCGCCCCCCCACCCAGCAGGGCGGCCCGCTCGGCCGTCGAGCCCTCGTGGGCCTTGAGCACGACGGTCTCGATCCCCGCCGCCGCGGCCAGCGGCATGACCTCGCCGTCGTGGTGGTGCCGGTCGACCAGCGAGGGTGCGGTGTGGACGTGGAAGTCGACCACCCCGGTGATCCGCGGCGGGGCGTCGACCGGCGCGTCCAAGGTCGTCACAGCGCCACGCGTTCGAGGACGGTGCAGCCGTCGAGCTGGCGGCGGCGGACCTTGCCCACGCCGTCGTCGCGCGGGATGGCGTCGACCCGGAGGACGATCGCCGGCCGCATGAAGGCGGGCAGCCCGGACGCCGCGGCGGCCACCGCGGCGGCGTCGAGGGACGACGGGCACGACACGTAGAGGGCGACCTCGTGGTCGACCAGGTCGCTGTCGGCCCGCCAGATGGCCAGGTCGTCGAACCCGAGCCCGGCGGCCGAGAAGTGGTCCTCGACGAACCCGATGGGCACGTACTCGCCCTTGACCCGGATCGACTCGGCCGCCCGCTCGACGAACACCAGGTTCCCGGCCTGGTCGACCCGGCCCACGTCGCCGGTGGCGAACCAGCCCTCGTCGTCGAGCGAGGGGTCGACGTGGCCGTCGCGCAGGTAGCCCTCGAACAGCACGTGGGGCCGGTCGGCCCGGAGGAGGATCTCGCCGCTGACCGGGTCGACCGACCACTCGACCTCGGGCCGGGCCCGGCCGCCGTAGCGCGACATGCCCTCGGGCAGGTCGACGGCCACGTCGCCCCGGCGCCAGGTCCACGTGTGGCACAGGCCCCCGGCCTCGGTCGAGCCGTAGGCGGAGACGCCCATCGGGATGCCGAAGGTGTCGAGGAACTCGCCGTCGGCGAAGAACACGGACCGCACCCGGTGGCCGGCGGCATCGTCCGGCGTGGTGGCCCGCTTGAGGATCTCGACCGGCGGGGCGTGGAGGACCATCACCGTCGCCCCCGACGAGATCACGTCGGGCCAGAAGCCGGACGCCGAGAAGCGGGGCATCGACACCACGCCGGCCCGGGCCGTCAGCCCGCCGATCACGCCGTAGCCCAGCGGGTTGATGTGGAACAGGGGCAGCGGGGCCAGGACGGTGTCGTCGCCGTGGATGCCCATGGTGTCGGCGACGAAGCGGCCGAGCCGCAGGAAGTACTCGTGGCTCTGGATGCAGAACTTGGGCGTGCCGGTCGTGCCCGACGTGTGCATCGACCCGGCCCCGTCCGACGGCGCCCGCCCCAGCCCGGGCAGGTCCCCGGCGGTCGCCGGCAGAGCGACCGGAGCACCGTCGACGACGAGGGTCCCCTCGACCAGACCGGATGCGTCGACGTGCACGACGCCGGGGGCGCACGAGCGGTCGACGTCGGGTCCGACCCACACCACCGCCTTCGGGTCGAGGTGCCCGAGCATCACCCGGAGCAGGTCGGCGGGGTACGTCGGGTTGATCAGCGAGGGCTCGGCCCCGGCCAGCTGCAGGGACAGCCAGTCGACGAGGTAGGCGTCGGAGTTGGTGCCGATGACGGCGACCCGGTCGCCGACCCCGATGCCGAGGTCCGACCACGCAGCCGCGGCCCGGGAGGCGGTGGCGAAGGCGCGACCGAGCGTCTGCTGCGACCCGACCAGCCCGAACGGCGCGTCCGGCGTCGCCGAGGCCCGATCGGCGATCAGGGTCGCCAGGTTCTGGGGCCACGGGCTCATGCCAGGCCCATCAGGTCGTCGGCCTTGAGGATCGAGCGGGCCACGTGGTTGCGCAGGACCTCGAGCGACCCGCCGGCGATGCGCAGGACCTTGGCGTCGAGGACGAGGGTGGCGTAGTCGGTGTCGTGGTACAGCCCGTGGCCGCCGACGATGGCGTAGGCCTCCCCCACCGCCGCCTCCGAGGCCTCGATGGCCATCTGCTTGGCCAGGCTGGTGGCCACGCCCGGGTCCTCGCCGGCCACCGCCTTGTTGGCGGCCACGTTGCGGGCCAGGGCGGCGCCGTAGAGGGCGGCGTAGCGGTCGGCCAGGGTCCACCGGATGCCCTGGAAGTCGGTGACGACGCTGTCGCCGACCTCCCGGTCCCGGCCGTAGGCCACGGCATCGGCGAGGGCTCGGCGGCCGAAGCCGATGAGCTCCGAGGCGTTGCCCAGGCGGCTGATGTTGAAGGTGGAGAAGAAGGTGTCCATCCCCCGGCCCGGCTCGCCCAGCACGGCCGACGACGGCACCCGCACCCGGTCGAAGTGCATGTCGGCGGTGGGGATCAACCGGAGGCCGACCGGCTCGGTCTGCTCGGAGGAGAAGCCCGGGAGGTCGGTGTCGACCAGGAACGCGGTCAGCCCCTCCGGCGCCATGGCGTAGAGCAACGTCACGTCGGACTGGTGCCCGAGGTTCACGTGGCACTTGGTCCCGTCGAGGACCCAGTCGTCGCCGTCGGGGGTGGCCGTGGCCCGCATCAGCTTGAGCGACGAGCCGACGCCGGGCTCGGAGATCGACTCGGAGAAGATCAACTCGCCCCGGGCCATCGGGCCGAGGTAGCGATCCCTCTGCTCGTCGGTCCCCCAGTCGGCCAGCCAGCGCTGGCCCTGGACCGAGATCTGCGGCGAGACGAGACCGGTGCGGCCCACCTCCTCGGCGATCACGCAGTACTCGGCCACCCCGGCGGGCCCGACCCAGCCCCGCCGGCCCATCTCGGCGTAGAGCTCGGCCGGGAAGCGGCCCTCGCGGTTGGCCGCCCGCAGCTCCTTCCGGTTGGCGTCCGCCAGGGCGCCCAGGTCGGCCGCCACCTCGGCGGCCCACGTCTGGTCGACCTCGAGACCGTCATACATCGATGTCTCCTCGATCTGTCGGGGCGGACGCGGCACCGGCGAGCACGCCGACCACTCCGCCGTCGGTGGTGGCCGCCGTCCCCCCGCCCCGGGGGTCGCCGGCCGGGCGCAGGCCGCGGGGCCCGCGCTCGATGGCCTGGAGCCCGCCGCCGACCCAGTCGACCGGGCGGGTGCGGAAGCCGGCGACGACCGGGTCGCCGACCCACGCCACGCCGGGCTCGCCGAAGCAGAACCACTCGGACCCGATGCCGCCGGGGACGCCGAAGCGGTCGCCCTCGGGGCAGACGAACCAGCGCGGCCCGCCGACCACCTCGTGCAGCGGCGCCGACCGCCGGACCCGCTGGACGGCCTGGGCCAGCCACTGGACCTGGCGGTCGCCGCCCGGCGTGGCGATGGCGACGTCGACCTCGCCGATGCGCACGACCGCGGCGCTGAGGGTGTGGGGCACGACGCCGCCGGGCACCGGGTTGGCGGCCGGCAGGTCGGCCCGGGTGGACAGGGCGGTGCCGACCCGGTTGCCCAGGGCGATGCCGGTGCCCCGGGCGACCCAGCCGCTGCCGTACTGGACCCCGGCCAGGCTGTGGACCACGACCGTGGTGGAGGTGGCGTCGGCGGCCATCGACACGGCGGTGCCGGGGAGGCCGACGGTGCACCGCTCGACCAGCAGGTCCCGGGTGAGCGGGGCGACGGTCTCGCAGAAGTCGACCGACGCCGGGTCGAGCGTCGGCGGGGCGGCGGCCAGCAGCTGGGCGGCGATGCCGGCCTGGCTGGGCGGGCCGGGCACGGTGACCGTGCAGTCGGGCAGGACGTGGCGCTCGCCCGGGGCGACCTGGGCGGTGACGGCGGCCAGGTCGTCGGCCCGCAGGGCCAGCCCGTCGGCCTCGGCGGCGGCAGCGATCTCGCTGCCCAGCCCCCCGCCGCCGTAGAGAGCGGCGGCGCCGGCCTCGGCGATGCGGGCCAGCGATCGGCCCAGATCCGGGCACGTCACCGTGTCGCCGACCTCCGGCGCGGACCGACGGCCGACGACCGCCTCCAGGGCGTCGGCCTGGCCCTTCTCGACGCACGAGGCGTAGCTGGCCGCCATCCAGGGGGTGACCTCGTGGCCCTCGGCGTGGAACAGGGCGTGGGTGAACAGCGACCGCCACGGCAGCCGGCCGGCCGCCCGCCAGGCCGCCTCGGCCCCGGCCAGGGCGCCGGGCACAACGGCCGAGCCGCCGCCCCGGGCGGGGAGGTCGGCGGTCGGGTCGAGGGCGCGCGGGGTCGACGACCAGCCGCCGTAGGTGGTGACGTCGTCGCCCTCGAGGTGCAGCACGAAGAGGTCGCCGCCCGGCCCGCAGACCGGGCTGGACACGACCCACTGGGTGACGGCGGCGGCCAGGGCGGCATCGACGCTCGACCCCCCGCTCCGCAGCGCCGCCAGCCCCGCCTCCGTCCCGAGCGGGTGCCCGCTGGTGACGGCTCCCTCCATCAGGCGGGGGCGGCGATCGAGGCGGTGAAGGCGTCGGCGCCGGCGATGGCGGCGATCTCGTCCTGGGTGGGGAGGCCGCCGCTGGCGCCGACGGCGCCGATCAGCTCCTCGCCCCGGAACAGCGGGACGGCGCCGCGGCCGACGACGTAGTCGCCCAGGGCGATCACGCTGTTGGCGAAGAAGGGCCGCTCCCGCCAGCCCTCCTCCCGGTCGGAGCTGGGCTTGCCGAAGGCGGCCGAGGTGCGGGCCTTGCGCCAGGCGATCTCGGACACGATCCACGGCGCGTCGTCGGCCCGCTCGAAGGCGACGAGCTGGCCGGCGTAGTCGACGACGGCGAGGGCCATCCCGACGCCCTGCTCCTCGGCGTTGGCCAGGCCGGCGGCGATGACGAGGCGCGCCTCGTCGAGGGTGATCTTGGACATGGTTGGGTCTCCTTGGGGGATGGGGATCAGGCCGGGCGGCGGACGTGCACGGCCTTGCGGCGGGTGAAGAACTCGATGCCGACCTCGCCGCCCTCGCCGGCCCCGGCGCCCGAGCGGCCGAAGCCCTGGATGGGGACGTGGTACGGCGTGCCGGTCAGCGGGGCGTTGACCTTGACGGTGCCGGCGGTGCTGCGGCGCCAGAAGGCGTGGGCCACGCCGAGGTCGGAGGTGACGATGCCGGCGGTGAGCCCGTAGGCGGTGGCGTTGGCCTTCTCGACCGCCTCGTCGAGGTCGGTGACGGTCTCGACGGTGACGACGGGACCGAAGATCTCCTCCTCGGTCAGCTCGCCGGCGGGCGGGTCGACGAGCAGGGTCGGCGCCATCAGGTCGTCGGGCCACGGCGACCTGACGACCTCGCCGGGGTGCTGGGCGACGGCCTCGGCCACGGCCCGGTGCTGGGCCTCCGAGGACATGATCCCGTTGTCGCCGTCGGGGGTCGACACCGGTCTCGCCTCGACCAGCGAGCGCAGCGCAGCGATCACGTCGGAGGCCACGGACGAGTGGACGAGGACCCGGCCGGCCGACGTGCAGATCTGGCCGTTGTTGCGGAAGGCCGACTGGGCCACGACGTCGGCGGCCACGGCCGGGTCGGCGTCCGACCAGATCACGAGGGCGTTCTTGCCGCCCAGCTCGGCCTGCAGCGGGACCTCGACCGAGAGCCGCCGGTGGATCTTCTGAGCCGTCGGCCACGAGCCGGTGAAGCTGACGCCGGCCAGGGCCGGGTCGGTGAGGAGGGCCTCCTCGATCACGCCGGTGTCGCCCAGCACCACGTTGAGCACGCCCGGCGGCAGGCCGGCGTCGAGCAGCGTCCGCCCGATCTCCAGGGCGCACAGCACGGCGTTGGGCGCCGGCTTGAACACGGCGGCGTTCCCGGTGGCCAGGGCGGCGGCGACCTTCTTGATCGGCAGCGTGAAGGGGAAGTTCCACGGGGTGATCAGGCAGACCACGCCGAGGGGCTCGGCGACGGTGAAGACGTCCTCGCCCGTGTCGGTGGCGTAGGTCGATCCGAGGGCCCGGAAGCCGGCCTGGGCGTGGTACTCCAGGCTGGCCGCCCCCTTCGACACCTCGGTGCGGGCCTCGCCGAGCGGCTTGCCCATCTCGTGCGAGATGACCTCGCCGATCTCGTCGGCCCGCTCCCGGAACAGCACCGCAGCCCGGTTCAGCACGTCGGCCCGGGCGCTCGGCCCGAGGGCGGCCCACGCCGGCTGGGCGGCGGCGGCGGACTCGTAGGCGGAGGCCACGTCGGCCGGGCCGGCCCCGTCGAGGGTCCCGAGCGACGAGCCGTCGCGCCGCGACACCAGCGGGATCGGCGCACCGGACCCGGTGACCTCCTTGCCATCGATCAGCAGCCCGGTCACGACGACGCTCCCACCGCGACGGGCGTGCCCTCGCCGGGGACCGCGGGCGTCACCGCGAAGCAGGCGACCTGGTGTCCGGGCTCGACGTCGACCAACGGTGGCCGCTCGACCCGGCAGCGGTCGTGGACCAGCGGGCAGCGCGTGTGGAACCGGCAGCCGGCGGGCGGGTCGATGGCGCTGGGCGGGTCGCCGCTCAGGATGATCCGGCCCGGGCGCTCCAGGGCCGGGTCCGGGATCGGTGCCGCGCTGAGGAGGGCCTTGGTGTACGGGTGCAGCGGGTTGGCGTAGATCCGCTCCCGGTCGCCGGTCTCGACGATGCGGCCGAGGTACATCACCGCGACCCGGTCGGCGATGTTGCGGATCACGGCCAGGTTGTGGGCGATGAAGAGGTACGACAGGCCGAGGTCGCGCTGCAGGTCCTTGAGCAGCTTGACGACCTGGGCCTGGATCGAGACGTCGAGGGCCGATACCGGCTCGTCGGCGACCACGAACCGGGGCCGCAGGGCCAGGGCCCGGGCGATGACGATGCGCTGGCGCTGCCCACCCGAGAAGGCGTGCGGGTAGCGCCCGGCGGCGGACCGGGGCAGGCGGACCATGTCGAGCAGCTCGTCGACCGCGTCGTGCAGGGCCTGGCCCTTGGCCACCTTGTGGAGCACGAGGGGCTCGCCGATGATCTGGCGCACCGTGCGGCGGGGGTTGAGCGAGGCGTAGGGGTCCTGGAACACCAGCTGGATGTCGCGGTGGAGCGAGCGCCACTGCTTCCGCCCGCAGCCGGTGATGTCCCTCCCGTCGAACTCGATGCGGCCGCTCGAGATCGGGATCCGCCCGAGCAGGGCCCGGCCCGTCGTCGACTTGCCGCAGCCCGACTCGCCCACCAGGCCGAGCGTCTCGCCCGGTCGCACGTGGAGGTCGACGCCGTCGACGGCCGACACGGTCGCCTTGCCCTTGCCGCCGGCCGCCCGGCCCCGGACGGAGTAGGTCACCGACAGGCCGGTGACGTCCATGATCGGGGTCACGCGACCACCGCCGCGTCGTCCATGCGCTTCCAGCAGGCGGTCCACCGGCGGGGCCGGACCTCGACCAGCGGGGGCTCCTGGGTCCGGCACCGGTCGACCGCCTCCGGGCAGCGGAGGTGGAACGGGCAGCCGGCGACCGCGTCGGCGTGGGCCGGCGGGTCGCCGTCGATCGACACCAGCTCGCCGTCGGGCACGTCGACCCGGGGCGAGGAGGCGATCAGCCCGGCGCTGTAGGGGTGGAGCGGATCGGCGTAGAGGTCCTCGACGGGCGAGCGCTCCACGACCCGGCCGGCGTACATCACCTGCACCCGGTCGCAGAACTCGGCCACCACGCCGAGGTCGTGGGTGATCATCATCACGGCCACCCCCAGGTCCCGGCTGAGCTCGGCCATCAGGTCGAGGATCTGGGCCTGGATGGTGACGTCGAGGGCGGTGGTCGGCTCGTCGGCGATCAGCAGGTCGGGCTCGGCGGCCAGGGCGATGGCGATCATCACCCGCTGCCGCATGCCCCCCGAGAACTCGTAGGGGTACTGCTTGAGCCGGGTCTGGGCCGCCGGGATGCCGACCAGGTCGAGCAGCTCGGCCGCCCGCCTCCGCGCCGCCGGGCCGCTCATCCCGACCCGCTTCCGCAGCACCTCGCCGATCTGGCGGCCGACGGTCATCAGCGGGTTGAGCGACACCATCGGGTCCTGGAAGACCATCGAGATCTGCTTGCCCCGGATCTTCCCGGCCCGCCGGGCGTCGAGCATGCTCTCGCCCCGCCAGCGGACGTCACCGCTCATGATCCGGCCCGGGCTCTGCACCAGGCCGAGGGCGGCCAGGGCGGTCACGCTCTTGCCCGAGCCCGACTCCCCCACCACGCCGAGGCGCTCCCGGGCGGCCACGTTCATGGTCACGCCCTTGGTGCCGTACACCGGGCCCCGCTTGGACGGGAAGGCCACCGACAGGCCCTCGATCTCGAGGAGCCGCTCGGGCCGGTCGGCCGAGGCCTCGGCGGCCGCGTCGGTGGTGAGGTCGATCGTGGTCATGGGCGCTCCCGCAGGATCCGGTCGAGCTGGCGCGCCATCTGCTTCTCCCGCAGCCGGGGGTCGGTGTGGACCCGCAGCCAGGAGGCGAAGAGGTTGGCGCTGAGGACGGTCAGGCAGATGACGAGGCCGGGGATCACGACCAGCCACCAGGCCGAGGTCAGGTAGTCCTGGCCCTGGGCGATGGTCAGGCCCCACGACGAGTCGGGCGGCTGGATGCCGTAGCCGAGGAACGACAGCGAGGCCTCGGCCAGGATGATCCGGGCGAACTCCAGCACCCCGAGGGTGAGGAGCGACGGGATCAGGTTCGGGAGGATGTGCCCGAACATCACCCTCGTGTGGCTGGCCCCGGCGATCTCGGCCGCCTCGATGTACTCGCTCTTGCGGACCGAGAGCACGAGGCTCCGGGTCATGCGGGCGTAGACCATCCAGCCGTTCATCGACAGCACGACGATCAGCAGGCTCGTGCTGGCGCCGAGGGCGTAGAGGATGACGAGGTTGAGGAGGATGCCGGGGAAGGCGAGCTGCAGGTCGGCGACCCGCATGATCACGGCGTCGACCCACCTCCCGAAGTAGCCGGCCGAGAGCCCGGCGACCACGCCGAAGCTGCCGGCCACGAGGACCACGGCGAGGGCGACCATCATCGACACCCGGGTCCCGTCGATGATCCGGCTGAACAGGTCACGGCCCAGCTGGTCCGTGCCGAGGACGTGGTCGCTCGTCCCGCCCCACAGCAGCGGGGGTTGGAGCCGGTCCTTCAGCGACTGCGCCGTCGGGTCCTGGGGCGTGACCGCCTTCCCGAACACGGCGATGAACGCCATCAGCGCCAGGAACAGCAGGCCGAAGGTCCCCGTCGGCGACCGGAGCAGCTCCCGCACGAAGCCCCACACCTTCTGGCGCCGGGACAGCGGCCGGTCCTCGGCGACCGCGGGGGCGATGAGGGCCTGGGCCATCAGGCCACCTCGATCCGGGGGTCGACGACGGAGTAGAGGATGTCGGTCACCACGTTGACCAGGACGATCAGCGTGGCGATGACGATCACGATCGCCTGGAGGAGCATCAGGTCCTGCT
>JBQGCF010000341.1:0-19162 GCA_052038315.1 Iamia sp.
CCCGGGGGCCCGGTGCGACCCGGGGGGGGCCGGGCCGGGGCGGTTTGCCCCCCCCCCCCCGCGGGCGGGACCCCCGAAGCGATTCGCCCAGGGCATCGGGGCCACCCTCACCGTGGCCGCCGTCGTCGTCCTGCTCGTCACCGGATCCGACGTGGTGCCCCGGGTGCTGGTCGGGGCGGTCACGGTGGCCGCCACGCTCGAGTCGGTCCTCGGGTTCTGCCTCGGCTGCCGGATCTTCGCCGTCCTGATGCGGATCGGCGTCATCCCCGAGTCGGTCTGCGCCGACTGCGCCGACATCTCCCGGCGGATCGCCGCCTGACCGACGTCCGAGCCGGGCTCAGGGCAGGAGCTCGACCACGACGGCGAAGCGGTCGTCGCCCCACACCTGGACGCCCCGGTCCAGCTCGTCCTCCATGTCCTCCACCAGATCGAGGTCGATCCGGGGCGACTCCAGGTAGCCGTCCCCCAGGAGCTCCAGCACGGTCTCGTTGCGGACGGCCTCGTCGGGATCGGTCTCGAGCATGGCGAGGGCGACGCCCAGCAGCTCGCGGACGTTCTCGGGGTAGCGGGCCACCAGCTCGTCGGCCTCGGCGGAGGGCACGATCGGCCCCGCCGCCAGCTGGTCGACCAGCTCCGCCGCCACCCGGTCGGCCCGGACGCCCAGGGCGAAGCGGGCCACGACGGTGCCGGGCACGGTGGGCAGCTCGCCCACCCCGGTGACGACGTGGACCCGGGCCCCGACGTCCGGGGCCAGCTCGAGCCGGTGGGGGCCGTAGCCGTCGCGCTGGGCGGCATCGACGTCGGCCGCCTCGGTCGACTCCAGTCGGACGTCGACCCCGGCGTCCTCCAGGGCCAGGGTGAGGGCGGGGCTGATGGCGAGGAAGGCGGCCGAGCCCCGGGTGGCGATGTGGACCGGTCGGTCCCGGTCGATGACGTCGAGGACGGCGTCGGCGGCCCGGGTCTCGAAGCGGAAGAGGAGCTCGTCGCGCCGGCGGTCGTTGCGCCCGTCGCCGGTCGCCGTCGCCGAGACGGTCACGCCGACCACGAGCAGCACCACGATGGGAGCGACGACCGCGGCGAGGACCGGCCGGCCGGCGGGAGCAGGACGATCGGCCCGGGCGGGGCGGTCGGCTCGGGAGCGGGACCAGGCGAGGACCACGGCGGCGCCGACGGCCCAGGCGACCGAGCCCCACAGGCCGACCGCGGCCGGCCAGGTCCACCGGTAGAAGTTGATGCGGATGCGCTCGACCGACTGCGGCACGTTGGCGGTGGTGACCACCCCGGCTGCGGTCACGACCATCGCGGTGAGGGCCAGGGTCAGCCGGGCGGCGGCCCGGTCGCCGATCGCCCGATCGCCGCGGCGGCGGAGCAGCGCCACGGCTGCCGCGACCGCACAGCCGACGAGCAGCAGCAGGCCGACGACGGCGCCGATGGTGACGTCGGTGCCGGTGTAGGGGTCGATCAGCTGGCCGCCGTCGAGGTTGCGGCGCACGAACAGCGGGGGCCAGCCCAGGGCCTGGCCGGCGGCCCGGAACCCGGCTCCGAGGCCCAACGCCTCCCGGTCCTCGGAGCCCGAGAAGCCCAGGATGTAGGCCAGGTTCCCGTCGCCGAAGACCTGGTCGACCAGCGGCGGCAGCCAGCAGACGAATCCCACGACGGCGGCGGTCGCCCCCCAGCGCAGCGCCGAGGCCACCCGGCCGATCTCGTGCCGGGCCCGCACCGTCGTGACGAGGGCGCCGAGCACGCCCCACGCCGCCACCACCCCGGCCGGACCGAGCACGGCCAGGTGCTGCTGGGTGGCGAACGACCACACCGCCATGGCGACGGGCCAGAGCCGGCGGTCGTCGCCCCACAGGGCCCAGGCCAGCGCGCACCCGGCGAGCAGCGGGTAGCCGCCGACGTTCGAGCTGATCGGATCGGTGAGGACGGCGGTGCCCGTCGACCACATCACCCCTGCGACCAGGGCGACGGCGCCCAGCCCGACCACCGGTCCGGCCCGGCGGAAGGCGGCCCAGGCGGTGAGGAGCACGGCCGAGCCGGTGACGAGGGCGACGGTGAGCAGCGTCCCCCACGTCGGGCCCAGGACCCGGACGGGGACGGCCAGCATGTAGAACTCGATCGGCCCCGGGTGCCGGGCGGGGTGGTCGGAGGCGTACTGCCCGGCGGTCGACGGCTGGCCGACGAGGGGACGGTCCTGGCCGAGGACGTCCCGGGAGCGCAGGACGATCAGGGCCTCGTCGTTGGACGGCACCCAGCCCTGGTCGATGGCCCGGACGAGGCTGGCGCCGATCGGCACGAGCAGCAGCACGGCGGCGACGAGGGCGAGCACCCGCCCGCTCGTCGGCAGGTCCCGCACCCGGTGCCGCGCTCCCCCGCCCTGCACCGGCACGGCGTCGCCCGGGTCCCCGGTCCGCCGGGCCGTCCGAGCCGGCGGGGCGGCGGTGGCCACCTCGGCGGTCCCGGCGCGCCTCGGGTCGAGGTCGGCGGGGGTGGGGGGTGGCTCGTCGGGGGGGACGACCGGGTCGTCAGAGGTCATCGACCCCGGGTGCCGCCGAGGGGCGGGAGCCCCCGGCGCCGCCCGCGCCCCGATCGTCGCCATCGCCCGCTGCGCCTCGGCCCGGACCGGCGCCGCCGCCGGCCCGATCGCCACCGAAGCCACCGGCGCCGTTGCCGGGCCCCGCACCACCGGGGCCGCCGAGACCGGTACCGCCGACGCCGTTGCCGGCACCGCCGGGTCCTCCGACGCCACCAGCGTCAGGGCCGACGCCGCCGGCCACACCGCCAGGTCCGCCGACGCCGTGGCCGCCGCCGGCGCCAGGGCTGCCGGAGGCGCCGGAGTCGAGCTCCTCGACGGTCATCAGGACCTCGCGGGCCTTGGAGCCGACGGACGGGCCGACGACGCCGCGGTCCTCGAGCAGGTCCATGATCCGCCCGGCCCGGGCGAAGCCGACCTTGAGCTTGCGCTGGAGCATCGACGTGGAGCCCAGCTGGCTGCGCACGACCAGCTCGGCGGCCTGGGCGAGCAGGTCGTCGTCATCGTCGCCGGAGCCGGAGCCGCCCGACGAGGAGCCGGAGCCGAGGCCGGGCTGGTCGTCGCTGCCCTGGACGCTGTCGTCGTAGGCGATCTCGGGCGACTGGCGCTTCCAGTGCGCCGCCACCGCCCGGACCTCCTCCTCGGTGACCCACGAGCCCTGGACCCGGTGGGGCACCGACGACGACGGCCCGAGCAGGAGCATGTCGCCCTTCCCGAGGAGCCGCTCGGCACCCTGCTGGTCGAGGATGACCCGGCTGTCGGTGCTGCTCGACACGGCGAACGCCCACCGGCTGGGGACGTTGGCCTTGATCAGGCCGGTGATCACGTTGACCGACGGCCGCTGGGTGGCGATCACGAGGTGGATGCCGACCGCTCGGGCCTTCTGGGCGATGCGGGTGATCGACTCCTCGACGTCGCGGGCGGCGACCATCATCAGGTCGGCCAGCTCGTCGACCACGACGAGGATGAACGGCAACCGGGGGTAGGTGGGGTCCAGCGGGGTCTCGGGCTGGAGCTCGCCCCGGTCGTAGGCGGCGTTGTAGCCGGTGATGTCGCGGAAGCCGACGGCGGCTAGCAGGTCGTAGCGCCGTTCCATCTCCCGCACCGCCCAGGCCAGCGCGTTGGCTGCCTTCTTGGGGTCGGTCACGACCTCGGTGAGCAGGTGGGGCAGCCGGTTGTACTGGCCCATCTCGACCTGCTTGGGGTCGACCAGGATCATCCGCACCTGGTCCGGCGTGGCCCGCATGAGGATCGACGTCAGCAGCGAGTTGATGCACGACGACTTGCCGGCACCGGTGGCACCGGCGATCAGGACGTGCGGCATGCCGGCCAGCCCGGCCAGCACCGCCTTGCCGTCGATGTCCCGGCCCACGGCCACGTCGAGCGGGTGGGTGGCGGTGCGGGCCTCGGGGCTGGCGAGGATGTCGCCCACCGTGACCAGCTGCTTCTTGAGGTTGGGGATCTCGACACCGATCGCCTGCTTGCCCGGGATGGGTGCCAGGATGCGCACGTCGGGCGTGGCCATGGCGTAGGCGATGTCCTTGTGGAGGCTCGTCACCCGGGCGACCTTCACCCCGGGCCCCAGCTCGAGCTCGTAGCGGGTGACGGTGGGGCCGACGGTCATGCCGATCAGCCGGGTCTCGACGTTGTGCTCGGCCAGGGCCCGCTCGAGGTGGTGGCCGACCTCCCGGACCGCCTCGTGGTCGACGCTCTGGGTGCCGGTGCGGACCAGCAGCTTGGCCGGCGGCAGCTTCCAGGCCGACGGCTCGGCGCCGGGGCCGAGGTCGATGGCGAGCTGCTCCGGGTCCTCGACCGGCTCGGGCGGCGCCTTGGGCTTGGGCTTGCGGGCCCGCTTGGCCGCAGGCAGCCCGCCGTCGGCCTCGAAGTCGTAGACGCCGGTGGTGTCGCCCCCGGCGGCCGCGGCGGCGCCGGCGCCGGCGGTGAGCTCGACCACCGCGCCGGGCACGGCGACCCGCGGGGTGCTGTCGGTGGGCAGGTCGGCCGGGTCGTCGAGGCCCCGCTCGTCGACGGCGGGGACGACCTCGCCCCGCTCGCGGTCGAGCCGGAACAGCGAGCCGAAGGCCCGGGCGCCACCCGCCGCCGCCGGGCGCACGCCGGCGAGGGCCTTCCGCGAGGCGGAGCGGAGGGTCAGGTCGAGGAGGAGGACGACGCCGGCCACGGCGAGCAGGAGGAGCACGGCCAGCGCGCCGCCCGTGGCCACGAGGGCCTGCAGCGGCTCGCCGACCAGGGCGCCGAGGATGCCGGCGGCGTCGGCCAGGTCGTCGCCGGGGGCGTCGAGGGCCGGCGCGCCCCGGGCCAGGTGGAGCAGGCCGAGGGCGGCCACGGCGAGGAGGATCCCGCCGAGGGCCCGGCGGGCGGGACCGTGGGCGGCGGCGGGGATCTCGCCGGTCTCGGGGTCGGGCACCGGATCGGGCGCCACCCGGCCCCGGATCAGGAGGACGCCACCGACGACCAGGGCGACGGGCACGAGCACGCCGGCGCCACCGACGAGCAGGCCGACCAGGCGGTCGGCGCCCCGGCCGACGGGGCCACCGGTGTCGCCGCCGTAGACGCCGAGGCCGCAGATGATGCCGACGAGGATGAGGACCAGCCCGGCCAGGTCGGCCCGGTGCCCCTCGGTGGCCCGTGACGTGGCCCGGGCCACCCGGACGAGGGTGGTGTCCTGGGGCGGCGGGGGTGGGCGGCGGGTGCGGGTGGCGGTGGCCGACCGGGAGCCGGACGACCGCCCCGACGAGGCCTTGCCGGTGGTGCTGCGCCCCGACGCCGAGCGGCCCGAGGTGGAGCGACCGGAGGTGGAGCGACCGGAGGTGGAGCGGCCCGTCGAGCTGCGGCCCGAGGTCGATCGGCCCTTGGTGGACGATCGACCCGAGGGAGCCCGGTCGACCGCCGTGGGCTCGGCCCCGGTCCGTCCCGTGGCGCGACCGGACGACGTCGAGCGGGCCGAGGCCCCCTGGCGCGAGGACGCGGCCCGCCGCTTGGGGCGAGGGCTGCGGTTGGTGGCGGTCACGGTCCCCTCGACGCTACCGGGTGCCGCGACTCGATCCGGGGAGCCTCGGCCGCCCTGCTCCCGGCGGCGGCAGTCAGGACCGGCAAGGCGACCACACAGGGTGTGAACAAGAACACGTTTGCTCTCTCAGCGTGGGCGCTGCTACTCTTCGTGGCCGACGGGGACTCAAGGGGAGACCATGACCACGGACAGCGCAGCCCGCGGCCACGATCGGCGCACACACGACCACGCATCGAGCACCGCACGGCGCTCCGGCGCGACCGCCACCGGCTCGCCGACCTCCGTCCCCACCGGGGCGAGCGGCACCACGACGGGCGGCACCGGTCGGCGGCGGGGGGTTCGGGTCCTCGTCGCCGGGATCGTCGCCCTCGGGTTGGTCGTGCCGCTGGGGACGCCGGCCGGCGCCAGCGGGACGAGCTCCAGCGGCGGTGGCCTCCTCGGGGGGCTGCTCGGGCTGGTCCAGGGCCTGACCGGCGGGCTGGCCGAGGGGCTGTCGGACACCGTCGACGGCATCGCCTTCGGCGCCAACCGCCACCTCGACGAGTTCGACGCCCAGTCCTCGGCGGTCCTCCAGCCCGGCCAGGTCGCCTCGCTCATCGAGGCCGACAAGCTCCACCAGCGGGGCATCACCGGTGCCGGCGTCGACGTCGCCCTGATCGACACGGGCGTGGCCCCGGTCGCCGGGCTCGACGCCGAGGGCGCCGTCATTGTCGGCCCCGACCTCTCCTTCGACCCGCAGGGCTCGGACATGCCCGCCGGCATCGACGCCTACGGCCACGGCACCCACATGGCCAGCCTGATCGCCGGCCGGGGCACCACCCAGACCCGGGGCATCGCCCCCGGCGTCCGGATCCTCGACATGAAGGTCGGGGCGTCCAACGGTGCCGTCGACGTCTCGCAGGTCATCGCGGCCATCAACTGGGTCGACCAGCACCGCGACGAGCCGGGCATGGACGTCCGGGTCCTCAACCTCTCCTACGGCACGGACGGCGTGCAGCCGTACCAGGTCGATCCGCTCGCCCACGCCGTGGAGACGGCCTGGCGCCACGGGATCGTCGTGGTCGTCGCCGCCGGCAACAGCGGCGGGGCCCTGGTCAACCCGGCCATCGACCCCTACGTCCTCACCGTCGGCGCCGCCGACATGGGACGCTCGGTCGCCTCGCCCTACGACGACGAGGTCGCCGACTTCAGCTCGGTCGGCACCCCGGCCCGGCGGGTCGACGTGGTCGCCCCCGGCGTGTCGCTGGCCGCCGCCCGGGTCCCCGGTTCGCAGGTCGACGAGGAGCACCCGGAGGCCCGGGTCGGCTCCACCCAGATCCGCGGCTCGGGCACCTCGCAGGCCGCCGCCGTCGTCTCCGGGGCCGTCGCCCTGCTCCTGCAGCAGCGCCCGGACCTCACCCCCGACCAGGTCAAGCAGGTCCTGACGGGGTCGGCGGAGCCGCTGCGGGCCTCGCCGGCCTCGGCCCAGGGCGCCGGCCTGGTCCAGCTCAAGCACGCCGGCGACGTGCGGCCGACCACCGTGCCGCAGGCCCACCCGGTGTCGACGGGCACCGGCAGCCTCGACGCCGCCCGGGGCACCAGCCGCCTCACCGACGGCGAGACCGAGCTGGCCGGCGAGATCGACGTGATGAGCGCCCCGTGGGACGCCGCCACCTGGGCCGCCGCCACCACGGCGGGCACGACCTGGGACGCCGGCCGCTGGAACGGCAACACCTGGACCGGTGACGGCTGGGCCGACGCCGGCGAGGGCTCCTTCACCGGCCGCACCTGGCGGGGCCAGGCCTTCAGCGGCCGGACCTGGCGGGAGGCGGCCTGGACCGGTCGCACCTGGCGGGGCGAGTCCTGGACGGGCCGCACCTGGCGGGCCGACATCTGGACCGGCCGCACCTGGCGCTCCGCCGCCTGACCCGATCGTCCTCCGAGCCCGAACCTTGTACGCGATCTACCTCTGAGAGGTAGATCGCGTACAAGGTTCGGTTGCTGGGGGGTCCCTCACGGCGGGGGCCGGGAGACCGATGATCTCGGGGTGACGGAGGCCGCCACCGACGACGTCGAGGACGAGGGCTCGGACCGGCGCGCCCGGGTGGCGGTGACCGGGTTCGCCGTCGCCCTGTCGATCGGCGCCGCCGCCGTGGTCGCCATGATCGAGCCCGACCTGGCCATCACCTTCCGGCCGGTCGTGGCCGCCGTCGCCGTGGCCGTGCTCTACGTCCTGGCCGAGCTGTTCACCGTCGACCTCGAGCTGCGCCGGGAGAGCCACACCTTCGCCTTCTCGGCCGTGCCCCTCGTCGTGGGGCTGATGCTGCTCGGCCCGGTCCCGGTGGCCGTGATCCGCCTGGCCGTGTCGCTGGCCATCCTCGGGGGCGTCCGTCGCCAGCCGCCGTTCAAGCTGATCGCCAACCTGGCCACGCACCTGACCGAGGTGGCGGTGGCCGCCGCCATCCTCTCGGTCCTCCCCCGGGGCGGCGAGATCGACATCACCGCGTGGGTCGTCACCCTGGTGGCCGTGGCCCTGGCCGACCTGGCCGCCGCCGTCGTCGTCACGCTCGTCATCCGCATCTACGTCGGGGTGTGGGAGCCGCTGCTCTGGGAGGGCATCTGGGCCGGGTCGCTGCTCGCCCTGGTCGACGTGTCGCTGGCCCTCGTCGTCGTCACCCTCGCACGGGAGGAGCTGGCCTCGGTGTGGCTGCTCGTCACCGTCGGCGGCTTCCTCGTCATCGTCAGCCGGGCCTACGCCGCCCTCCGCACCCGCCACCGCAGCCTCGGGTTGCTCGACGACTACACCCGCCGCCTGGGCCGGGCGGTGGCCGACGGCGACCCGGTGACCGAGCTGCTCGTGCAGACCGGCGAGATCCTCCACTCGGAGGCGACGTGGCTGGTGCTGCGCGACGGCGACGACGTCGTGCGGGTCGAGCTGGACCACGGCGCGGCCGTCGAGCACCCGGCGACCGACCTCGACCGGCACCTGTTCGCCGAGGTCGGACCGGCGCGGCGCCAGGACGACCGGGGCGGCGCCCGCCACCTGAAGGCCGACGACGAGGCGGCGGACGACCCCCTCGTCGCCGCCGGCCTGCGCGAGGTGATCGCCGCCCCGGCCCTGGCCGAGGACGGACGGCCCGACGCCGTCCTCGTCGTCGGCGACCGCAGCGGCGACCTGCGCACGTGGGACGGCGACGACGTCGTCCTCTTCGCCACCCTCGCCGTCCACGCCGGCGTGTCGCTGCGCAACGCCGACCTCCTCGACCGGCTCCGCCAGGAGGCCCGGGCCAACGAGGTCCTCGCCCGCACCGACACCCTCACCGGGCTGGCGAACCGGCGGGACTTCACCGCCCACGTGGCCGAGCGGCTGGCGGTCGACCACCGCTTCGCCGTGGCCGTGCTCGACGTCGACCGCTTCCGCGAGATCAACGACACGCTGGGCCACGAGTTCGGCGACACCGTGCTGGTCGAGATCGGCCGGCGGCTGTCGACCGTGCCCGGCGTCGAGCACCTGGCCCGGCTGGGCGGCAACGAGTTCGCCGCCGTCCTCGCCTGCGACACCGCCGAGGCCGCCGCCGAGGGCGCCCGGGCCCTGCGCTCCGCCCTGGCCGAGGCCTTCTCGGTCGGCACGCTCGTGCTCGACATCACCGCCAGCGTCGGCGTGGCCCTGGCCGGACGGGGCGCCAACGACGAGGTCACCCTGCTGCGCCGGGCCGACGTGGCCATGTACAACGCCAAGGACGGTCGCATCGGCGTCGAGCTGTACCGGGTCGAGCGGGACCGCACCGACCCCGGCCGGCTCACCCTGGTCGGCGACCTCCGCACCGCCATCGAGGCCCACGACTTCACGCTCCACCACCAGCCGCTGGTGCGGTTCGACACCGGCGAGGTGGCCGGCGTCGAGGCCCTGCTGCGCTGGACCCACCCCGAGCGGGGCGACGTGCCGCCCGACGTCTTCATCCCCATGGCCGAGATCTCCGGCCTGATCCGCCCGCTGACCCAGATGGTCCTGGAGATGGCGACCGAGCAGGCCGCCCGCTGGCGCGACGCCGGCACGCCGCTCCAGGTCGCCGTCAACATCTCGTCCTACAACACGACCGAGCTCGACCTGGTCGACCGGATCGGCGACCTGCTCGGGGCCCACGGGCTCCCGCCCGAGACGCTCAAGGTCGAGCTGACCGAGTCGGCCGCCATGGTCGACCCCGAGCTGAGCATGGGGATGATGGCCGGCCTGGCCGCCGGGGGCGTGCCGGTCGCCATCGACGACTTCGGGACGGGCTACTCGTCGCTGTCGTACCTGACGATGCTCCCGGCCCGGCAGCTCAAGATCGACCGCTCCTTCGTCCGCGATCTGGGCACCGACCGGGCCGCCGACAGCGTCGTGCGGGCCATCGTCGACCTCGGTCGCAGCCTCGACCTCGAGATCGTGGCCGAGGGGATCGAGAACGAGGTCCAGCTCGACGTGCTGCGCGCCGTCGGCTGCACCCTCGGCCCGGGCTACTACTTCAGCCGGCCCGTCCCGGCCGAGGTCTTCGAGCGGTGGTGGGCCCTCCGCCGCTCCCCCGCCGCGACCTAGTCCCCCACCCCGAAATTGCGACCCTCAGCGGGCGACGAGCCCGCTCAGGGTCGCAATTTCGGGGTTCGATCTGGCTCTGCCCGGCGCTCTCGGAGGGCCACCGCGGCCTGGAGGGCGGCTCCCCCCGCCACCAGGGCGAGGCCGACGCCGGCCAGCGGGACCGTCGATGCCGGCGACCCGGTCTGGGCCAAGCCGTCGGACGGCGGCGCGACCGGCCCGCCACGGACGAAGGGCGCCGGCCGGACCAGCTCGACGTTGAAGGCGCCGGGATCGGTGAACGGGCGGGAGTGGCCCTGGCCGTCGTTGGCGGCCAGCTCCCGGCTGATGGCCACCAGGCCGGCGAGGCTGCGGTCGTCGTGGTCCGCCCGGACCGGTCCGTCGTGGTCGACCACCACGCCGAACAGCGAGTGGGTGCCGTCGACGTTGTCGACCAGCTCCAGCACCCGGGACTGCTCCGGGAAGTCGATGTGGCTGGCCGTGGTCACCTCCCAGAACCCGGGGGCGAGGCCCTGCGGGTGGGGGTGGACGTGGACCTCGTGGGTGTGGGTGTGGCCGTTCACCCAGGCGACGACGTTCGGGTACCGGAGCAGCGTGGCGACCAGCTCGGCGCCCTGGACCCGCCGCTCGCCGGGGAAGGCGGGATCGGCCACGTCCGCGCCCATCGTCCCGGCGGTGTGGTGGCTGAAGACGAGGACGAGCTGGTCGTCGGCGCCGGTCCGGACGACGCTCCCGTCGGGCCCGAGGTGGGTCGAGTGGACCGACGCCAGCTCGGCCTCCAGCCACCGCAGCTGGCCCTCGGTGATGCAGCCACCCGACGAGCCGCCGTGGGCGCAGGTGTCGAGGCTGATGCCGACCACCCCGTCGGCGAGAGCGAAGCGGTACCACGTCTTGGTGGCGTCCCGGTCGTCGCTCACGTAGCCGCGGCCGCCGGGCGAGGCGAGCATGCGGCCGATCCAGTCGTCCCGCGTGATCGACCGGCGGTCCTCGTCGGCGGTCGCCTCGCGGGTCGTGTAGCTCCCGCCCCGGAGCCGTTCGGCAACCGCAGCGGGATCGGTCAGCAGCGTGGCCACGAAGCCGTTGGGGTCGGTGCCGGCGGGCAGTTCGACGATCTTGCGGTCGCCGGTGAGGATGGCGTCGAAGGCCGGGTGGGGCGCGGCGTTGCCCTGCAGCAGGCCGTCGTGGTTGCCGTAGGCCGGGAACCACGGGACGGCCAGGGCCGGTGCGTCGAAGGGGGCCAGGGCGTCGGCCAGCAGCCCGTCGATCGCCGGGAAGCCGGCGTCGGTCCACTCGTCGGAGGCGCCCTCGTCGGGGTGCCAGAACCGCCGGTCGGATCCGTCCTGGACGCCCTCGTAGCGGCCGAGGTCGCCGCTGTCGGGGGTCAGCCGGCCGCCGTCGAGGACCTGCACGAACCAGTCGAGCTCGTTGAGCTGGCCGTTGTCGATGTTGTCGCCGGTGCAGACCAGGGCGTCGAACGTCCGCCCGGTCACCGGCCCGGCGCCGAGCCCGTTCAGGTGGGCGACCATGGCCGAGGCGACCTGGGTCGACAGGGCCTCCTGCGGCCGCCACGCCCCCGAGTAGGGCGGACCGAGCGGGGCGAGCAGCTCGACCCGGCCGGGGCTCTGGACGTCGACCAGGTGGAGGTCGCTCAGCTGGACCAGGGCGGCCAGCGGGCGTCGGCGGTCCTCCCGGCCGGGCTGCGCCGTCGCCCCGAGGTCGGAGCGGACGACGATCTCCTGGCCCGGTCCCTCGACCAGCCGGCGGTAGCCGGGACCGTCGGGGCGGGTGATCGTGCGGGCCAGCGTCGTCCCGTCGGGCCGGGCGACGGCGGCCAGGGGCAGCCGGGCGCCGAGGATCGGGACGGGTCGCACGCCCCACGCGGCCGCTGCCGCGGCACCGCCGATGAGGACCTTCCTGCGCCCGATCGTGCCCACACCCCGGACCGTAGGCCGCCGTTCACCTCCCGTTCAGCCATCTGGCTGCCGGTGCCGTCAGGTCGGGAGCACGCCGGCGGCGCGGGCGGCGCGCAGCCAGTCGGGGAACTCGCCGAGGAGGCGGCGGTAGAGCTCGGCGTCGTCGACGTGGTCGACGTCGTCGAGGGCGAAGAAGCCGACGTTGTCGACGACCCGGCCCGGCATCTCGTCGAGGCGCTCGAGCACGCCGTAGCGGGCGTTGCCCAGCCCGACGAACTGCCAGAAGGCGGGCCGGTGCGAGGCCTTCTCGACCAGCGCCGCGATCTCGGCCTTCTTGGCGAAGCCGCCGTCGGTGAAGAAGAGGACGAGCGTGGGCGTCGGGTCGCCCTCCCGGATGTCGTCGAGGACCGCCGTCATGATCGGGATCTCGTCGTTGCCGTGGCCGATGGCGTTGTAGTCGACGCCGCCGACGATGCCCTTGAGGTGGAGGTGCGTGTCGGTCCAGTGGTCGAGGTCGGCGACGTGGAGGTCGGGCAGCCGCATGAAGGAGCGGGCGTAGAGGTAGACCTCGAGGGCGCCGTCGTCGTCGAGCAGGACGGCCACCGGCACCATCCGCTCGACCACCCGGTGGATGATCTTCTGCTTGTAGAGCTCGGCCATCGAGCCGGTCTTGTCGACGACGAGGATCACCCGGGCCCGCTGGTGCGCCGCCCCCTTCTCCAGCAGGACCTTGTGGACCTCCTTCTTGCGGAGGTCGAGCTTCTGGCGCTTCTCCAGCGACACCTTCTCCTCGCCCGGCACCGAGCGGGGACCGTCCTCGACCGGCGGCGCAGGTGCGGCGGCGGGAGCCTCGTCGGCGGCCACCTCGACGCCGAAGTGGGTCACGAGCGAGGCCAGGCCCTCGGCCCAGCCGGCCGAGACCGAGCGGACCTTCCACCCGTCGCCCCGGCGGTAGACCTCGACCAGCAGGGCGGCCCGCTCGGCGCCCAGCCCCGCTGCGGGGGCCGTGTGGGCCGACGAGCCGTCGGTGACGGTGACGCCCAGCCCGGCGACCTGACCGAGCGCATGGCCCACGCCGTCGTCGAGGGCGACGGCCACGGCGAGGGTCGCCACGTCGGCCGGCACGGCGGCCAGGTCGACCCGCACACGGTCCCCGCCGGTCAGCTCGACGGCGCCCTCGGGCGAGCGGGGCTGGTTGAAGAAGACGAGGTCGTCCTCCCGCCGGACCTTCCCGTCGGCACCGAGCTGGAAGACCAGCAGGTCGACGGTGCCCGGCTGGGCCCCGCTCACCGAGACGTCGAGCGGTCCCCCGCTCAGGTTCGTGTTGCCGCCCTTGGCCAGCTCGCCCATGGGGCGGGACCCTAGGCCTCCGGCGGCGGGAGGAAGGGCCGGGTCTCGACCCGGTCGGCCATCAGCACCGGGACGCTGCGGGCCAGCTTCTCGAGGGCCTTGTCGAGCACCGGCTCGGGCCCGGGCACGACGACGCGCAGCTCGACCGCCGACTGCGTCGGGCCCTTGGCCCCGCCGAGGCGCAGCTCGCTGCGGCTGTACGGGAGGCCCCGCGAGCGGATGGCGCCGGAGGCCCGGTCCTCGTGCTCGATCGGCACGACGACCGTGTAGACGAAGCCCTCGGTCACGACTCCATGACCACGGGGACGATCATCGGGCGGCGGCGGGTGCGGTCGTTGACGAAGCGACCGGCCGAGCGGCGCACGATGCGCGACAGCTGCTCGACGCCCTGGCCGGCGTCGTCCCGCAGGGCCTGCTCCAGGTCCTCGGCCACGATCTTGCGGCACTCCTCCAGCAGGTCCTCGGCCTCGGCGGCGTGGACCCAGCCCCGGGTGATCACCTCGGGTCCGAGCACGACCTTCTTCGACTCCAGGTCGACGGCGACGATCACCACGACGACGCCCTCGTCGGCCAGGACCTTGCGGTCGCGCAGCACGCCGTGGCCGACGTCGCCGATGCCCAGGCCGTCGACGTACAGGTAGCCGGCCGGCACCCGGTTGCCCTTCTTCAGCCCGGCGTCGGTCATCACGACCTGGTCGCCGTCCTCGCACAGCAGCACCCGGTCGGCGGGCACGCCCATCTGGCGGCCGAGGGCGGCGTGGGCGACGAGGTGCCGGTACTCGCCGTGCACCGGGACGAACCACTGGGGCTTGGCGATCGACAGGTACGTCTTGAGCTCGTCGGCCTTGGCGTGGCCGGTGGCGTGGACGTCCTCGATGCCCGAGTGGATCACCTGGACGCCGAGCCGCATCAGCCCGTCGATCACCTTGGTCACGTTCATCTCGTTGCCCGGGATCGGGTGCGAGCTGAGGATGACCGTGTCGTTCTCGTCGAGGTCGATGAACTTCGAGGACTTGTTGGCCATCAGGGCCAGGGCCGACATCGGCTCGCCCTGGGACCCGGTCGAGATCACGCAGACCTTGCCCGGCTCCATGTCCCCGACGTCGTCGATGTCGCGCAGGTGGGAGTCGGGGATCGTCAGCAGCCCCATCTCCCGGGCCAGCCGCACGTTCTTCTTCATCGACAGGCCGAGGGTGGCCACGACCCGGTCGAAGGCGATGGCGGCGTCGGCGATCTGCTGGATGCGGTGGATGTGGCTGGCGAAGCAGGTGGTGACGATGCGCCGGCCCTCGTGGGCGTGGAACAGGTCGTAGAGGACCTTCCCGACGCTGGTCTCCGAGCGGGAGTGGCCGTGCTGGTCGGCGTTGGTCGAGTCGGCCAGCAGCAGGCGGATGCCCTCGTCCTCGGCGATGGCGCCGATGGCGGCCAGGTCGGTGAGGCGGCCGTCGACGGGCGTGAGGTCGAGCTTGAAGTCGCCGCTGTGGAGGATCGTGCCCTGGCCGGTGTGGATGGCGGTGGCGAAGGCGTGGGGCACCGAGTGGGTGACCGGGATGAACTCGCAGTCGAAGGGGCCGAAGCTCCGGCGCTCGCGGTCCTTGACGACGATCATCTCGGTGCGGTCGAGGAGACCGGCCTCCTCGATGCGGTTGCGGGCCAGGCCGAGGCTGAGGGCCGAGCCGATGATCGGGAACGACAGGTCCCGGAGCAGGAAGCTGAGCCCGCCGTGGTGGTCCTCGTGGCCGTGGGTGACGATGCAGCCGACGACCTGGTCGGCCCGCTCCCGCAGCCAGGTGAAGTCGGGCAGCACCAGGTCGACGCCGGGCATGTCGGCGTCGGGGAACATCAGCCCGCAGTCGATCAGCAGGATGGAGCCCTCGGACTCGATCGCCGCGCAGTTGCGGCCGATCTCGCCCAGGCCGCCGAGGAAGGTCACCGTGACCGGGGCTGCGCTCATCGTGTCGGACCCTACCGGGGTGGAAGGTCCAGCCCGCGACCCTCCTGTCGCTGGCGCTGCGCTCCCGAGCCCCCGGGGCTGCCGCCCGGCAGCACCGGCCCGTTCGCGGGACCTCGTTAAGGTCGGGGGGTGCAGGGAGTGCGGGCGCGGTGGTGGACGGCGTTCGCCCTGCTGTTCCTGGCCGGGGCGGCCTGGTCGTTCGCCACCCCGCGGCTGAGCGGCGCCGACGAGTCCGACCACGCCATCCGGGCCGCCGCCGTCGTGCGGGGCCAGCCGGTCGGCGGGGCAACCTCGGAGCTGCTCGGCAGCCGCAACGTCTTCATCGACGTCGAGGTGCCCGAGGCCTACGGCGACGCCCGCTCCGCCGCCACCTGCTTCATCGACTACGAGGACAGCCCGGCGGCCACCCCGTTCGACGCCCTCGGTCCGCCGCCGGCCTGCACCCCGCTCGAGGGCGGCCGGGACACGGTCACCACCACGACGCTCCAGTACCGCGGCCAGCCCTCGTACTACGTCGTGGTCGGGCTGGCATCGCTCGTCCGGCCCGACGGCGTCGGCATCACCGCCATGCGGCTGATCAGCGCGGCGCTGACCGCCGCGCTGCTGGCGTCGGCCCTCCTCGCGGCCCGCTCGGCCGGGTCCCGCCCGCTGGCCCTGGCCGTGCTGGGCGGGGCGACGCCCGTCTGCCTCTGGCTGTCCGGCCAGGTCAACACGGGCGGGTTCGAGATCGCCGCCGCCGCCCTGGTGTGGACCGCCGGGGTCGTCGTGGCCCGGGCGCCCGCCGTCGCCGGCCGTGACGTGACCCGGCTCGGCGTCGGCCTGGTGGCCCTCACCGTCGTGCGGGGCCTCTCCCCCGCCTACGCCGTCGGCGCCCTCGTCGTGCTCGGCCTGGTCGCCGGGCGGGAGCGGCTGCGGCTGCTCGCCGGTCGGCGGGACGCGCGGCTCTGGGGTGTGGCCTTCGCCCTCGCCTGGGTGGCGTCGGTGGCCTGGCTGGCCTACATCCAGCTCCGCTACCCGCTCGACCCCCGGCCCGGGAGCGGGCTCGGCCACGCCCTCGGCGAGTGGGACTGGTACGTGCGCCAGACCGTCGGCGTCTTCGGGGTCAACGACGTGGTGGCGCCGTGGCCGCCGGTGATCGCCTGGTGGCTGGTCGTGCTGGGCGTGGCGGCGTGGGGCCTGCGCCGGGCGACCGGGCTGGAGCGGGCCGTCGTCGTCCTCCTCGGCGCCGGCGCCTACGCCATGAACTTCACCGCCGAGGGCATGAGCCTCCCGCCGATCGGCTACTTCTGGCAGGGCCGCTACGTCCTCCCGCTGCTGGTCGGGGTGGCCATCGTCGCCGCCGGGCTCGACCTCGACCGACCGACCGCCACCCGCACCACGCCGGCGCCCGTCCTCGGCGTCGCGGCCGGGGTGCTGGTGGCCGCCCAGGTGTGGGCCTTCGCCCACGTCAGCCGGCACATGGCCGGCGAGGGCACCACCCTCGGGTACCTCGACGCCCTGCGCGACCCGGTCTGGCGGCCGCCGCTGCTCCCCGCCTGGGCGTGGGTCGCCGTCTACGGGCTGGTGCTGGCCGGCGCCGCCGCCGTGGCCCTGGCCGGCGACCGGGCTGGGGCCGACCCGGCGGCGGCCCCTACCGTGGGCGCCCTTGACGGCGACCGTGACACGACCTGACCGCGGCCGCCGCGACTGGCGGGCCGTCCGCCGGGCCCTGGCGACCTACGCCCCGATGCCGGGCACGGCCCGGGCCTTCGCCGTCGCCCGCTACGCCATCGCCCCGCTCGGGCCGCTGACCGACGAGCTGGGCACCGCGTCGGGCCGGGTCCTGTCCCTCGGCAGCGGGCTGTGCATGGTCGAGCGCTACCTGGCCGAGGTCAACCCCGACCTGACCTTCGAGGGGATCGACCTCGACGCCGACAAGGCCGCCCTGATCGACGCCACCCACCACCTCAGCCCGGCCGTCGACCTGGTCGTCGGTGACGCCACCCGGCTGGACGACCGCTCCGGCTACGCCGCCGTCCTCGTCTGCGACGCCCTGCACCACCTCCCCCTCGACGCCCACGCCCCGCTCGCCGCCGACATCGCCTCGGCCCTGGCGCCCGGCGGGGTGTGCCTGGTCAAGGATCTCGACGTGGCGCCCCGCTGGAAGTACCGCTGGAACCGGGTCCACGATCGGCTCGTCGCCGGGCCCGAGCCGCTGTCGTGCCGCAGCGTCGGCTCGATGGCCCGGCTGCTGGAGGCCGCCGGCCTCGTCGTCGAGCGGGCCGAGCGCACCGAGCGCCCCTGGGAGCCCTACGCCCACTACCTCATCCGAGCCCGCAAGCCCGGGTAGGCGCCGCCCTCAGACGAGGAGGCGGAGGTCGCGGGCGACCTCCCTCGCCCGGTCGGCGGTGCCGTCGGGGGCGGGGCCGAGGGGCAGGCGGCAGTCGCCGATCGGGACGCCGAGCTCGGCCATCATCACCTTCACCGCCTGCGAGAACACGCAGGTGTCGCTGTTCATGTAGGCGTACGAGGCGAGCAGGCGGGTGTTGACCGCCCGGGCGCCGGCGGTGTCGCCGTTCTCGAAGGCGAAGAACATGTCGGCCTGGAGGGCGGCGGTCCAGTGGGTGGCCACGCCGACGACGCCGACCGCCCCGTGGGCGAGGAACGACAGCGTCAGGGGCTCGTCGCCGCTGTAGACCTCGAAGCCGGCGGGGGCCCCGGCGAGCAGCGGGCCGGTCCGCTCCGGGTGGCCGCCGGCGTCCTTGAGGGCGACGATCGACGGGACGTCGGTGGCCAGCCCGATGATCGTGTCGGTGGCGATCTCCCGACCGCTGCGGCCGGGGACGTCGTAGAGCATCACCGGCAGGTCGGAGGCGGCGGCCACGGCCTCGAAGTGGCGGCGCAGGCCCGACTGCGGCGGCTTGTTGTAGTAGGGGGTGACGGCGAGGACGGCGTCGACGCCGATCTCGGCGGCCGCCTCGGTCAGCATCACGCTGTGGGCGGTGTCGTTGGTGGTCGTGCCGGCGACGACCGGGACGTCGACCGCCGCCCGCACCACCCGGAGCAGCTCGATCCGCTCCTCGTCGGTCAGGACCGGGCTCTCCCCGGTGGTGCCGGCGACGACCAGGCCGTCGTTGCCGTGGTCGACCAGCCAGCGGGCGAGGTCGCCGGCCCGCTTGGCGTCGAGCGAGCCGTCAGGGGCGAACGGCGTCGCCATGGCGGTGAGGACTCGTCCGAAGCGGGGCATCGGCCGACCCTACCCGGCGGGCTGTTCCCCTCGAATCGCGATCAGGCCGGGGCGACTCCACTGACGTCACCGTCGGCGAGCGCGAACATCTCGTACTCCTCGCCGGTGTCGGCCATGTCCTCGAACTGGATGACGCCGATCTCGCCGAAGCGCTCGCGCAGCCAGCCGTCGCCGGCGTCGAGCAGGCCGAGCTTCTTGCAGTTCGGGACGATCTTGGTGAAGAGCATCTGCTGGAAGAGCTGGCGGGCCGGGAGGTCCTTGATGACCGGGACGACCTCGGAGGGCTTCATGCCCATGCGCTCCCAGACCTCCTGCTGGAGGAAGCGGTCGCGCATGCGGAGGGCGGCCTCGAAGGCGAACTCCTGGCGCTCGCGCAGCTCGGCCACGGTGAGCTCCTGGTAGTACTCCTTGAGCGTCAGGACGCCGAAGGCGACGTGGCGGGCCTCGTCGCTCATCACGTAGCGGAGCAGCTTCTTGAGCAGCGGCTCGGTGGTCATCTGGTGCATGAACCCGAAGGCGGCCAGGGCCAGGCCCTCGACCATGATCTGCATGCCCAGGTAGGTCATGTCCCAGCGGCTCTCCTCGACGATGTCGTCGAGCAGCAGG
>JBQGCF010000342.1:0-14063 GCA_052038315.1 Iamia sp.
CGGCTGCACTACCTGAGCGTCCCGCCCAAGTCGGCGCTGGCGGTGATCGACATGCTGGGCCAGGCCGGGCTGGTCGAGCGGTCCCGGGTCGTGATGGAGAAGCCGTTCGGGACCGACCTGGCCTCGGCCATCGACCTCAACGACCAGGTCCACCGGACGTTCCGCGAGGAGCAGATCTTCCGCATCGACCACTTCCTCGGCAAGGAGGCGGCCCAGAACATCCTCGCCTTCCGCTTCGCCAACGGCCTGTTCGAACCCATCTGGAACCGGATCTTCATCGACCACGTGCAGATCGACATCCCCGAGACCCTCGGGCTCGACCGCCGGTCCGCCTTCTACGAGTCGACCGGCGCCTACAAGGACATGGTCGTCACCCACCTGTTCCAGGTCCTCGCCTTCGTGGCCATGGAGCCGCCGACGGCCCTCGAGCCCCGGGCGATCAGCGAGGAGAAGAACAAGGTCTTCCGCTCGCTGCTCCCGGTCTCGCCCCGCGACGTCGTGCGGGGCCAGTACGGCGGCTACCGCGACGAGGACGGCGTGGCCCGGGACTCCGACACCGAGACGTTCATCGCCCTGAAGGTCGGGCTGGACAACTGGCGTTGGGCCGGCGTGCCCTTCTACCTGCGCACCGGCAAGAAGATGGCCGAGGGCCAGCGCATCATCTCCATCGCCTTCAAGGAGGCGCCCCGGACGATGTTCCCGGCCGGCTCCGGCGTCGGCGCGGCCGGGCCCGACCACCTGACCTTCGACCTGTCGGAGGACTCCAAGGTGTCGCTGTCCTTCTACGGCAAGCGGCCCGGGCCGGGGATGAAGCTCGACAAGCTGAGCATGCAGTTCGCCACCGAGGAGACCGACCGGGCCGACGAGGTGCTGGAGGCCTACGAGCGGCTCATCCTCGACGCCATGCGCGGCGACCACACGCTGTTCACCACGGCGGAGGGCATCGAGTCGCTCTGGGACCGGTCGGCCCCGCTGCTGGAGGACCCGCCCCCGGTCAAGCCGTACACGCCCGGCACCTGGGGCCCCAACGCCATCCACCAGCTGATCGCCCCCCACGCCTGGCGGCTGCCGTTCGAGCGGGGGTGGCGCACCCGGCGCTAGAACCACCCCGTGCTCGACGCGGAGGCGGTGGCGGCGTACCTGGCCCGGCTGGTCCCGACGGGGTCCGACGGGGCCGGGCCGCCCTCGGCCGAGGGGCTGGCCACCCTGCACCGGGCCCACGTCGAGCGGGTGCCGTGGGAGACGATGTGGATCCACGAGGGGCTGGCGTGGGGCCTCGAGCCGGCGACCTCCGCGGCCCGCATCGCGGCGACCGGGAGGGGCGGCTACTGCTACCACCTCAACGGCGCCTTCGCCGCCCTGCTCGACGCCCTGGGCTACACGGTCACCCGCCACGTCGGCGGCGTCCACGGCCCGGACGGACCCGATGCCGCCATGCTCGCCAACCACCTCGTGCTGCTGGTCTCGGGGCTGCCCACCGACGCCTGCCCGGACGGCGTCTGGTACGTCGACGTCGGCCTGGGCGACGCCCTCCACGGCCCGGTCCCGCTGGTGGCCGGGCCGGTCGACCAGCCGCCGTTCGCCCTGGCCCTGTCGGCGGTCCCCGCCTCCGGGGATCGGGTGGGCGACTGGCACCTGGCCCACGACCCGGCCGGGGCCTTCGTCGGGCTGAGCATCGTCGCCCCGCCGACCGGCACCGACCTCGGCGCCTTCGCCGAGCGCCACACGTGGCTGTCGTCGGCTCCCGAGTCCAACTTCGTCCGCCTGCTCGTCGTCCAGCGGCGGACCGCCACCGCTGTCCACGGCCTGCGGGGCCTGAAGCACACCGTCATCGGGCCGAACGGCGTCGAGGCGTCCGTCATCGAGGACCGGACCGCCTGGCTCGACCTGCTGGCCGACGGCTTCGGCCTGGTCCCGTCCGACCCCGACCCCCTCTGGGACCGGGTCCTCCGCGCCCACGAGGAGCGGGAGGCGTGAGCGTCAGAAGCCGAGGCGGTTGAGGGTCTCCGGGCGGCGCTGCCAGTCCTTCTCGACCTTGACGGCCAGCTCGAGGAAGGTGCCCTCGGGCAGCTGCTTGCGCACCCGGGTGCCGACCTCCTTGAGCACGCTGCCGCCCTTGCCGATCACGATGCCCTTCTGCGAGTCGCGCTCGACGAGGATCTCGACCCGGATGCGGGCGTCCTCCCACTCGGTGACCCGGCAGGCGATCGAGTGGGGCACCTCGTCCCGGGTCACGGCGAGCAGCTGCTCCCGCACCAGCTCGGCGATCCAGACCTCGTCGGGCGTCTCCCGGACCACGTCGTCGGGGTAGAACGGCGGGCCCTCGGGCATGCGGTCGACGAGCAGCTTCAGCAGCGTGTCGACCCCCTCCCCCGTCCGGGCCGACACCGGCACGTACTCGGCGAAGCCGAGCTCCGAGATGGCCGCCAGCTGGGCCAACACCTGCTCCCGGGACGCCCGGTCGACCTTGTTGACCACGACGATGGCCGACGACGGCAGCCGGGCGGCGACGAAGCGGTCGCCGGGGCCGACCGGCATGGTGGCGTCGATGACGAGGCAGGCGACGTCGACCGAGGAGATGGCGCCGGTGGCCGTGTCGTTGAGGCGCGACCCCAGCTCGGTCCGCGGCTTGTGCACGCCGGGCGTGTCGACGAAGACGATCTGGACGTCGACGTCGGTGCCCTCGACCTCGGTCACGGCGTGGAGCACGCCCCGCACCTGCGACCGGGTGGTCTGCGGCTTGTCCGAGGTGATGGCGACCTTCTCGCCCAGGATCTGGTTGAGCAGCGTGGACTTGCCCACGTTGGGCCGCCCCACGAGCGTGACGAAGCCCGACCTCACGACGGCGACCCCGGCGACGACGGGATCACCCGCACCCGCTGGATGCGACGGCCCTGGACCCGCTCGGCCCGCAGCCCGACGCCGTCGACCGTCACCGTCTCGCCCTCGGTGGGGATCCGCCCGAGGGCCTGGAACAGCACGCCGCCCACGGTATCCACGTCGCCCTCGGCGAAGCGGATGCCGAGCAGGTCGTGGGCGTCGTCGATCGACAGCCGGGCGTTGACCCGGAACGACCCGTCGGGCAGCGGCTCGACCCGGGCGTCCTCGACGTCGAACTCGTCGACGATCTCGCCGACCAGCTCCTCGATCAGGTCCTCGAGGGTCACCAGCCCGGCGGTGCCGCCGTACTCGTCGATCACCACGGCCATGTGGAACTGCTCGGCCTGCATCTCCTCCAGCAGCTCGATGACCCGCTTGGTCTCGGGGACGAAGCGGACGTCGCGCATCACCGAGGTGACCGGCCCGTCGGCGGTGCCGTCCCGCTCGACCCGCATCAGGTCGCGGGCGAAGACCAGGCCGACCACCTCGTCGACCCCCTGCTCGGCGTCGTACACCGGCACCCGGCTGAACCCGTTGAGCAGCACGACCTCCATCGTGTCGATGGCCCGGAAGTCGGCCGGCACGCCCACCATGTCGGTGCGGGGCACCATGACCGAGCGCACGATCGTGTCGCCGAGGATGCGACGGATCAGGTACCGCTCCTCGGCCTCGTCGGGCCGGCCACCGGAGCCGGGTCCGGGGCCCGCCAGCGCCGAGGACCGCCGGGCCAGGAGCACGCCGGCGGCCAGCGCCAGCCCGAGCAGCACCACCAGCCCGACCCCGAGCGGCACCACCAGCAGCGGGCCCATGGCCTAGGGGTCCCCCCACGGGTCGCCGGCCAGCGCACCGTGGTGGGCGGCCAGCAGGTCCCGCTCCCGCCCCTGCATCACGGTCCGCTCGTCGTCCTCGGCGTGGTCGTGGCCCAGCAGGTGGAGGGCGCCGTGGACGACGAGGAGGGCGATCTCGTCGTCGTCGGAGCCGGCGTGGTCGGCCGACCCGGCCCAGGCCACGACCGGGCAGACGACCACGTCGCCGACCATCCCGGGCGACGCGCCGCCGGCGGCGTCGCGCCCGTCGATCGGGAAGGCGAGCACGTCGGTCGGCCCGTCCCCGCCCATGTGGGCGTGGTTGAGCTCCGCCATCGCGGTGGGCGTCACGAACGTCAGGCCGGCCTCGGCCCCGTCGGCCACCCCCTCGGCCTGCAGCACCGCAGCGAGCAGGGCGGCCCAGCGGGTGCCGTCGACGTCGGCTTCGCTCTCGTCGGTGAGGAGCACCGAGACCCCCCGGGGCCCGCCGCGCCCGATCACGAGAAGATCACCGGCGGCGGTCGGGGCGCCCGGACCGGGACGACGATGCCGCGGCCCGGTCGTAGGCGTCGACGATGTCGGCCACGAGGCGGTGGCGGACGACGTCGCGCCGGTCGAGGTGCACGAAGCCGAGCCCCTCGATCCCGCCGAGCGTGGCCTCCAGCCCGTCGAGCCCGCTGCGCCCACCCTGCACGTCGACCTGGGTCGTGTCACCGGTGACGACGGCCCGGCTGCCGAAGCCGATGCGGGTGAGGAACATCTTCATCTGCTCGGGCGAGGTGTTCTGCGCCTCGTCCAGGATGATGAAGCTCTGGTTGAGCGTGCGGCCCCGCATGAAGGCCAGCGGCGCCACCTCGACCGCGCCCCGCTCCAGCAGGCGCTGGCTGCCCTCGGTGCCGACCATGTCGTGGAGGGCGTCGTAGAGCGGGCGCAGGTACGGGTCGACCTTGGCCATCAGGTCGCCGGGCAGGAAGCCCAGCCGCTCCCCCGCCTCGACCGCCGGCCGGGTGAGGATGATGCGGTCGACCTGCTTGGCCTGGAGGGCCTGGACGGCCATGGCCACCGCCAGCCACGACTTGCCGGTGCCGGCCGGGCCCAGCCCGAAGGTGACGATGTTCGACGCGATGGCATCGACGTAGCGCTTCTGGCCGGCCGACTTGGGCTTGACGCTCTTGCCCCGCCCGGCCCGCAGGACCTCGGCGGTGAGCACCTCGGACGGGCTCTCGTGGGCCCGCACCATGTCGATGGTGCGGCCCAGGGTGGCCGGCTCGAGCAGCTCGCCCCGCTGGACCAGCGTGACCAGCTCGTCGACCAGCCGGGCCACCTCGCCGGCGTCGTCGCCGTCGATGGCCACCTCGTTGCCCCGCACGATCACGCGCGTGCCCGGGAAGGCAGCCTCGATGAGGCGGAGGTGCTCGTCGTGCGGGCCGAGGAGCGGCGCCATCAGGTGGTTGCCCGGCACCTCGATCTTCACCTGCGTGGACGCCAACGATCCTCCGGAACCCGACGCACCGGTCGGTCCGGCACGCCAGGGTCGAGCGTACCGTCAGCGTGCCGCGCCTACGTTCGCGAAATGGAACACGACCTGGTCGGCGACATCACCCGCTGGCTGGCCGAGCAGCGCGCCGACGCGGCCGCCGCCTCGCGGGCCCGGGAGGCGTGGCTGCGCCAGGCCCAGGCCGAGGAGGCGGTGGTGGCGGGGGTCCTGCTCGACCTGGCCGAGCGGGCCGCCACCGTCGTCCTCCAGGGGGTCGCCGGGCGCACGCACCGGGGCGTGGTGCGGGCGGTGGGCGAGGACTTCGTCGCCCTGCGCACCGGCGCCGGCGACGTGCTGCTGCCCTTCGACGCCGTGGTCGCCATCCGGGCCGAGGGGGCGCCGGTGACGGCCGGCGAGCGGGCCCCGGCCCTCGACGTGGCCTTCGCCGAAGCGGTGGCCGCGGTCTCCGGCGACCGGCCCCGCGTGCTGCTGGTGGCCCGGGACGGCAGCGGCCTGGCCGGCGAGCTGCGGGCCGTGGGCCGCGACGTGGCGACGCTGCGGATCGGCGAGGGCCGCGCCGACGGGACGCTCTACGTGCCGCTGGCCTCTGTGGCCGAGCTGACGATCGTCGAGGCGTAGGCCCGCTAGGCCTCGGCGTCGGCCGGGACGGCCTCGGGGTAGAGGTGCTCCAGGCTGCCCGGCTCGATCCGGCAGGTCTGGATGAAGGCGTCGACCTCCTGCTCCTGCAGGCGGATCACCCGCCCGAGGCGGTAGGCCGGCAGCTGACCGCCGTCGATGAACCGGTAGAGCGTGCGGGGCGTGATGCCGAGCCGCTTGGCCGCCTCGCCGGTGCTGAGCCATCGGGGTCCGTCGGTCACGGACGTCACCATACCCCCGATCACGTCTCCAACACCCTCATTGCACGACGATGGCTCTCCATCACGCCCCACCGGGGCCCCCGCCCCAGGTTTGGCCTCCGGTGACGAGCGGTACGACCCGACGGTGGCCGCCACCCACACCCGCACCCCACGCCGCATCGACCCCGTCACCGGTCCGCCGGAGGACGCCTCTCGTGTCATCCGACCACGGCGCGGGCTCCCCGGCGGGCGTGCGGTCGTCGGCGGGCTGCTCGTCGCCGTGGCCGCGGTCGGCATCTTCGCCGCCGTCTCCGGCGCCGGGCGGGGGCCGAGCACCCGCTACTACGTCGCCGCCCGGGACATCTCGGCCGGCACCACCCTCTCGGACGACGACCTCGAGGCGGTGGCCATCGAGGTCCCCGATCGCCTGAAGGGCCGGGTCTTCTCCGACGCCGACGTCCTGATCGGCGCCATCACCGTCGGGCCGCTGTCGGAGGGCGAGCTGGTCCAGGCCGGCGGGCTGGCCACCGGCGCCGATGCCGAGATCCCCACCTTCTCGGTGGCGGTGGCCAAGGCCGACGCCAACGCCGGCGAGCTGAGCCGGGGCGACTACGTCCAGGTCCTGGCCACCTATGGCACGGACACGGCGGCCACCACGGTCACCCTCAGCACCGAGGCCCGCATCGTCAGCCTCTCCGAGGAGGACGACTCGCTGGCCGCCGCCGGCCAGGTCGTCGTCCGGCTCCAGGTGCCCACCGCCGAGGAGCGCATCGCCGTCATCAACGCCACCACCTCCGGGAAGATCAGCCTGATCCGGGTGAGCGGCGCCGAGGACGTCGACTCCACCCCGAGCTACCGGCCCGACGTCGACGCCGATGTCACCACCACGACGGCACCGACCGAGGAGCCCGAGGGCTGATGGCGGCCGAGCGCTACGTCCTGCTGGGGCTGGGCACCAGCCGGTCGCCCTGGTTCACCGAGGTGGCCCGGTGGGCGACCGTCGGCTCGATCCCCGCCGACTTCGTGAAGTGCATCGCCCCCGAGGAGATGCGGGTCCGGCTCACCAGCGGCCGGCCCTTCAGCGCCCTGCTGGTCGACGCCGCCACCGGGGCGGTCGACCGCGACCTGCTGGACACCGCGGCCCGCCACCAGGTGGCCGTCCTGGTCGTCGATGGGAGCCCGCCCGGTTCCGGTCCGGCCTGGAAGGACCTCGGCGCGCAGGCCGTCCTGCCTCCCGACCTGCGCCGGGAGCAGCTGCTCGACGCCCTGGCCGAGCACGCCCGCAAGATCGGCGGCGCCACCGAGCTGCCGCTCGATCCGACCACCGGACCAGCGAGCACGCCCGATCGGATCGCTCCGCTCGTCGCCGTCACCGGGAGCGGCGGCGCCGGCGCCTCCACCATCGCCATGGCCCTGGCCCAGGGGCTGGCCGAGGCGAAGGGCCGCCCGGTCCTGGCCGACATGTGCCTCGACGCCGACCAGGCCATGCTCCACGACGCCCGCGACATCGTCCCCGGGCTGCAGGAGCTGGTCGACGCCCACCGCAGCCACCGCCCCGGCGCCGACGAGGTCCGGGCCCTGACCTTCGACGTGGTCAACCGGGGCTACAACCTGCTGCTCGGCCTGCGCCGCCACCGCGACTGGGCGGTGCTCAAGCCCCGCAGCTTCGAGGCCGCCCTGCTCGGCCTGCGGGCCGGCTTCGACGTGGTGGTCGCCGATGTCGACGACGACCTCGAGGGCGAGGCCGAGTGCGGCTCGCTCGACGTCGAGGAGCGCAACGTCATGGCCCGCACCATCGCCCGCCGGGCCGACGCCGTGGTCGTGGTCGGGGCGCCCGGCTTCAAGGGGATGCACGGCCTCGTCCGCTCGGTCAACCGGCTGCGCGAGCACGGCGTGCCGCCCGAGCGGATCCTGGCGGTGATCAACCGCTCGTCCCGCTCGGCCAAGGGCCGGGCCGAGCTGACCCGCAGCTTCGCCGACCTGAGCGGGTCGCGGATGGGCGGCGCGGCGGTCGTCGGACCGGTCCACGTGGCCGAGCGCCGGGGCCTCGACGAGATCCTGCGCGACGGCGGCCGGCTGCCCCAGGCGATCGCCGAGCCGGTCAGCCGGGCGGTGGCCGACCTGCTCGACCGGGCCCCGGCCGACGCCGCCCCGGCCGAGCCGGTCCCCGTCCCGGTCACGCCCGGCTCGCTCGGGTCGTGGGCCGAGGAGGAGGAGATGTTCGGGTGAGCAGCACCGACACCGACGTCTCCCCGCTCGTCGAGATCGAGCGGGCCGTCCTCGACCGGGCCAAGGGCATCGCCCTCGACATGGGCAGCGCCGACGGCAACGGCCGGCTGCGGGCCCTCATCGAGGACGAGGTGGCCCAGTGGTCCGTCGACCACAAGCGGGGCCTGCGGGCCTTCGACCTGTCCGACCCGGCCACCGTCGTCGAGCGGGCCTACCGCAACCTCTGCGGCTACGGGCCGCTGGCCCCGCTGCTCGAGGACGACGACGTGTGGGAGGTGATGATCAACGCCCCCGACGAGATCTTCGTCAAGCGCCACCGCGGTCCGTCGGGGTACCACGACGAGGTCTTCCACGACGACGCCCACGTCGTCCGCACCCTCACCAAGATCATCGACGACGCCTCCGGCGCCCACCGCAAGCTCGACCCGGCCGAGGGCCTCCAGGACGCCCAGCTCGACAACGGGGCCCGCCTCCACATCGTCCACCAGGACATCTCCCGGGGCGGCCACGTGATGGTCAACATCCGGAAGTTCACCGGCGTGGTCTTCCGGAACCTCGACCAGCTGGTCGAGCGGGACATGCTCGACCGCCCCGTCGCCGCCTTCCTCAAGGCCTGCGTGCGGGCGAACAGCTCGGTGATCTTCGCCGGGGCGCCGGGCTCCGGGAAGACGACGATGCTCTCCTGCTGCGCGGCGGAGCTCGACCCGCGGCTGCGGGTGGTGACGGCCGAGGAGGTCTTCGAGGTCGACATCCCGCTGCCCAACGTGGCGTCGATGCAGACCCGCGCCGCCCGGCCCGAGCGGGCCGCCGTCGACCTCCGCCGGCTGGTCGCCGGCTTCCTCCGCATGGCCCCCGACGTCGCCATCGTCGGCGAGGTCCGCGACCGCGAGGCCCTCCCGCTGCTGCTCACCCTGTCGTCCGGCGTGAAGGGCTTCACCACGATCCACGCCGGCTCGGCCCGCCAGGCCCTGTCCCGGCTGCGGTTCATCTGCCAGCTGTCCGACAACGAGCTGCCCCTCACCGCCCTCAACAGCCTGGTCACCGAGGCCATCGACGTCGTCGTCCACTGCGCCCGCACCCCCGAGGGGCCCCGGGTCACCGAGGTGATCACCGTCGAGGACCTGTCGGCCAGCCCCGACGGCAACGCCTTCACCGTCACCGAGGTCTTCCGCCGTGACGGGATCGACGCCCCGCTGACCTGGACCGGCCAGCTCCCCCAGCGCCTGGCCCGCCCGTTCCGGGACGCCGGCTTCGACGTCCGCTCGATCCTCGACGACGCCCGCCCCCACGCCGTCTCCGGGAACGGGTCGCACCGATGAGCCCGCTCGTCGCGCTGCTGCTGGCCCTGGCCGGGGCCTACGGGGTCCACCTGCTCTACACGGCGGTGGCCATGCGGTGGACGGGCATCGCCCCCGGCCCGGCGGCCACCCGGCGCGACCGCACCCGGCGCGGCCCGCAGGACTGGCTGGTGCAGGCCGGGCTGGACGAGGTCCGGCCGGGAGAGTTCCTCGCCGTGGTCGGGGTGCTCGGGCTGGTCGGCGGGGCCTTCGGCTACGCCATCTTCGCCGCCCCGATCCCGGCCCTCGCCCTGGGCACCTTCGCCGCCAGCTTCCCGATCGCCAGCTACCGGAACCGCCGCCGCACCCGGCGCACGATCGCCCAGGAGGCCTGGCCCCGGATGATCGAGGAGATCCGGATCCTGACCGGGTCGCTGGGCCGGTCGGTGCCCCAGGCCCTGTTCGAGGTGGGCCGGCGCGGGCCCGAGGAGATGCGGCCGGCCTTCGACGCCGCCCACCGCGAGTGGCTGATCTCCACCGACTTCCCCCGGACCGTCGCGGTGCTGAAGGACCGGCTGGCCGACCCCACCGCCGATGCCACCTGCGAGACGCTGCTGGTCGCCCACGAGATCGGCGGGTCCGACCTCGACAGCCGACTGCGGGACCTGATCGAGGACCGCATCCAGGACGTCCAGGGCCGGAAGGACGCCCGGGCCAAGCAGGCCGGCGTCCGCTTCGCCCGGGCCTTCGTGCTCGTCGTGCCGCTGGGCATGGCCGCCGCCGGCGTGTCGGTCGGCGAGGGCCGGGCCGCCTACAGCTCGGCCGGCGGGCAGCTGGCCGTGCTCCTCGCCATCGCCATGATCATCGGTTGCTGGATGTGGGCCGGGGCGATCATGCGGCTCCCCGAGGAAGAGCGGGTCTTCGAGCGATGACCCGTCTGCTGATCCTCTCGGGCCTGGCCCTCTGGGCCGGGATGGCGCTGCTGCTGTCGACCACCCGGTGGTTCGCCCGCCGGCCCCTCACCGAGCGGCTGCGGCCCTACACCCCCGGCGGGCTGGCGCCGGGCAAGGGCGGCGGGCTGCTGTCGGTCGAGAGCTTCCGCGAGGTCGTGGCCCCGGTGTCGCGCAACGTCGGCGAGCAGGTCGCCCGGCTGTTCGGCGTCAGCGAGGACCTGAGCGTGCGGCTGGCCCGGATCCACTCCCCCCTCGACGTCACCGCCTTCCGGGTCCGCCAGCTGGGGTGGGTCGTGGCCGCCTTCGGGCTCGGCGCCCTGGCGTCGGTCGGCCTCGGCCTGCCGGTGCCCATCGGCGTGCTGATGACCTTCGGCGCCCCGCTCCTCGCCTTCCTCGTCCTCGAGCAGCAGATCTCCGGCGCCTCCAAGCAGTGGCAGCGCAGCCTGTTCCTCGAGCTGCCCGTGGTCAGCGAGCAGATCGGCTTGCTGCTCTCGGCCGGCTACTCGCTCTCGGGCGCCCTGGCCCGGGTCGCCCAGCGCTCCAACGGCGCCTGCGCCCGCGACATCGAGCGGGTCATCAGCCGCATCCGCCAGGGGCTGAGCGAGACCGAGGCCCTGCGCGAGTGGGCCGCCCTGGCCGACGTCGACGCCGTCGACCGCCTCGTCCACGTCCTCGCCCTCAACCGCGAGGCCAGCGACCTGGGCCGGCTGATCAGCGAAGAGGCCCGGGCCATCCGCCGCGACGTGCACCGCGAGCTGATCGAGCGCATCGAGCGCCGCGGCCAGCAGGTGTGGATCCCGGTGACGGTGGCAACCCTGATCCCGGGCGTCATCTTCCTCGCCGTCCCCTTCACCCAGGCCCTCACCCTCTTCTCCGGTTCCTGATCCCCACATGGAGGCACCCCCGATGCACCACCTCACCCTGGCCACCTACACGTGGACCCGCTCGGCGCTGGTCCACGGCCGCCACCGGCTCGAGAGCGACGACCGCGGCGAGGGCGTGATCTCCGCCGCCATCGTCGTGCTGATCATGGCGTTCCTCGGCGTCCTCATGTGGGGGGCGTTCAAGCTCCTCTTCCAGAACGCCTCGACCAACACCAGCGAGCAGGTCGACCAGATCGGGTCGTGACCGCCACCACGGCGACGGCCCCCGAGCGTGAGCGGGGCCAGAGCCTCATCACCTCGGTGGCGGCCATCGCCGTGTTCCTGGGGTTCCTGATGTTCGGGGTCCACGTGTGCGTCAACCTCTACGCCGACACCACGGTGACGGCCAACGCCTACGACGCCGCCCGGCGGGTGGCCCGGGCCGAGGTGGCCGGGGCCGATCGGGCGGCCGCCGCCGACGCCGCCGAGGCCGACCTGAAGGACAACCTGGGCCGCTTCTCGGACCGCATCCGGACCCTCGACTGGGACATCTCCGACGACGTGGTCGAGCTCCACATCGTGGTCGAGAACCCCAGCTTCCTGATCTTCAGCGACGCCTCGGTCGGCGTCGGCGAGATCGACAAGACCGTGCGGGTGCGGGTGGAGCGGGTCCGATGAGGTCGGCCCACGCCCGTCGCCCACCGACGGCGACGTCACCCGGTGAGGCCGGGTCGGCAGGAGCCGAGGTGCTGCCCTTCAGCGTGCTGATCTTCGTGTTCGGGACGCTCCTGCTGGTCAACGCCTGGGGGGTGATCGACGCCAAGTTCGCCGTGACCTCGGCGTCCCGGGAGGCGGCCCGGACCTACGCCGAGAGCGACGGCGGGCACGAGGGCGAGACGGCGGCCTCGGCCGCCGCCGACGACGCCATCGCCGCCTACGGCCGCGACCCCGAGAAGCTGGAGCTGAGCGAGCCCGAGGGGGCCTTCGTCCGCTGCGGCGAGGTCACCTACACGGCCAGCTACCCGGTGCCGGCGATCCGGATCCCGGTCATCGGCGGCTTCGGCCGGGCCTTCGACGTCACCTCCTCGCACACCACGCGCATCGACCGGCTGCGGGCCGGGCTCGACGCCGCCAGCGCATGCTGAGCCGGTGGCGGGACCGGGCCCGTGACGACCGGGGCTCGTCGCTGATGCTGATGCCGGCGGCGGTGCTGGTGTTCGTGGTGCTGGGCGCCTTCTGCGTCGACTTCGCCGCCGTCCACCTCGGCCAGCGGGAGCTGGTCACCGCCGCCCAGGGCGCGGCCAACGACGCCGCCGCGGCCGGCTTCGACCCCGAGGCCTTCTACACGGGCGGCGCCGTCACCCTCGACCCGGCCCGGGCCCGGGCCGCGGCGGTGGCCTCGCTGGCCGACAACCTCCCCGAGGCCGAGCTGGCCGGCTTCACCGTCGACACCGGCGACGCGACCGTCGAGGTCGAGCTCACGCTGGACGTCGACACCGTCTTCTCCAAGGCCCTGCCGGGTGGTCCCGACACCATCGAGGTCACCGCCCGGGCCACCTCGGACCTGGAGCAGTGACGATCACTCTCGTGTCATCTCGATCCCGACGGGGTAGGCCGGGGTCGTGAGCGTCACGCACCGGGTCGTCAGCGGCCCCGACGGCCGGCCGGTCCTGGTCAAGCGGGCCACCGAGCCGGTGGCCGCGGCCCGGCTGACCGGCGAGGCCGCCGTGCTGCGGGCCCTGGCCCACCCCGGCGCCGTCACCGTCGTGGCCCACCGCAGCGGGGCGGGCGGCACCGAGCTCCACCTGGCCTGGGTCGGGCCTCACACCCTGGCCACCGTCACCGGCCTGTCCGTGGTCACCGCCGCCGACCTGGTCACCCAGGTGGCGGACACCGTGGCCGACCTCCACCGGGCCGGCATCGCCCACCGCCGGCTCACCGCCGACCACGTGCTGCTCGGCCCCGGCGGCCGGGCCGTGCTCACCGGCTTCGCCGAGGCCGCCCGCAGCGGTTCGGGGGCCGACGACACCGCCGGGGACGTCGCCGCCCTGGGGGCCCTGCTCACCCGGCTGGTCGCCCCGCACGACGGCGGGCCGGTCGTCCCGTCGTCCCGCCGGGCCCGGGACCGCCGGAGCGACGGCGGGCGCCGGGCCGCCCTGCTGACGCTGGCCGATCGGGCCCAGGCCGACGACCCCGTCGCCCGCCCCACCGCCGCCGACCTGGCTGCGTCCATCCGTGCCACCCTGGGCGCCGCCCCCGCCTCGCCCCGGGCGCCCCGGCCCGAAGCCCCGCGGGGAAGGCGGGTCGTCGTGGTGGCCCTGGCCGTCGGGGTCGTGGCCACCCTCGGGGCAGCGGTGTGGCTCGGGTCGGACGAGGACGAACCGGAGGTGCGGGCGGTGCCCACGACCACGACCGTGGCGCCCACCTCGACCAGCACGACGACCACGAGCACCACCACCCCACCTGCCTGCCCACCGGTCGACGGGACCTCGGCGGACGTCGACGGGGACGGGTGCCCCGACCCGATCAGCATCGACGGGGAGGAGGTCACCGTCGGCGGGACCACCTGGCGGGCGGGGCGACCGGGGGACGTCGTCGTGCTGGGCGACTGGGACTGCGACGGGCGGGCCACGGTGGCGTCGCTGCGGACGGGCACCGGCGAGGTCTTCGTCTTCGAACGCTGGGAGCGGGCCCTCACCGTGGCCGCCACCACGTCGGTCG
>JBQGCF010000343.1:0-4682 GCA_052038315.1 Iamia sp.
CAGCTTCAAGGCCAAGGAGGTCTCGAAGCTGGGCGTGCTCGACACCATCTTCGAGCCCGAGCGCAACCCCGACCTCTACGGCGACATCCACCACGTGGTGCGGATCAACTACTACCCGCCCCGGGGGGACAACAAGGAGGGTTGGGACAACATCGACATCTTCGGGTGGCTCGGCTACAAGATGCAGATCAAGGTCGACTTCCTGTGCCGGGACTCGATCCTCGCCGCCCCGCTGGTGCTCGACCTGGCCCTGTTCCTCGACCTGGCCCAGCGGGCGGGGATGTCGGGCGTCCAGGAGTGGCTCAGCTTCTACTGGAAGAGCCCGCAGCCGGCCCAGGAGGGGCTGTACCCGGAGCACGACATCTTCATCCAGCTCATGAAGCTCAAGAACACCCTCCGCCACCTCATGGGCGACGACCCCATCACCCACCTCGGCGCCGAGTATTACGATTAGGTCTCGTCACTCGTTCGCTGGCGCTCACTCCGTTCCTCGAACTGATCGGGCTCGCTGCGCTCGCACTGCTCTGACGGCCTCCGCCTCGTTCCTCGCCTCCGGCCGTCCCTCCCGGGGGGAGACCCCCCGTACCCCCCAGCGGCTGCGTCGGGCCGCTCGTCCTCCGTGCTGCTCGCCTCGTCCTCGGGGTTCGGCCCTGGTGGCTGAACCCCGAGAATGGGGGAGCATGGAGACGTGGAGTGGGTCTCGGCGCCGGGGGAGTGGGTGGGGCGGCTGCTCTTCCAGCGGGGGCTGGCCGCGCTCTACCTGCTGGCCTTCCTGGGGGCGGCGCTGCAGTTCCGGGCGCTGCTCGGGGAGCGGGGGATCCTGCCGATCCGCCGCTTCGTCGCCCAGGTGCCGTTCCGGCGGTCGCCCAGCCTGTTCCACTGGCGCAGCTCCGACCGGGCCTTCGCCACGGTCGCCTGGACCGGCGTGGCCGTGTCGGCCGCCCTGCTGCTCGGGCTGGGCGACGTCGTGCCCCTCCCGGCGACGATGGCGCTGTGGGCGGCGCCCTGGGTCCTCTACCTGAGCATCGTCAACGTCGGCCAGCGCTGGTACTCCTTCGGCTGGGAGGTCCTGCTGTGCGAGGCCGGCTTCCTCGCCGTCTTCCTCGGCCCGGCCGACATGGCCCCGCCGCTGCCGGTCATCCTGCTCCTGCGCTGGCTGCTCCTGCGGCTGGAGCTGGGTGCCGGGCTGATCAAGCTCCGGGGCGACCCGTGCTGGCGCAGCCTCACCTGCCTCCGGTACCACCACGAGACCCAGCCCCTGCCCGGCCCGCTCAGCTGGTGGTTCCACCGGCTGCCGGACCCGCTGCACCGGGTCGAGGTGGCGGCCAACCACGTCACCCAGCTCGTCGGGCCGCTCCTGCTGCTCGCCCCGCAGCCGGTCGCCGGCTGGGCCGCCCTCGTCATGGTCGTCACCCAGCTGTGGCTGATGGTGAGCGGGAACTTCGCCTGGCTCAACGCCCTGACGATCGTGATCGCCCTGCCCGCCCTCGGCGGCACGATCCTCGGCCCGCTGCCGATCGAGCCGCCGACGGACCTGGCCGATCCGCCGGCGTGGCACACGGCGCTGGTCCTCGTCCTGGTCGGGGTGGTGGCGATCCTCAGCTGGCGGCCGACCGTCAACCTGATCGCCCCCCGGGGCCGGCAGAAGATGAACGCCAGCTTCGACCCGCTCCGCCTGGTCAACACCTACGGCGCCTTCGGGAGCATCACCCGGGCCCGGCGGGAGATCGTCGTCGAGGGCCGGCGGGCCGACGAGGACACGTGGCACGAGTACGGGTTCAAGGCCAAGCCCGGCGACCCGCACCGGCGACCCCGCCAGGTCGCCCCGTACCACCTCCGCCTCGACTGGCTGATGTGGTTCGCCGCCCTCGCGCCGAGCCAGCACGAGCGCTGGCTGCGCCCCCTCCTCGAACGGCTGCTGCGGGCCGATCCCGACACGCGGCGTCTCCTCGGCCACGACCCCTTCGGCGACGACCCGCCCCGCCTCGTCCGGGCCCGGATGTACGACTACCGCTTCACGACCCGGGCCGAGCGCCGGGCGACGGGCGACTGGTGGGTCCGCACGCCCCGGGGCCTGGTGATGGGACCGCTGCGGCTGAAGGACGATCAGGCGGCGGAGCGGGCGTAGGCCGCCGGGGTGGTCCCGAGGAGGCGGCGGAAGTGGCGGGTCAGGTGGGCCTGGTCGTGGAAGCCGCACTCGGCCGCCACCAGGGCGGCGGGCACGCCGTCGAGCAGCAGCGACCGGGCCCGGTCGATCCGCCGGCCCAGCCGGTAGCGGTGGGGCGGGAGGCCGAAGCGGGCGGTGAAGGCCCGGACCAGGTGGGTCACGCTGGTGCCCAGGGTGCCGGCCGCCTCGGCCAGCGTGAGGGCGGCGGTGGGGTCGGCGTCGATCAGGTCCCGCAGCCGCTCGGCGGCCACGCCCGCGGCCGGTGAGGCCGGGGCCGGCGCCGTGCCCAGGTGCCGCCGCAGCCGCTCGCCCACCGCCGCCAGCCGGGCCTCGGCGGCCAGGGGGTCGCGGTCCGCCGGCGTGGCCAGGAGGTCGTGGAGTCCGTCGAGCCCGGCACGCAGAGCGGGGTCGGCCAGCGTCGGGCCGTCGACGGCCGGCCCGATGCGGTCGTCGGGCAGCACCGAGGCGTCGACGTACAGCACCCGCTTGCGGAAGCCGGCCGGCGTCGAGGCCCGGCCGTCGTGGGGGACGTGGGGCGGTAGCACCGTCACCACCGACCCGGTGGCGCCCAGGTGGTGGCGGTCGAGGTCGAAGCGGATGCCGCCGGCGTCGACCAGGATCACCGCCCACCGGTCGTGGGTGTGGAGCGGGTAGGCGTGGTCGACGAAGCGGGCGTGGAAGACCTCGTCGATCCCGGCCACGGCCGGCCGCCACGCCCGCACGACCTCACCAGCGGCGATCTCACCGACCACGCGAAGAACGTACAAGACCTCCTCTCCGGTCCCACCCGACGATGGGGGCCATGGAGGAGAGGCCCAAGATCGCCGTCGCCGTCCGCCTCGACCTGGAGGTGTGGCAGAAGCTCAACGTCACCGCCTTCACCACCTCGGGGGTGACCGCCCACCGGGCCGACCTGGTCGGCGAGCCCTACGAGGACGCCGCCGGCCAGGGCTACCTGCCGATGCTGGGCACGCCCGTCCTCGTCTTCGGCGGTGACGGGGCCGCCCTGACGAGGGCGTTCCGGCGGGCCCTCGACCGGGGCCTGGCGGTGGCCGTCTACACCGACGACCTGTTCGCCACCGGCAACGACGTCGACAACCGGGCCGCGGTGCGGGCGGTGGCCACCGACGACCTGGTGCTGGCCGGCTTCGCCGTCGCCGGCCCGGCCCGGATGGTCGACAAGGTCGTCGACAAGCTCCGCCTCCACCCGTAGATCGCCAGGACGGGGGCCGCACCCCCGTCCGGGTGCTGGCCCGCGTGGCCGGCCATCGTCTAGACGGTGCCCGTGGGTCAGCGTCCCGGTGACCGGTGCGGGGGTCGACGCCCCCGGCGAGCGGTGGCCGTCGCGCTCGCCCTGCTGGCCGGGTGCGGCGGCGGGGGAGGGGACGACGGTGCCGGCGCGCCCACCCCTACCAGCGGCGCGCCGAGCAGCACCACCACCGAGGTCACGACCACCACCGAGGGCACGACGACGACGGCGACCCTGCCGGAGGGCCACGTCAAGGTCCCGGTCGACGAGACGCTGGTCGAGCGGCTGCCCGGGCTGTACGGCGTCGACGGCCTGGTCGCCGAGGACGACACCTTCGACGAGCGGCTGTGCGACGGCGCCAAGGGCCCGAGCGTCCCCGCCTCGCAGGCCCGGGCGACCTACGTGCTGTCCGAGGTCGACACGATCACCATCGCCGCCTACCGCTTCGCCGACGGCGAGGGCCAGGGCTACCTCGACCGCTACCTGGCCGCCCTCGCCGTCTGCGCCGAGCAGATCTACTCCAGCGCCCCGATCGAGCTGGAGGGCGCCGAGGGCGTGACCTACGAGCTGCGGACCACGCGGGGGTTCGCCTTCGCCGCCGTGGTCCTGCGCGACGACGTCCTCTGGGCCCTGTTCCACGAGGCGACCGACGGGCCGCCGTTCGTCGAGGCCCCCGACCTCGAGGCCTTCCTCGACGCCGTCGAGGGCTGAGGCTCGCCGGCCTCGGAGCGCATCAGCCACAGCACCGCGCCGGCGCAGACGAGGGCGGTGATCGAACCGACCCGCAGGGTCAGGGCCATGGCATCGACGAAGGAGTCGCGGGCGGCCCGGCCCAGCCCGGCCCCCTGCGCCCCACCGACCTGGTCGGCGACCTGGATGGCCTGGCCGACGCCGCGGCGGACGACCTCGGCGACGGGCTCGGGCAGCCGGTCGAGGAGGTCGCCCATCCCCGAGCGGTAGCGGGTGGCGAGGATGCTGCCCAGCACGGCGATCCCGGCGGCACCGCCGACCTCGCGGGCCGTGTCGTTGACCGCCGAGCCCATCCCGGCCCGGTTCACCGGCACCGCCGACATGATCATCGCCGTCGTCGGCGCCATGGCCAGCCCCGAGCCGGTGCCGATCACGAGCAGGGCGAAGCCCGACAGCACGTACGGCGTGCTCTGGGTCGAGAACGACAGCAGCAGGAAGCCGGTGGCGTGGAGGAGCAGCCCGCCGGCGACGGTGGGGCGCGGGCCGAAGCGGGCGATCACCCGCTGGCTCCGGGGT
>JBQGCF010000344.1:0-9818 GCA_052038315.1 Iamia sp.
CGCGTCCATCTCCCTCTGGAAGTAGGCGACGGCGCGCAGGTAGTGCGGGCGCAGGACCTTGCCGAGGTCGATCGGCAGGTGCTGGCCGCCCTCGAGGGCCTCGCGGCGGGCGATGTGCACGAAGTCCGGGTTCTCCTGGAAGAACATGAACCCGGCGGTCAGCACGTGGTCGACCTTGTTCCAGCCGTCGCGCACCGGCTCCTCGACGGCCGACTCGACCCGGGCCGACCACTGGGCCATCACCCCGAGGAAGACCTCGGCGTAGATCGCCTCCTTGGACGGGAAGTGGTGGAGGATGCTGGGCCGGCGGATGCCCACGCCGGCGGCGATGTCGTTGAGCGACGTGCCGTCGAAGCCCCGCTCGGCGAAGCACTTGCGGGCCTCGACGAGGATCGCCTCGCGCGTGCCGCCGCCGTTCGCTCCCGCGCCTCCTCCGTCGCTCACGGGGAACGAGGGTACCGGCCAACTACCGTCCGGCCCCATGACCGTTCTGGCCGCGTCGCACGTGGTGACGCCGATGGGGGTGCTCAGCCCGGGGCTGGTCGAGGTCGACGGCGGGCGCATCACGTCGGTGGTGCCGACGACGGGTGCGGTGCCGGATCGGGTGCTGGCGCCGGGGTTCGTCGACCTCCAGGTCAACGGGGTCGACGACGTCGACGTGGCCGCCGCGTCGAGCCCCGCCGACTGGGACCGGCTCGACGACCTGCTCGCCGCCCAGGGCACCACCACGTGGCTCCCGACCCTGGTCACGGCGCCGATCGACGCCTACGACCAGCGGATCGACCGGATCGCCACCGCCGCCGACCGGCCCCCGCCCCGGCCCCGGATCGCCGGCGTCCACCTGGAGGGGCCGTTCCTCGGCGGGGCCCACGGCGCCCACCCGTCGGCCCTCGTCCGCCCGCCCGACCCGGCGTGGCTGGCCGCCCTCCCCCGCACGGTCCGGCTCGTCACCCTCGGCGCCGAGACCGACGGGGCCCAGGCGGCGATCACCGCCCTGGCCGGCCGGCGCACAGTCGTCTCGATCGGCCACTCGGCCTGCACGCTGGCCCAGGCCACCGCCGCCGTCGACGCCGGCGCCCGGCTCGTCACCCACGGCTTCAACGCCATGTCGCCGCTCCACCACCGGGAGCCCGGGCTGGTCGGCGCCTTCCTGACCGACGACCGGGTGACGGTGTCGCTGATCGCCGACGGCGTCCACGTCCACCCGACCGCCCTCGACGTGGCCTTCCGGTGCAAGCCCGACGGGCGGATCGTCCTCGTCACCGATGCGGTCGCCTGGCGGGCCGGACGGGTCGACTCCATCGGGTTGGCAGTGCGCGACGGTGCGCCGCGGCTGGCGGACGGGACGCTGGCCGGGTCGTCGCTGACCATGGACGCCGCGGTCGCCCTCGTCGTGCAGAAGGTGGGCGTGTCGCTGGAGCGGGCGGTGCGGGCGGCCTCGACCACCCCGGCCGCCCTGCTCGGGCTGACCGACCGGGGCGCGCTGGCCACCGGGCGTCACGCCGACATCGTCGCCCTCGACCCCACCTCGCTGCGCGCCACCGCCACCTGGGTCGCCGGCCACCAGATCCACGGCTGAGCCCTAGGCGTGGGGCGACCAGCCCCCGGCGTCGAGCACCTCGGCGAGCCGCCGGCCCGCCGGGGCCGGGACGACCAGCACGGTGCGGGCACCGCCGACGACGCGCACCTCGACCCGCGTCGCGTCACCATCGCCGCGGCCGTCGGGGCCGAGCCGGATCTGCGGTGCCTCGGCGCGGCTCCACCCCCCGACGATCCCCGGCGCCTCGAACCCGATGGCGTCGGGCTCGACGACGAGCCACCCCGGCTTCCCGTCGAACGCGCCTCGGCACCACCAGGTCCCGGGTGGGATCGCGGCCGCCCAGGGGGCCGGCGTCACCGGCTCGTCGGTCGGCCATCCGGCCAGCGCCAGCGCCTCGCGGATCCGCGGCGCCGTGGTGCTCGGTGCCTGGCGGACCCGCGGACCCATCGTGCTTCCGCCCGAGCCGCCCCACACGAGGCAGAGCTGGGTCGCCACCCCGTCGGCGGTGACCATCGTGAGGCGACGCCGGAAGGGTCCACCCCAGCGGAGCGACATGCCGACCACCCCGTCCCGGGCGACCCGCCGCCGGAGGCGGCCGTTCCGCTCCACCCGCAGCTCATCGGGTGCGATCCAGAGGCGCGCCTCCACCCAGCGGAGGCCGAGCGTCCGGACGGGTTGGTCCAGGAGGTTGAGGTACCGCGCCCGGGGCGTCTGCACCAGGACCCGCCCGAACGGGGACTCCGTGAACCGTCTGTCCAACCACCCGCGCTCGTCCACGGCGTCCCGATCGGCGGGACGGGGCTGGACCTGAGCGGGGCGCGACGCCGTACGGTGGCGCCATGGACGTCGTCGCTGCCGTGTTCATCGAGGAGATGGAGATGCGCCAGGTCGCCGGGCCGTCCACCCGGATCGACCTCACCGGCGTGCACTTCTCGCTGGCCGCCCCCTCCCCCGTCCCCGTGACCATCGAGCCGCACCTGCTCGTGCTCGTCCGCTGCCGGGAGGACGAGACCGGCCAGGGCGCCCTCGAGGTCGTGTACCGGCGCGACGGCGACCAGATCGCCCGCAACGTCCAGCCGCTCCAGGTCGAGCCGGGCAAGTTCAACTACCGCCTGGTCCGGGCCCAGCTCGAGTTCGAGGACTACGGGGTGGTCGAGGCGCACTGCCGGCTCGACGGCGGGCCGACCACCGTGGTCCCGCTCACCCTCCTCCCGCCGACGGGGTGACCGCCCGCCCATGACCGCCTTCGTCGCCGCCCTGTCCGAGCACCCGTCGCCGCCCGAGGCGGTGGGCGAGGTCGTCGGTGCGGTGCTCGACGGCGTGGGGCCGGAGCCCGACCTGGCCGTCCTCTTCCTCTCGCCGGCCCTGGCCGGGGCGGCCGAGGACATCGCCTCCACCGTCCGGGCCCTGCTCCGGCCCGGGTGCCTCGTCGGCGCCGCCGCCCGCACGGTCGTCGGCGGGTCCCACGAGGTCGAGGAGGGCCCGGCCATCGCCCTGTGGGCCGGCCGGACCGGCGAGGTCCTGCCCGTCCGCATCACCGCCCACCCGGCCGAGGGCGGGGTGCGCATCGGGGGCGTGCCGGCGGCGGCCGGCGAGGGCGGGCCGCGCACGATGCTGCTCCTGTCCGACCCGTTCAGCCTCCCGCTCGACCCCCTGCTCGACACGCTGGCCGACGACCTCCCCGACCTCACCGTCGTCGGCGGGCTGGCCTCGGCGGCCCGGGGTCCGGGTGGCAACCGCCTGGTGCTCGACGGCGAGGTCCACCGCGACGGCGCCGTCGGCGTGCTCCTCCCGCCCGGGGCCGAGGTGCTGCCGGTCGTGTCCCAGGGCTGCCGCCCGGTCGGCGACCCGATGATCGTCACCGAGGCCGACGGGCCCGTCCTGCTCGGCCTGGCCGGGCAGCCGGCCCTCGACCAGCTGCTGGCCTCGGCCGCCTCGCTGGGCGACGACGACCGCTCGATCTTCGAGATCGGTCCGCAGGTGGGCGTGGTCGTCGACGAGGCCAAGGCGACCTTCCGCACCGGCGACTTCCTGATCCGCAACGTCACCGGGGTCGACCCGGACCGGCGGGGCGTCGCCGTGGGCGCCCACGTCGAGGTGGGCACGACGGTGCAGTTCCACGTGCGCGACGCGGCCAGCGCCGACGAGGAGCTGCGCTCGCTGATGGCCGCCGTGCCCCCGCCCCGGCCCGGCGCCGACCGGGGGGCGCTGCTGTTCACCTGCAACGGCCGGGGCTCGGCCGTGTTCGGCGAGCCCGACCACGACGCCGAGATCGTCGCCGACGTCGTCGGCCCGGCCGTGGCCGGCATGGCCTGCGCCGGCGAGATCGGCCCCATCGGCGGCCGCAACCGCCTCCACGGCTACACCGCGTCGGTCGTGGTCTTCGACGCCGGCTGAGCCGACCGCGCCGGGCCAGGCGGGCTAGGCGGGCGGCTCGGTGGCGAACACCGCCGGGACGACGGGGCCGGGCAGGTCCCCGTAGACCGTCTCGATCCGGGTGCCGATCGTGGGCATCCGCCACATCACCCCCCGGCCGGCGCCGCCGAAGACCACCTCGTCGACGCCGTCGCGCTGGCCGGGGACCGCCGAGGCGACGTCGCCGGCGACGACGTGCCGGTAGTCCCCCCAGATCTGCGGGGCGGCGGCTCGGGCCAGCGCGGTGCCCGCCGCACCGGTGGTGCCCACGTACTCCTCCTCGGTCGCCCCCGGGGCGTACAGCAGCACCCCTGCGGTGTCGCCCCGGTCGAGCGCGATCGGTCGTCGCGGCCCCGTGACCTGGGGCGTCGCCAGCTTGGTGAAGCGGAAGGCACCGTCCGAGATGCCGCCGAACCGCCAGGTCGCGTCGGCCCCGGTGGCCGAGTACCAGTGCACGAGACGGGCGTCGTCGGTGGCGAACGACGTCGGCTGGTAGTCACCGTCGACCCGCAGGGAGAACCGGCGGTGGCTGCCGGCGGGGGCGCCGCCGAAGTCCCACACCGAGTCCGCCGCCGGGCCCGGCGCGTACCAGAGGATCGCCTCCGGCCCGAAGCCGTCGCCCTCCAGCACGACGGGCCGGTAGTCGCCGTCGATCCGGAGGTGGTACCGGGTGGCGGCGCCGTCGGTGCCGTGGATCCACAGGGTGTCCCGGACCGAGCCCGGGGCGTACCAGAGGATGTCGTCGATCGACCGCCCGCCGGGCCCGGTCGGGCCCCCGAAGTCGCCCACCAGCGGGATGTAGCTGCCGGACAGGTGCGAGCCGAGCATCTCGACGTCGAACACCGGCGCCTCGGGGCCACCGGCGAAGAAGGGCCGGACGTGGGCCTGGTCGGTGCTGCCGATCGTGTAGCCGTAGGCCTCGTCGAAGCCGTCGGCGTCGAAGTTGCCGACCAACGGCTGCCCGATGGGCCGGGGCGGATCGTCCCAGGGGATCGCGTGCTCGGCCCGCTGGCCGTTCCAGAACGACGTCGTCTGTGCGGAGATCTGGGGGAAGAACAGCACCGCCCCCTCGGGCGGCGCGTCGGCCCGCGGCGTCGGGGCCTGGGCCCCGGCCGCACCCGTCGTCGGCACCGTCGTCGCCAGCACTGCCAGCGCCGCGACCAGTGTGGTGGACCACCTTCGTGTCATCGCCTGCCCTCCTCGGGCGGCGAACCTACCAGCCGGTCCAGCCGCTGGGGTCGTGACGGCCGATCAGGAGCCACTCGAAGAGGCCGTGGCCGACGTGGTCGCCGAAGGTGAAGCGGCTGACGCTCTCCTTGATGCCCCAGATCGAGGCCAGGACCTCCGGGTCGGTCAGGTCGAACCGCAGGCCCTGGACGACCAGGTCGCCCTGCCACATGCCGTGGCGCCAGTCGGGCTCCGAGCCGTAGCCGGTCGCCTTGCTGAGGTGCACGGGGAGCAGCACCTCGACGTCGATGTCGAGCGGCGTGCCGTCCGGCTCGGCCAGGTGCCAGGTGGCCCCCGTCGCCATGCGGGTCCCCTCCTCGAAGCGCAGGTCGATGGTGGGCGGGCCCAGGTCGTCGGTCCTCCCGTCGGGCCAGACCCGGACCGCCTGGCGCACCACCGGCGAGCCGTCGGGCAGGTCCTGGTAGATGCAGAGGATCGAGAAGTCGTCGAACTGCATGGGGCAGTAGATCCAGTAGAAGCCCTCCATGGGGCGGGCGGCCTGGATGCCGGGCGGCTCGGGCTCGCCGACCGGGCGGATGCCCCACGACCGGTCCCGGCTCCCCCACCAGCGGTCCGGCGTGACCTCGAAGCGCCGGTCGTCGACCTGGACCCAACCCTCCCAGCGGCCGGTCTGGGCGTAGCGCATCGAGTCGAACGTCTGGCGCTCGTTGAGCCGCATCACCTGGCCCGGCTCCTCGTGGGCCGGGATCGTCCCCCGCCACGTCATGTCGCAGGCGATCCCGTGCTCGGTCTCCTCGCACACGACCCGGACGACGTCCAACGGCTCGATCACCTCGATCCGCATCGGTCCACAGGTCGTGTCCATCCGGTCGGTGGTGAGGGCCCGGCTGGCCCGGATCACGTTGTGGGTCGTGGCATCGGCGACGAGGAGGAACGAGTCCTGCACGCCGAGGTTCGGGTACTGCCCCATGCTGAACACGACGAAGGCTTCGTCGCTGCTGCCGTGGCAGTTGAAGTAGTACCGGTCGTAGAAGTTCCGGTCCGACGTGGCCACGTGCCGCATCGAGATCGGCGCCTGGTGGATCGGGTACTCGTCGAGCGGCGACAGCGTCATGACACGGGACCCCCGTGGCTGCGGGGGGATCCACCAGACGGCTGTCCGGCGGTCGGCGCCATCCACGTCCGACGACTGCGCCCTGGGGTGGCGGGGCGGGGTCGGCGGACGTGGATCGGGTACTCGTCGAGCGGCGACAGCGTCATGGCGCGACCTACCGGATGTCGGAGGGGTGGACGTCCATGGCCGCGAGGGCACGCTCGAGGGCGACGCAGGCCATGTTGGTGCGCTCGAAGTCGGAGTCCTGGGGGAACAGGTCCGTCTCCTTGAGCAGGGCGGTCAGGCGGACCATGACGATGGCGAAGCCGACGCCGGCGTTGATCTCGGCCCAGCGGTGGTGCTCGGCCGAGCGGCCGGTGGCGGCCTCCCAGCGGGCGGTGGTCTCCTCGACCGACGGCAGGCCCGGGAGACGGGGCAGGTCGAGGCCGGCCGACAAGGTGTGGTCGAGCCACGTGAACCAGCCCAGGTCCTGGATCGGGTCGCCGACGTGGACCATCTCCCAGTCGAGGACGGCGGCGACGTGGACGGTGTCGGCCGAGTCCCGCCCGCCGAAGAGCTGGTTGCCGATGCGGCTGTCGCCCCAGCAGAGGGTCACGTCGTCGATGTCGGGCGGCCGGTTCTCCCGCAGCCAGGCGATCCCGAGCTCGGGGACCTCCTGGCGGGCGTCGGGCGAGCACCAGGCGAGGAAGTCGGCCCAGTCGTCGACCCGGCGGCCGAGACGGCTGCCCCCGTCGGGGCAGGGGTCGAGGTCGCCCAGCCCGAGCCCCTTCCAGTCGACCCGGTGGACCGCGGCCATGGCGTCGAGGCCCCGCTCCCAGACCGCCCGCTGGAGGTCCTCGCCACCGTCCTTGAGCCAGCCCTCCATCGTGTAGGGCGGGCTGTCGCAGGGCGCCTCGCCGTCGACCCGGTCCATCACCATGAACGGCGCGCCGAGGATCGACGGGTCCTCCTCGAACCAGCGCAGCGTCGGCACCCGCAGCCCGGGCTCGCCGCCCAGCGCCGACATGACCCGGTGCTGGACCTCGAACAGGTCGTGGGGGAAGACGGTGTGGGTCGTCGGCTGCACCCGCACGACCAGCCGGTGCTCCTGGCCGCCCCAGGTCGCGTCGGCCAGGATCGTCTCGTTGCTGAAGCCGGTCGTCGGCGGCCCGCCGGCCTCCTGGACGGTGACGTCCTCGCCGGTGCGGGCCGCCAGCCAACCGGTCAGCGTGGCCCTCAGCTCGTCGGGGTCCCTCGGGCTCGGGAGGGCCACCGCTCAGCCCTGGGCCGCGTGGGCGATCGTCTGGTGCTGGAGGAACGCCTCCAGCCCCTCGGGGCCCAGCTCCCGGCCCAGGCCCGACGCCTTGAACCCGCCGAACGGCGAGCACATGTCCATCATGAACGTGTTGATGTTCATGGTGCCGGTGCGGATGCGCCGGCCGACCTCGGCGGCGGCCTCGTGGTCGGCGCCCCACACCGAGCCGGACAGGCCGTAGGGCGAGTCGTTGGCGAGGCGGACCGCGTCCTCGACGTCGTCGTAGGGGATGACCGTCAGCACCGGGCCGAAGATCTCCTCCTGGGCGATCGTCATGGCGTTGGTGGCGTCGGCGAAGACGGTGGGCTCGACGAACCAGCCCCTGTCGAGCCCCGCCGGGCGACCGCCGCCGACGGTGACCCGGGCGCCCTCGGACCGGCCGGACTCGATGAGGCCCAGGACCCGCTCCCGCTGGCGCTCGGCCACGAGCGGGCCGACGGCGGTCTCGGGGTCGAGGGCGTCGCCGACCTTCAGGGCACCGACGGCCTCGGTCACGGCGTCGACCACGTCGCCGTAGCGGCTCCGGCTGGCGAGGATGCGGGTCTGGGCCACACACGCCTGGCCGTTGTTCATGACGCCGGCGGGGACGAGGGCGGGGATGGTGGCGGCCAGGTCGGCGTCGTCGAGGATGATCGCCGCCGACTTGCCGCCCAGCTCCAGGGTGACCGGCCGGAGCAGCTGGCCGCAGAGCCCGGCGATGTGGCGGCCGGCGGCGGTCGAGCCGGTGAAGGTGACCTTGTCGACGTCGGGGTGGGTCACGAGGTGCTCGCCCACCTCCCGACCGGCGGGGACGATGTTGACCACGCCCGGGGGCAGCCCGGCGTCCTGCAGGATCTGGCCGAGGGCCTGGGCCGAGATGGGCGTCTCGGGGGCCGGCTTGAGCACGACCGTGCACCCGGCGACCAGGGCGGGCGCCAGCTTGATGATCGCCTCGAAGAGGGGGACGTTCCACGGGACGATGGCGGCGACCACGCCGTAGGGGACCTTGCGCACCTCCGACGGGCCCATCATCCCGGCCCGGATGTCGGTGAACTCGTAGCTGTCGGCCAGCCCGACGTACTGGTCGGCGATCATCGTCGCCGCGAAGACCTGGCCCATCACGGCCCACGACACCGGCGAGCCCATCTCGCCGGCGATCAGCTCGGCCAGGCCCTGCATGTCGGCCTGCATGGCCTGGGAGACGGAGGCGAGGATCGCCCCCCGCTCCTTGGCGCCCATCTCGGTCCAGGGACCGGCGTCGAAGGCCTGGCGGGCGGCGGCCACCGCGGCGTCGATGTCGGCGACGGTGCCCTCGGGGACGGTGCCGAACAGCTCCTCGGTCGACGGGTTGATCACCTCGATCGTCCCCGTGCCCCGTGGGGCCACCCAGTCTCCGCCGATGAGGAACGAGTCGTGGACGATGGGCTCAGCCATGGCGATCAGGTCTCCTGGTCAGGTGTCCAGGTCACTGTAGAACGCGTTCTCGTTGGCTGCTCGACAGCGGCTGCCGCCACGCCGGGGCAGACGCCGGGCTCAGACGTCGGGGTCGCACTCCCCCGAGCCGACCATGGCCAGGCCGGTCCGGTCGCCGGGGCCCCACTCCGGGCGCCAGAGCGAGTCGTAGCCGTCGTACATGACCTCGGCCTGCTCGCCGACGTGGTCGAGCCCGACGAGGTGGCCCAGCTCGTGCATGACCAGGTGGAGGATGTCGCTGCGGCGACCCTCCTCGATCAGCTCGGCCGACAGGACCCCGTCGAGGGCGACGGTGCCGCTGACGTGCTCCATCTCGCCCCCGCCGGTGGGCACCCACGACGGCCCGGCCAGACCGGCGGCGTCCTCCTCGGTCAGGAGGGGCAGCTCGTGCGGGTCGGTCCAGGCGATGTTCACCGGCGACCAGCCGTCGCCGTAGCGGGCCGGGTCCTCCAGCTCGCGCTCGAACGACGGCGGCTCGTCGGTCAGCCCCCGGTCCTCGAAGACCAGGCCGGTGGCCTGGCTGACCTGGGCCAGCGCCTCGGCCAGGATCTCGGCCGCCCCGGGCGGGGCCCGGTGCACGTTGACGACGTACTGGATCGTCTCGCACGGGTCCCAGGTGATCGGGTCGCCGTCGGCCTCGGTGCCGATGAAGGCGTAGGCGCCCTGCTCGGCCGGCAGCTGCGGGGCCGGGGCCAGCCGCTCGGGGGGTGCGGTGGTCGGCGTCTGGGGCGCGGTGGTCGTCGGGGCGGTGGGGTCCTCGGGCAGCCCTCCGGGGAGCTCGGGCAGCTCGGGCCCGTCGTCGGAGGGGGCCAGGT
>JBQGCF010000345.1:0-8230 GCA_052038315.1 Iamia sp.
GGGGTGCCACCCCGGCGCACGAGGGCCCAGCCCGCCCGCTTCCGGACCGGGTGGCGGGGCCGGTCGGGGCCCAGCAGGCGGGTGCCGGCCGGGTGGGCGATCGCCCAGGCCTGGCTCCGGGGGGCCCGGGCGGGCCCGGCCGGGTCGAGCAGCGGCGGCACGCCGAGGTCGTCGGCCACGATCCGCAGGGTGGCGGCGAGCAGGGCGCCGATGCCCTCCTCGTCGGCCCAGCCCCACACCGCGTCGGCGTCGAGGCCAGGGGCGGTGGCGAGGGCCCGGATGGTGGCGTGGTGCTCGAGCGACCGGTAGCCGTCCCGGGCGTGGTGGGTCGCCCGCACCACCAGGGCGGCCTCCGGGGCCAGGGTGCGGAGGTCCCCCACCGCCACCGCATCGGCCCAGGGCCGGCCGGGCGCCCACGCCGGCGTCGTCATCTTGAGGGCGTCGACGTGGAGGTCGACGACGAAGCCGTCGGGACCGGCCACCGGCGTCGACAGCACCGGGTGGATCGAGGGCTTGGGCCGGTGGGCCGGGTCGAGGGCCTGGGCCGCGGCGAACAGGTCGGCGGCGTGGTCGGGGTGGAGCAGGAGGTCGATGTCGGCCGGCACCCGCGTCCCGGGGCGCAGCCCGGCCACCTGCTCCTCGGCCGCCCCCTTGATCACCAGCACCCGGTAGCCGGCCACCTCGAGCGTGGCCACCGCCTCGGCCGCCGCGGCCCGCCAGCGCCGGACCCGGCCGCGGCCGGCCAGGTCGGCCCGGGCCAGGGCCGTCGGGATCGGCCCCCCGGCGGCGACCAGGGCGTCGTGGAGGTGCCCGGCCATGCCGTGGTCGGTGGCCGAGGCCAGCACCTCGGGGCTCACGGCGGCCGGGTCGACGGCCCGGCCGGCAGCGACCTCGACGAGGACGGGATGGGGACGGGCCATCGCCGCTAGTAGGCGCCGAGCGTGCCGAGCCGGCGACCCAGCCGCACCGACGCCCGGAACGCCAGCGCCGCCACCACGACCAGCCCGACGGCGAAGGCGGCCAGCACGAGCGTCGGGCCCACCGCCGCACCCAGCCCCTCGTCGCCCAGCAGGGCCCGGCGCAGGGCCTCGATCGACCAGTAGCTGGGGAAGCAGCGGGCCGACCAGCGCAACCAGCCCGGCAGGAGGGCGATCGGGAAGAGGGCACCGCCGAGGAAGGTCGAGGCCTGGGCGGCGACGAGGGCGATGGGGTCGGAGCGCTTGGTCAGCAGCACCAGCGAGGCCGAGAGCACGCCGATGGCCCCGAAGGCCACGACGGTCAGCACCGCCACCGGGACGGCCACGACCAGGCCGTCCGGGTCCAGCCGCACGCCGAAGGCGACGTGGGCGACCACCACGTAGCCGATGACGACCACCACCGCCCGGGCCATGGGCACGACCAGCCCGCCGACGAGGAAGGTGGCCAGGTCGACCGGCGAGGCCAGCACGACCTCGAGCGTCCCGAGGTTCTGCTCCTCGACGATCCGGTTGCTGAACGTGGTGATGCCGACAGTGACGAACACGAGGATCGACATGCCGAGGAGGACGAACGGGAAGTAGTCGCCGCCGTAGCGCTCCAGCTCGGGGGCGTCGCGGACGAGCCGGGCGGTGGTGGCGATGGCGGCGATGGCCACCAGCGAGCGCCCGAACCCGGTCAGGAACTGCAGCGGGTACGACCGCAGGACGTACCAGTCGCGCCGGGCGATGGCGGCGACCGCCCGGCCTCGGCGCCGGAGGGGGCTGCTCCCCGGGCCGTTCACGGTGCGGCCAGCAGGTCGCGGAGGCCCTCGCCGCTCGCGGCCAGCTCGGACCGGGTGCCGGCGAAGCGGACCGTCCCACCGACGATCGCCACGACGCGGTCGCACCACCGCTCCACCTCGTCGAGCCGGTGGCTGGACAGCAGCACGGCCCGCCCCCCGTCGGCCTGGGCCCGCAGGACGCGGCCGATCTCGTCGCTGGCCACCGGGTCGAGGCTGCGGGTCGGCTCGTCGAGCACGAGGAGGGCGGGCTGGTGGAGCAGGGCCCGGGCCACGTTGAGCCGGGCCCGCATCCCCGACGACCAGCCGAACACCCGCTTGTCGTCGAGGACCAGACCGACCTCGGCGGCCACGCGGTCCGCCTCCTGCTCGGCCGCCGTCCGGGACAGGCCCCGCAGCTGGCCGAAGAGCACCAGGTTCCGGCGCCCGTCGAGCCGCCAGTAGAGGCCGCGGTCGTCGGCCAGGACGAGCCCGAGGGCGTCGAGCTTCTCGATCCGGGTCGCCGCGCCCTCGATCGTGATCGTGCCCTCGTCGGGTTCGAGCAGCCCGGCGATCGACCGGACGAGCGTCGACTTGCCGGCGCCGTTGGGCCCGATCAGCCCGACGATCTCGCCCCTCTCGACGGTGAGGTCGACGCCCGTGAGGGCCCGCACCGGTTGGTCCGACGCGGTCCGCACCAGGCGGCGCAGCCACCACGGGGGCGGCGGGTAGGTCTTGGCCACCCCGTCAACCCGGAGCATCCACCCTCCGCACCAGCCCCGCGGCCTGCAGCTCGGCCAGGAAGCGGGCCACGTCCGCCTCGGCCCGCTCCGGCGTCCCCCCGCGGGTGCGCTCCAGGAGGTGCCGGGCCAGGGCGGTGTCGTCCCGCCGCCCGTCGATCGCCGCCCACACCAGCGAGCCCGTCGGGCTGAGGGTCAGGACGTGGCGCCCGTCGGGGTCGACGACCAGGCAGCGGTCGCCCACGACCTCCGACGACGTCCCCGGCACACGCTCCACCTGTACAGCCACCTGCACAGGGTCGCACGTCCGACCCCCGGGGCCCTCAACCCCTCCCGTCGAGGGCTACGCGTCGAGGGCCAGGTTGAGGGCGAGGACGTCGACCCGGGTCTCGCCGAGGATCGCCGCCGTGCGGCCGGTGGTGTGGGCGTCGACGAGGGCGAGCACCGCCGCGACGGGCACGTCCCGGGCGGCCGCCACCCGGGGCGCCTGGAGCCGGGCGTTGGCCACCGAGATGTCGGGGTCGAGGCCCGAGCCCGAGGCGGTGACGGCGTCGACGGGCACGAGGGCGTCGGCCGGCAGGCCGTTCTCCTCCCGGTAGGCCACCGCCCGCTCCTCGACCAGCGCCCACAGCTCCTCCGAGGAGGGACCGAGGTTGGAGGCCGAGCTGGCCGCGCCGTCGTAGCCGTCGCCGGCCGCCGACGGGCGGGGGTGGAAGTACCGCGGCTCGGTGAACCCCTGGGCCAGCAGGGCCGAGCCGACCACCTCGCCGGTGGCGGACCGCACCAGCGAGCCGTCGGCCTCGTCCGACCACCCGACCTGGGCGGCGGCGGTGACGACCGCCGGGTAGACGATGCCGCACACCACGGTGAGGGCCAGGAACACGACGACGGCGGGGACGAGCTGCTTCCTCATCACTTCACTCCCAGGGCGCTGATGACGATGTCGATGACCTTGATGCCGACGAAGGGCGTGACGATCCCGCCCACGCCGTAGACGAGGAGGTTGCGGCGCAGCACGTCGGCCGCCGCCTCGGCCCGGAAGCGCACGCCCCGCAGAGCCAGCGGGATCAGGCCGACGATCACCAGGGCGTTGAAGATCACCGCGCTGAGGATCGCCGTGCGGGGCGTCGACAGCCCCATGACGTTGATGCTGTCGAGGGCCGGGAAGGCGATCGAGAACATGGCCGGGACGATGGCGAAGTACTTGGCCACGTCGTTGGCGATCGAGAACGTCGTCAGGGCGCCCCGGGTGATCAGGAGCTGCTTGCCGATGGCGACGATCTCGATCAGCTTCGTCGGGTCGGAGTCGAGGTCGACCATGTTCCCCGCCTCCTTGGCCGCCTGGGTGCCGGTGTTCATGGCCACCCCGACATCCGCGGCGGCCAGGGCCGGGGCGTCGTTGGTGCCGTCACCGGTCATGGCCACCAGGTTCCCGCCGGCCTGCTCCTCGCGGATCAGGGCCATCTTGTCCTCGGGCGTGGCCTCGGCCAGGTGGTCGTCGACCCCGGCCTCGGCGGCGATGGCGGCCGCGGTGAGCGGGTTGTCGCCGGTGATCATCACCGTGCGGATGCCCATCGACCGGAGCTCGGCGAAGCGCTCGGCCATGCCCGGCTTGACCACGTCCTTGAGCCGGATGACGCCGAGCACCTCGGGCCCGTCGGCCACGACGAGCGGCGTGGCGCCCGCGGTGGAGACGCCCTCGACGATCTCGGCCAGGTCGGCCGGCACGTGGCCGCCGGCGTCGGCCACCCAGCGGCGGACCGCGTCGCCGGCCCCCTTGCGCAGCTGCCGATCGCCGGCCTCATCCGGGACGTCCACCCCGCTCATCCGGGTCTGGGCCGTGAAGGGCACGAAGGTCGCCCCCGGCTCGGCCTCGGTCGAGAGGCCGTAGACATCGGCGGCCAGGGCCACGATCGAGCGGCCCTCGGGCGTCTCGTCGGCCAGGCTCGCCGCCAGCGCGGCCGCCGCCAGCCGACCCTCGTCGACCCCGGCCACCGGGATCAGCTCGGTGGCCTGGCGGTTGCCGAAGGTGATGGTGCCCGTCTTGTCGAGCAGCAGGGTCGAGCAGTCGCCCGCCGCCTCGACGGCCCGACCGGACATGGCCAGCACGTTGCGCTGCACCAGCCGGTCCATCCCGGCGATGCCGATGGCCGACAGCAGTCCGCCGATCGTCGTGGGGATCAGGCACACCAGCAGGGCGACCAGCACGACGAGGGGTTGCTCGGCGCCGGCGTGGATGGCGAAGGGCTGGAGGCTGGCCACCGCCAGCAGGAAGATGATCGTCAGCCCGGCCAGCAGGATGCTGAGGGCGATCTCGTTGGGCGTCTTCTGGCGGTCGGCCCCCTCGACCAGGGCGATCATCCGGTCGAGGAACGTCTCGCCCGGCTTGGCCGTGATCCGCACGACGATCTCGTCGGACAGCACCCGGGTGCCGCCGGTGACGGCCGAGCGGTCGCCGCCCGACTCGCGGATCACCGGCGCCGACTCGCCGGTGATGGCCGACTCGTCGACGGTGGCCACGCCCTCGACCACGTCGCCGTCGCCGGGGATCACCTGGCCGGCGGTGACGACGCACAGGTCGCCCACCGCCAGCTGGGTGCTCGGCACCTCGCGGACGACGCCGTCGGCGCCCCGCACGAAGGCCGTCGTCTCCTGGCGGGTGTGGCGGAGGGTCGCGGCCTGGGCCTTGCCCCGGCCCTCGGCCACCGCCTCGGCCAGGTTGGCGAACAGCACGGTGAACCACAGCCAGGCGGCGATCAGCCCGGCGAACAGCGTGCGGTCGCGCAGCCAGAGGAAGGTGGTCAGGACGCTGCCGACCTCGACCACGAACATGACCGGGTTGCGGGCCATGGCCCGGGGGTCGAGCTTGCGGACGGAGTCGACCGCGGCCGGCTTCAGGATGGAGGCGTCGATGATCACAGCGAGAGGTGCTCCACGATCGGGCCCAGGGCCAGGGCGGGGAAGAAGGTCAGGCCGGCGACGATGAGGACGACGCCGGCGAGGAGGCCGCCGAACAGCGGGCTGGTCGTCGGGAAGGTGCCGGCGGTGGCGGGCACCTTCTGCTTGCGGGCCAGCGAGCCGGCCACGGCGAGGGCGGGCACGATCAGCAGGAAGCGGCCGACGAGCATGGCGATGCCGAGGGCGGTCGTGTACCAGTCGGTGGTGGCGTCGAGGCTGCCGAAGGCCGAGCCGTTGTTGTTGGCGGCCGAGGCGAAGGCGTAGAGCACCTCGGAGAAGCCGTGCGGGCCGGCGTCGCCGATCGAGCTGGTGGCGGTGCCCATCACCACCGAGGCGGCGGCGAAGCCGAGCAGGGCCAGGGGCATGGCCAGCAGGTAGAGCATGATCAGCTTCACCTCGGTGGCCTGGACCTTCTTGCCCAGCAGCTCGGGCGTGCGGCCCACCATCAGCCCGGCGATGAAGACGGCGAGGATGGCGTAGAGGAGCATCCCGACCATGCCGACCCCCACGCCGCCGGGGGTGACCTCGCCCAGCATCATGTTGGCCATCGGGACCATCCCGCCGAGCGGGGTCATGCTGTCGTGGGAGGCGTTGACGGCGCCGGTCGAGGTGCCCGTCGTCGAGGCCGCGAACACCCCCGAGGCGCCGGGGCCGATGCGCAGCTCCTTGCCCTCGGCGTTGCCCCCGGCCTGCACGGCGCTGACGCTCTGGTCGACCCCGATCCGGTCGAGGGCCGGGTTGCCGTTCGTCTCGGCGAAGCCGGCCAGCAGCGACGTGGCCAGCCAGAGGCCCATCATCACGCCGAGGATCACCCGGCCCTGCCGCCTGTCCCGCACCATCACCCCGTAGGTCACGGTGAAGGCGAAGGGGATGATCAGCAGCAGGTAGACCTCGGCCAGGTTCGACAGCGGCGTGGGGTTCTCGAACGGGTGGGCCGAGTTGGCGTTGAGGAAGCCGCCGCCGTTGGTGCCCAGCTGCTTGATGGCCAGCTGGCCGGCGACCGGCCCGCCGGGGATCGACTGGACGGCGCCCTCGACCGTGCGGACCTCGGTGAAGCCGTGCAGGTTCTGGATCACGCCCTGGCTGACGAGGAAGACGGCGGCCACCAGCGACAGCGGCAGCAGGATGCGGACGGTGCCCCGCACCAGGTCGACCCAGAAGCTGCCGATCGTCGTGGCCCGGCTGCGGGCCAGGCCCCGGATCAGGGCGGCGGCGACGGCCATGCCGACCGCCGCCGACACGAAGTTCTGCACGGTCAGCCCCATCGCCTGGGACAGGTGGCTCATCGTCGACTCGCCGCCGTAGGACTGCCAGTTCGTGTTGGTGACGAAGCTGACCGCGGTGTTGAAGGCGATCGTCGGGCTGACGCCGGCGACGTCGTTCGGGTTGCCGGGGAGCGAGCCCTGCAGGCGGAGCAGGCCGTAGAGGCCGACGGCCGAGGCGACGCTGAAGGCGAGCACGGAGCCGGCGTAGGCCGTCCAGCGCTGCTCCCGGTCCGGGTCGATCCGGGCCAGCCGGTAGATCGTGCGCTCGATCGGGCCGAAGACCCGGTCGCCGGGCGCCGAGCCGTCGTCGTCGTTCGCCCCGTAGACGGCGGCCATGTAGCGGCCGAGCGGACCCATGGTCACGGCGATCAGCCCGACGAGCAGGCCGAGCGAGAGGAGGGCGGCGGCCGACATCAGAACCGCTCCGGGTTGATCAGGGCGACGACCAGGAAGGCGATCAGGGCGATCGCCAGCACCAGGCCGATGGCGTTGTCGGCGCTCATCGGTCACCGTCCTCGTCCGGGCCGACCAGGCGATCGGCCCAGCGGACGTACAGGGCGGCGAGGGCGAAGAAGCCGACGATGACGGCGAGCAGGATCACGTCCCTCATCGCTCGTCGCCCCCGTGCTCGTCGGACCCCTGCTCGTCGGACTCGTGCTCGTTCCGGCCGGGGAAGCCGGGAGGGCCCTCGTGGGCGATCGGGATCCCGTCGCGGACGACCGGGTGGGGCCGGGTGGGATCGGCGGGCGGCGGCTCCGACGGACGGCGCCAGCGGGCGGTGAGGCGGGCGATGCGGGAGGTCATGGCGCCGGTGTACGGCGACCCCACCACGGCCTCAACGGCCTTCACGCCAGGTTCACGCCACCCCCCGGCATCTTCACGCCGGGGGCGCGACTGTTACCGTCCCCGACCATGGCTGTTAGGTGGACCTACCGACTGCTCGCCGCGCTCCTCGCCCTGGCCGTGGTGGCCGGGTGCAGCGGGAGTGGCTCCGACGACGAGGGCTCCGGGAGCACGACGACGACGGCGCCGGCCGACGAGGCGGCCGCCTTCGCCCCGGTGACGATCGAGCACCGCTACGGGAGCACCGAGATCACCGAGCGGCCCGAGCGGATCGTCTCGCTCGACACCCAGTGGACCGACGTCCTCACCGCCCTCGACGCCCCGCTCGTCGGGCACCTGCAGGACCTGACCCTCCAGGACGAGCTCCCCTGGCAGGACGGGCTGGGCGACTCGACCCCGCTGGTCGCCTCCTCGTCGTCGGACAAGGGCGCCCTGATGGAGGAGATCATCGCCCTCGACCCCGACCTGATCGTCGCCACCTACCTGGTCGAGGACCAGCAGGACTACGACGACCTGGCCGTGATCGCCCCGACGATCGCCACCCTGAGCGACAGCCAGGTCGACACCTGGCAGGACATCGCCGGCGCCGCCGGTGACGTGCTGGGCGCCGGCGAGGCGGCCGAGGCCCAGGGGGGCCGGGACGACCACCCGGTCGCCCCCCCAACCCACGGGGCGGCCCGGCGCGGGGG